>JBCCHB010000001.1:0-256180 GCA_039028975.1 Chloroflexota bacterium
ATCGCTTTATCCTTCCTTGGTCAGGGCTTCCCTTCGATGATTCCTACTTTATCATATATTCCTTTTTTCTTATACCCCCTTCTACACTTATGGGTAACGATAAGCTATTTTAGGCGGGGAACTGGGGCTGTACGACCAATACCTGCCCTGCAAGGACGGGCTACAGTTCATGAATCTTGAGCTGGCATTTGGTATAAGGGCAGTTAACTGAGTAGAATCGTTCCTATTGTCCCATGATGCCCGGCACTAAAATTACGAGAAGCAAGAGATTGCCAACACCATGGATGATGACACCGATCCAGGTATTTTTTGTCGTTGCACCAAGTAGGGAATGATCAAGCTGATAGGCATCAGCGTCAGGAAGTTCCAGCGCATAAAGTAGTGGATGAGCAGGTTCCACAAGAGGCCATTGACAAGCCATGCATAGCGACCAAAAACCTCTTCTTGTAAAGGTAAAGCATAACCTCTCCATAATAGCTCCTCCCCGCCGATATTGATAACAAGCCAACCCAGCCAGAAGAGCACCAACCACCAGTTCCCTTGCACCGGCACGCCAAGCAGATGGGTTAGGCCTTCTTCAATACGAAACGTTGGGTTGAACAAATCTGGAATGATTGCAGGCGGGGCAAAGAAGGAAAATTGGGCAAAGAAGGCTCCAGTCGGTGCCAGGAAGAGCTCGCAGACCTGAACAATGAGTAATGCACCCAGGATGAGCAGCCAGTCACGCCTCGTTAGTCGGTGGAATCGAAACCTTTGGCTAAACGGTTTAGGGTTTGGTTGTTGCGTATACTGAACCATTACCACAGCAAGCAACAGCACGATTGGTCCCCATAGGGCTAGCGTCCAGCTGACGATTAGCGGTACTACTTGTTCAGTTAGTAATGGGACAAGATAAGCAATTCCCACATAGATGAGTAGGCCAGGTATGCCAAAAAAGAGCAGGGAACGCCCCCAATTCATGAGCCATTTCTCCAGGAAAGGTTTTCGTTGAGCCGTTGCTCTGGCCGACCTTCCTCCATTTTGCCACAACCAGGATGGTTTAGATAATCCTGCTGGGCATCATTGGTCTTTGGGTTGGATAGCTGATGTAGGAGAGAATGTGTTACAATCACCTCGAATGACACACATGAAAGAGAGTTCCCGCATCATCTTTTGGAACATCCGCGCCGGTGGCGGCAAACGCATTGACGGCATCGCCGACCAACTGTTGGCGTGGCAACCTGATATCATTGGCCTCTCCGAATTTCGCGGCACACCTGCTAGCCAGGCCCTGGCAGAGCGCCTTCGTGAATCTGGATTTCTTCACCAGATACAGACAGTCAATCCCTGCGAATTAGCCAAGAATGCTCTTTTGCTGGCTAGCCGTTTTCCCATGAGCACGGTCAAATCCAAACATATGCCCACGCTGCGGGAGCGGTGGATCTTGGCTAAAGTTGCAGCCCCATCACCGCTAACAGTCGGGCTAATGCATGTACCCAACTATACCCATCCCACGTTGAAATATCCATTCTTAGAAGCGGTGCTTAAGATGTCTGGCAACTGGCGCAGAGGGCCAGCCATCCTGGGGGGCGATACCAATTGTGGAAAACGAAACATTGATGAAGAAAAGCCTATGTCTGGTGGCTTTCAGCGGGAGCATGATTTTATTGTGGGGATGGAAGAGCGGGGATGGGCCGATGCCTTTCGCTCCTTGCATGGTGACCGTCGCGAGTATACGTGGTATTCGCATCGAAACAATGGCTTTCGGCTCGACTATGCCTTCCTTAGTCCTGCACTAACACCTCAGCTAAGCGCCACGCGGCATGAATGGGGAATTGACCCCACACAGCCAGGTAGGCGAGATGGGTTGAGTGATCACGCAGCACTGATTGTGGATATTGCCTCGCCGCCAGCCATAAGTTAATTCTGACTATTCGCCAATGCCATCTCCATCACCTTGCTTACCGTGCGCCAATTGCGAGCGGTGACAGAAACATCCCACCCCTTGGTAGCCGTCTCCGCCACTTTAGAGCGCGCTATGCCGTCTGGGGCATGGAGGTAGAATACATTGTCGACGAGCTGGAAACGCTCGTTTTCCTTTTTTATGGCTTCAAGTGCATCCTGATCAAATTGTTGGGGCGTGGCATCCAGAAAGAAAAAGTGAAGTGTTTTGGGTTCCTCGCTAGCTTCTGGATAAGGGTTGGCCTCTATAGCTGCTTGCAGTTGCTCCTTCCTGAGAATAAAGATCTGAGGGGAGAAACCATGGCTCTGCCCGATCGCAGCGGTAATCTCTTCTGACAAGGTTGCGATATCTGTACGCTCGCTCCGGAAGACCACATTTCCACTTTGAATATAGGTTTTGACGTCTGCTAACCCCAATTTTTCCAGAACAGTAGCCAGCTCTTTCATGGGCAGTTTATTATGGCCGCCCACGTTGATCCCGCGTAGTAAAGCAATATAGTTATTCATTGTTATACTCAGCTCCGCTTGAAACCGGAGTTTAGCCTCTCTTGTAGAGGCTGCGGAAGCTCCGGTTTTCCAAACGACCGCAGAAGAATCGCCTACGCTTGAACGATGCCAAAATTTGCACCTGCCGGATCGCTCAGCACAGCCGTACGGCCATACTCCATATCAAAGGCAGGCACTTGTACCTTCCCACCAACGGTCGCGGCACGCTCAACAGCTTCGTCTGTATTGTCTATAGCAAAGTAACCCAGCCAGTGAGAAGGAACCCCTTCCCAATCGTCATCCATTTGCATAATGCCACAGAGCATCTCTTCACCCCGCTGCAAGATATGGTACTCCATGCCTTCCATCTTAGTAGGTGTGAGGGTAAGCAGCTTTGTATAAAAATCCAGTGCTGCAGCAGAATCTCGGGTGTTAACCTCGCACCAGCACATGCCGCCTGGTTCATTCTCTACCCCGGCACCAATGTGATTGATAGCTTGCCAGAGACCAAAGGCGGCTCCGGTAGGATCCGTGCAAATGGCCATTTTACCCAAGTCACCAACAGTATGCTCCGACATAACCTGTCCACCCAGCGTTTTGACTCGCTCTGCGTCAGCGGAGGCGTCATCACTGGCGAAATAGACAGTCCATGCAGAGGGCATCTCAGCACCTGGTGGAATGGGTCCCATGCCGGCTGCGTTGTGCCCTTGAGACACAGCCAAATTGTAATGACCAAAGTCCGCCCCTGTATCAAGATAATTCCAGCCCAAGATTTCTGCGTAGAACGTTTTGGCCGCGTCTATATCTGACGTCATAAGATCAAACCAAGTCGGTGTTCCTGCATCGCGTTTGGTTGTACGAGTTGTCATAATTTTGTCCCTTTTTATATAGTTTTTAAGAAAAAGATTTTCCGCCCTTACCCTTCGACACGCTCAGGGGGCGGTTGGAAAATCTTTTTCTTGATGTCTATAGTATAGGAAAGCCTAAAAATCGGCCCGCAATATGGCCAAATCCTGGCTGAAAGCTGATTAGCTGAAAGCTCTTTTATTCTACAAACATTATTTGCCACGAAACGCCAAACTTGTCCGAAAACCAGGTATACCGAGGGCTAAAGGGATACGTGTCAAGGGGCATAAAGACTTCTCCATCTTGCGAGAGTGCGACGTAAAGCCTGTCGACTTCAGCGGGCGATTCACAGGTAACGTGAAGGGATATGGCTGGGGTAAAGGTCCAGGCGTGTTCGATGCTCGTGTCGATGGCCATGTACTCTTGACCGTTGAGGGTAAAGGTGGCTACCCGCACCGTGCCTTCTGCACCTTCTTCGTTTGGACCGTAGTATTCCACGTCTAATATAGCCGAGTCTGGCAAGAGAGACGTGTAGAACGTCATCGCTTCTACGGCTGTACCTGAAAACGTGAGAAATGTTTTGACTTTTGGCATAATGGCTACCCTTCTAGGGGGTTGTTTTCTCTTTCCGGTTTGACTTTTTCGCCTTTTTATTGAATTCTAAAGCAAGGCCAACCCAGTAGTTGAATTCTTCTTCGGAGCCAAGTATATCTTCATTGACGTTGAAGTAGCCTCTATAGACTCGCCCCTTCATGACGACAGCTTCACACCCATCTTTAGCCAGAACGTCTTCACTGTGATCCGAATCGATGCGGAACATGAGTCTATCTGCACCAGCGTTGATGCACATCTTTTCATTGACTAAGAATGCCAAGCCACCGAACATCTTCTTTTCTTCAACCTGCTCAATGTCGGCCAACGCTTTTCGCACCTTTTCTGCTAAAGCCTCACTGTATGCCATGTTGCTCCTCAAATGCCGAAGGCATCTATTCAAATAACTAATCGAGTCACTTCGTGTACTTTGGACTTGGCGTTTCCAAGCTAGGATTCCTTGTTCAGAGAGTTCCGATAAGCATCTATCTTGGGCTTTAAAATGGTGAGCCGATCCAGGCTTTCACGACGCCACACTTGCCGAAGGTCATAATATTCTTCAAATGACATCATACTATCGGGTATGACTACCCAAGGCTGCTTTGAGGATGTAAAAATATGGACGTCGGGCGGAATCAGATCCGGTTGATCGAGGGTCCCTACCCGAACATATTTGGTCAGCCCTCCTGAGCCAGCGTAATGACTCCAAAGTGCAACGTAGCATTTGGGACACCTCGCTACCTTCTGACCCATTCCGCTATCTGACGGCGTATCTATGATGACAGGTGAATCACCAAGGTTCTCAACTCGATCTGATTCTATCGCCGCGTTAAGTACAAATGCCGAGCCTGTCTCTCGCTGGCACCATCGGCAATGGCAGCAGTGAACAATGAGGGGCTTCGTTGTCATAAGATAGCGGATGGTACCACAATCACAACCGCCTTCAATGGGAAATGTAGTCGTCATAATTTGTTATTTATCTAATGCATCATTTGCTTGAATTTTCGGCGAATTCTTTGAACAGTTTCATGTAGGTTGATGTCTGCTTTTTGAACATGCCAGGCATGAAGAAGGTCATGAGCCGCATTACTATGCCTGAGCATTTGAATTCTGAGTCTAGGATCCATTTGGTCTTGGAATCGCTCACATCAATAAAACGGTTCTCGATAAGGTTCCAGACGCCGTCGGCTTCATAGGTAGCAGCATACTCATCCGGGTAGCTGTTTACAGTGATGGTCTCTATCATCTCGACTTCGCGCTTACCCATCCTATGGAGTTGCTTTGTCTTGGCACCTACCTGACGCTCCCCTTGCCAGTTGATGGGCTCGAAGCTGACAATGCTCGGCTGCCATTTGAACAGGTTTTCGCCGTCGAGAAAGTGTTCGATGACCCGCTCTCGCGGCAGATCGATATCGAGTTCGAGTTGGTATTTCATAGAGGGTTCCTAGCGATTCTTGACAGGAATAGAGACTGACAATTTAGAATCGGGTTCATGGGGATTGAAGGTCGGGCCGTAATGTTCAAACTCTGGTCCCGCAGCGCGCTCGTAATCAGAATTTGGCAGCCATTCCTGGTAGAAAGTGTCAAATGAGTTACCCAGTGTTGGTAGTGTCGCTTCAAAGACGGCGTACGTCGCGGACGGAATATCCCATTGGCACATTCCGTCTGGCATGTCACCGACTTCGGTGATACCTACGGCTGCCATGTAGTCCATGATGCCAGCGTCCATATCCACTATGTCCATGATGCCATAGGTTCCACCAGGTACCGCATTGGGCACTTCGTCCAAACGCTGGCCCTGCTTTGTCCACAGTTCAGAAATTTCATTTGATTTGGGGTTGGTGCGAATGCGCATGCCAACCGCGGTGAAAGCTTGTTTTTCAACAATTTGTGGGTTCATTATGAGTTCCTTTCAGTAGTTTTTCACGGATCAAGATGCACCACAGAGGATAAAAAAGATCCTGCTAACTTGAATTTCCTGCGTGATTTACCCTATTTCAATACGCACAGCGCCTGTCTAATTTCACCTAAGTGGTAGGCCGTATGCGCAATGATGCCGATTGCGCCACCGATGTGACGTGAAGTTGGCCATTCAGGTGTATCGGCGATAAGCTTCTTGATACGGTCATAACTATCGCGCAGTGACGTTTGGATGGCATCCCATTCTTTGGGCGTTACGGCTGTTGTCTCGCGCCAGATTTTATCCCAATCTGGCTGAACATACTGTTGGGTACGGACGACCTCTTCCAAAACATCCAGATAAAAGGTCACGTGTTTGACCTGGGCGGCCAACGTTGCACATTTTCCACCCACAGGAATCGATGCTTCCTCGGCTGAGATGGTTGCCAAGGTCTCGAACATGGATGTGCCTTTGTCGAGATAGATGCCTTGAACGTTATCAAAAGTTTCGTCAAGCAGGGTATAGAGAACATCGGAAAAGTGGTCAACTTCGATCTGCTTTGGTTTAGAAATGGAAGTGGTGCCAGAAGGTTCAGCATCTGCAGATAGTTTATCGTATTGAGGTGGTGCGTTAGGCCCCACTTCCCATCGAGCAAAATACCACTGATTCTCTGACGGATCTTTGATGCCTGCGCCGCGCGGTTCACCGAACATGGGGCCAGGCTCAGCCAGGGAAGTGGCACCTGCGGACAATGCCGCATGATAGACCTTATCCACATCTTCTAGATAGAGAAAGAGCATGGTCGGCATCGGATCCATAACAGCACCACCTTCACCACCACCAATCATCACAACCGAATTGCCGATGCGCAGTTCTACATGTGTACCACCGCCACCGCCAGGCGCACGAAAAAGCTCGCTTGCGCCAAATGAAGCTTTGAGAAAATCAATCATCGGCTCTAGCTCACGCACGACGAGGTAGGGGGTTACCGACTGAAAACCGGGCCGAGTTGGTTGTCCAAGCATGGTTCTCCAATCGCCATAGATAGCAAGAAAAAGATTTTCCAAAGAGCCGACAGATTTTCAAAACTTGTCAGATCCGGACCTGGGAAAACGCTACCT
The DNA here is from genome assembly GCA_039028975.1 of Chloroflexota bacterium. Classification (GTDB taxonomy): domain Bacteria; phylum Chloroflexota; class Anaerolineae; order Caldilineales; family Caldilineaceae; genus JAHBNG01. Next base: position 6,886 of record JBCCHB010000001.1, read on the forward strand.
ATGGCTCAATAAGTTGGGTAGTTTAATGTTCTGAATTCACCATCCACTGCACGCCGAATTTATCGACCACCATACCAAAGGTTGCCCCCCAGAACATGTCAGCTAGCGGCATGGTGACGTTTCCACCCTCCGCCAACCCATTAAAGACGCGGGTTGCTTCGTCTTTATCTTTGGTTTGAACAGATATGTGGGCATTGTTACCAAAGGTGGTTGGCCCCATAGACTCGGGACGATCGCTGCCCATCAACGTATGTCCATCACCAATGGCGAGTGAGGCATGCATGATCTTGTTGGCTTCACTTTCCGGCATCTGATGATCACCTTCACCTTGGCTGGGGGCTTCGCCGAAGCGCGAAAATTCGGGCGCGTCACCACCAAAGACTGAATGGTAAAAATTGAAGGCTTCTTCGCACTGATCAGTAAAGTTGAGGTAGGGATTGATTGATAACATTTGGGATTTCCTTTCTTTCGATAGTAGGACTTACGCATGTGGAGAGAGCGTTACATTAAAGTGTAGCTTCACTGACGGCCATGATGATTTAACACCTCTAACAAAGAGAAAAGCTGTTAATTTATGTGGAGCCTGAGTATATTTGAACCTTGACAATGCGTAAGTCTTGAGCAATGTAGCTTGTCGATGGACATTCTGCCTTACGATGCGCCAGGTGCCTCGCTTGGCTCCGACAACGGCTTCATGGTTACGGTGAACGTGCCTTTTGCTTGTAAAATCATTTGTCTATGCTATCTCCTATACTGCGGATTTACCCTCATGAATATTTAGCCATAAACACGTTTTGGGTCTGCTTTTGTTAAACACTTGCGCTATTGTTGTTTAGGAGTTATGCTTACTTTTTACTTGACCATTGTAGGACATTTGTTCTGATTTGTCAATAGAAATTTTTTGTAGATTGGGCGACTAATCGAGGTTGCTCAATAAAAGATCACCTACGACTATACCTTCCATGAAACTCGCTCTGATCTCGGATATTCACGGTAATGCGGTCGCCTTCAACGCAGTACTTGACCAACTTGCCCATCAGCAAATCGACCAGCTCATCTGTTTGGGTGATGCTGTCGCCACCGGTCCCCAACCAGCCGAGTGCGTAGAATTGCTACGACAGAACCAGATCCCAACCATTATGGGCAATGCGGATGCTTGGCTGCTGGACCCTCAGCGGAATCCAGAGGCCAGTGAATTTCATCGCTTCATCGAAGAGATCGACCTTTGGTGCCAGGAACAACTCAACGATGCTGCTCTGACTTTTATCGAGCAATTCCCGACAACGCTAGAGTATCCCTTATCGACCAATCACACGTTGTTGGCCTATCATGGCTCACCTCGCTCCTTTAATGAGGGCGTACGGCCTGATACCCCTGCGGAGACGCTACACGAATTGCTCCCAGAATCGTATATCACAATCATGGCTGGTGGGCATATCCACCAACCATTTCTACGCCGCTACCTTGACCTGATGATTCTCAACCCTGGTTCAGTTGGGTTGGGCTACCAACATGAGCGAGAGACGAAAAAGCCCGCCAATATTGGCTGGGCTGAGTATGCTGTTCTTGAGATAGGGCCGGATTTGCCAGACGATCCTGGCAACCTAAAGATCGAGTTCCACCGGGTACCCTATAGCGTGGAAGTATTAGGCAAGGTAGCTCGTTCAAGTTCAATGCCCGGGGCAGAGCGTTGGCTTGAGGGATGGGCATAAGTGAGTGCTTCTATCGATTTTGTTTGTGAGGAAGGCTTCAGCTATCATGCCCTATTGAGCACTACCCGCTAGCTGGTCGATGAGCCGTTTGGCCGCATTATGCGCCATTTGAGTATAGGAGAGATCGAGCCCCGCCCACCCTAGGTCCTCAGTCGCATTGGAAAGTGCAAAGACCGCAAAAGCCACCTCATGACATTGTTCAGCAGCCGCATTGGGGTAAAGCTCTCCAAGAGCTTGTGCAATCTGTTGAATCATCGCCTCGTAAATTGTTACAAAACGGGCCAGAGGCTCTGGATATCGTTCTTGTCCAGCCGCCAGGATCTCGGCCAAAATGCGCGACGTACGCTCATCATCATCATCTTGCTCACCGAATAGGGCATCTAGAAGCGTTGATACCCTTTCACTTTGGGGCCGGCTAGTAAATAGATCGGTCAATCCTTGTTCATAGTCGCTCATCAGACGGTCAATGAGCGCAGTCACCACTTGTTCTCTGTTGCCAATGTAATGACGGATAATGCTCCTCTTGACGCCTGCTTCCTCGGCAACCTGTTCTAAAGATGTTCCTTCCAAGCCATATTTAAGGATACACCGTTCGAAGGCATCCAGAATCTCTTCAGTTCTTTCCGCGGCTAAACTTTTTCGTCCCATGTCAATAGTATACCCCAGCCGGAATAAATTGTCACCATTGACAATTTATGAATGGTGTGATATGATAAAGTCAATAGATTGTCGTTTCTGACAATTTATGTATGTATTATATGCGCAAACATATTTAAGGACTATCTCAAGAAAGCTACAAGAGTGAATCAATCAACTAAACATCAACCAACAACAGACCGCATCGTCGCCATCGACATCTTGCGCGGCTTTGCGTTACTTGGCATCCTGCTCATGAATGTCATGAGCTTTTCCATGCCCGATGCTGCTTACTTTAATCCGACCGCCTATGGCGGTGATGAATGGTGGAATCGACTGGTCTACGGCATCGTTCATGTAGTGGCTGACCAGAAATTCATGGCCCTCTTCTCCTTGCTCTTTGGGGCAGGGGTTATGCTGCTCATTAGCAACCTGGAACGCAAAGGGCAAACCGTGGCCAGGATCCATTATATCCGCAATGGGTGGCTATTGATCTTTGGGCTGGCCCACGCGACTTTTATTTGGAGTGGAGATGTGCTGACGGTCTATGCGCTCTCGGCGTTTGTCCTCTACTTTGCACGCAAGCTTGCACCCAAATGGCAATTGAGTATTGGGCTACTCATCTTCTTTGTACCAACGATCCTCAACTTAACCATCCAAAACGCGCTGCCTGAACTGGCCGCAGCTGATCGACAGCTTATGCAAACGGACTGGCAACCGTCTCCGGCTGATATTGAAGCCGAATTGGCGATATTCCGCGGCACCTATGCCGACCAGCTAGCCTATCGGCTGGCGAGTGAGTCGGCCGGTAAGACAAGCAGCGGCGAAGATTGGACTGGGCTTTCCCTCATGGTCGACTTTTTTGCCCGCGCTTTAGGCATGATGATGATGGGCATGGCCTGCTACACATGGGGTATCCTGACAGCCAAGCGCAGCAATCGGTTTTACTGGATGATGGTATTGAGTGGTTTCGCCGTAGGACTGCCGATGGCGGTTTGGGGCCTACTACTCAACATGAATGCGGGGTGGGCATGGGACTATTCTATCTTCGCCGGACGCATCCTGAATAATTTCGCAACCCCTTTTGTTGCAGCAGGGTATATCGGGGGGATTATGCTTTGGAGCCGAGGCACGTTGTGGACAGGATTGCGCACCCGTTTGGCCGCAGTTGGACGTACAGCTTTAACGAATTACATTGGTCAATCGATTCTGGCCACGACCATCTTTTATGGTTTTGGATTGGGACTTTACGGTACGGTGGATCGAATCACTCAGCTTGTGGTTGTGCTAGCAATTTGGTTATTGCAACTTTGGCTGGCGCCTTGGTGGTTGGCGCGTTTCCGTTATGGTCCACTGGAGTGGCTCTGGCGGTGGTTGACTTACTTCCGTTGGCCGATGCATCTCACTCGTAAATCGGCTGAAGGTCAAAAGCTGGGTTCAATTTCTTGATTAGGTGCAGCTTGGAATCAGGGAGATATTGAATTCATGGAAGAGCAAGACGCAGTTCTTTTTTGTGATACCCCAGCAGACCGCATCACAAAATTCATCTCAGACTGGTATCAGAAATGGTCTGAAGTTAGTGCTGATATTGATTTTAGCTTACCAAGAGCAGAGAGCGTGTTGAGGCACGTGTTGAACAGATTTTGCTCGAAATGGCCCTCCAGCAAATTCGCACACGTCGTAACCTTACTCAGGTAGAAATGGCCGAGAACTTGGTTGTCAATCAATCGGCTGTCTCAAAGATGGAGAATCAGCAGGATATGCACATTAGCACCCTGCGCAAAATTATCTCCGCAATGGGTGGCACCTTGAAATTGGTGGCTCAGTTTCCTGATGAAGAAATCGTTATCAATCAATTTGAAACTTCTCATAATTGACTTGATGTGAGAAGAAAACTACGAAAAAAGCCATCTTCAATCTCGAAGATGGCTTTTTATTGACTCAAAGTACCGTTATGGCAGCCAAGCCTGCCAAACATCCCCATTGGCGTCAACCCACGCCTGGGCTGCTTCTTCCACAGACATGCCATCATTGAACATGGCCAACATAGCAACCTGGGCGTCGCTGCCATAGCTCATGTTGGAGAGAAATGCGTGGACGTTGGCATCCTTATCCTGGAGGCCAGCACTAAAAATCTTCATCAGTTCATCCACCGGATAGGCACAGTCAATGGCTGCTTCGTCGGCATAACATTCGTCGCTGTAGGCGGGTAGCTCAACCTGGGTCAGGTCAAATTGCTGGAAGATGGCGTGGGGTGAATAGAAGTAGAAGAGAACCGGTTCCTCACGGCTGTAGGCAGAAGAGACCTCAGCCAGCAGAGCATCTTCCGAGCCTGTCCATACCACTTGGAAGGGTAGGTCAAGGTTGCTTATGATGGTCTCATCGTACTGCACCCAGCTTGGATCGGCACCCAGGAAGCGACCCAAATCACCTGTTTCGGCAGAGGCAAAATCTGCGGCAGCATCGGCATAGCCTTCCCATGTCGCCAAGGCTGGATTGGCCTCTACTGCATAAGTGGGTACATACCAACCAATCTCACCTTGGGGGCCAAGCAGGCCACCATCCTCAACCGTCGCTAAATTTTCTATATACTCGGCAATGCGCTCGCCGTGGCCCGAGGGCCAAACTTCCAAACTGGCGTCGATATCACCCGCAGCTAGCGCGTCCCATTGGGCGTTTTCATCTAGCGCCACAATTTCAACCGGATTACCCAACTCACTCTCGATGAGGATCTTGGCGACGGCCACATTAAGTTCGGAAGCAGGCCAGGGATTTTCTACCAGAGTGATGGTTTCAGTACCACCACCGCTGCTTTCGCTACTGCTGGCACTGTCGCCAGCTTCAGGGACGGCCACACACGCTGCGACCAGCAGGGCCACGCTCAGTACAACCAGTAGGCTCATAATTTTTTTCTTCAACATTGCGTTCTCCTTGAGTTATATGGATGGGGGCATGGGGGATGAAGTTGATTCACTGCATACCCAGATGCGTGTTCGTTGAGTTACGAAATGAGACACAAATAACCTGTACGTTCTAATTGGATATAGACCATCAAGTGTCCAAATTATTTAATTTCTCATTCCTGAAATAATGCCACGGCTGGGCCAAAGATGTCCAAAACTGTATGGCTTAGCCAATATTAGCCGACTCACTTGCCCGTTTTGCCAACTGTTGCGTAATCCGATCAATCACAATCGCCATGAGCACAATCGCCAGACCAGCCTCCACGCTGCGTCCCAAATTGTCGTTGGCAAAGCCCTGATAGACCTCCAGCCCCAGCCCGGTTGCCCCCACCAATCCAGCAATGATGACCATGGCCAAGGCCATCATAATCGTTTGGTTGATGCCCAGCATGATGGACGGTAACGCTAGGGGAACCTCGATCTTGCGCAACTTCTGGAACGACGTTGCCCCAAACGCGGCGGCAGATTCTTGCACCGTCTCATCAACGTTGCGGATGCCCGCACTGGTCAAACGAATCACCGGCACCACTGCATAGAGTAGCGAGGCTATGAGTCCAGCCACGCTCCCCGTACCAAAGAGCATAATGACTGGCACCAGATAGACAAAGATGGGAATGGTCTGCAAAAAGTCAAGAATGGGGCGCAAAATTTGCTCTACCATGTCATTGTGGGCCGCCCAAACGCCCAGCGGGATACCCACCAGAACGCACAGCAAGACCGCCACCAACGTCTGGCCAAGTGTGTCCATGGCAAAGGGCCACATGCCAAAGAAGCCAATCAGCCCGACCAGCAGCAGAACCGATAGCGCCAACCGCCAGCCGCCAGCCCGATAGCCTGCTGCCACAAAAGCAAAGAGCACCACCGTCCACGGCACTACCTCGGTTAGAAAACGCTGCAACGGCTTGAAGACGTTGATGATCAAAAAGTCGCGAAACGGCCCAGTGCCAAAGCCCGAATCGCCGATATCATAGAGATTCACCTGCATCCACTTGACCATAGCATCGACTGGTTTGGCCAGATCGACATCGAGCCATTGGGGGAACGCCAAGACCCCAACCAGCCGCAGCAGCGTGCTTGTCACCAGCAAAATGAGCACAAGCAGCAGCCAAGCCACTTGTAAGCGTTGGGGAAGAAGAGATTTGATGCGATCCAAGCCGCGTCCGCAAGCGATATAGGCGCGCTCGATAGCGTTTTCAACCTGCTCGGCAAGCACATTCCCGCGCCACTGTTCGCCAAAGAGCCGGAATCCCTGAAAGTGAGGCTGGCTCCGTCGCTCCACTTTGGAGAGGGCCAAACTCAAGCGATCCAGCAGAATTGCCATCAAGACGATGGCCAAGCCCGCTTCCAGCGCTTCCCCAACCCGCAGGCGACGTAATGCTTTCAAGACCACATCGCCCAGTCCACCAGCTCCGATCAGCGCGGCAATCACCACAATGCTCAGCGCCATCATAATCGTCTGGTTGACTCCCACCATGATGGTTGGTAGCGCCAGGGGTAGCTGAACTTTCCGCAAAAGCTGCCGTCGGGTGACCCCAAAGGCATGGGCCGCTTCCATCACCTCTTCCGGCACCGTGCGCAGACCGAGGTTGGTCAGCCGAATGATGGGCGGAAGGGCGTAGATAATCGTCGCAATCACGCTGGGGACGCGGGCCACCCCAAAGAAGAGCAGAACTGGGATCAGATAGACAAAGGCAGGCATGGTCTGCATGGCATCCAAAATCGGACGCAGAATCTGTTCCGCTCGCTGGCTGCGGGCCGTCCAAATGCCGATAGGGACACCCACCACCAGCGCAATCACCACTGCGGTCACCATGAGAGAGAGAGTCTGCATACTCTCTTCCCACAGACCGAATAGACCCATAGGCAGCAGACAAACGACTGTTCCCAAGGCCAGCCGCAGCCCGCCAATCCGCTCACCCAGCAGGAAAAAAACAATGATGACAATGGGCCACGGCAGCCAGAGCAGCAAGCCTTCAAAGCGACGGATGCCAAAATCAATCCCATCGCTCAGCGGCTCAAAAAAGAAGAGGAAGATAGGATGAGTCGTCCGATTGACAACAACCCAACGCTTGAACTCATTCAGCACCTCCCGCAGCCCCAAGTTCCACGATTCAGGAAATAGATCTAGCAGGTCCACAAACTGGGCCAGCACCAACAAGATCACGATGCCACCAAAGAAGGCAAACCATGCGTTGCGTCCATCAAGTCTGAATGACGAATCAGCAGTTCCTCCCCCAAACCTTGTCCCCGAGGGGTTGGGGGTGGAGAGGTTAGGAGGGGGCGAACCTTCTCTTCCCCCAATCGCTTGGGGAAGGTCGGGTGGGGGCGTATTTTGCGCCATCTTACCCCTCCCCCATCGCCAAAAGTACGGTGCGTTGATCCAACGTCCCTACAATCACGCCATCTTCATCTACCACTGACAGACCCGAATCCCCATCCAGCACTTGAGGAATTAACGCCTCTAGTGTCGTTTGCGGCAAGACCCGCCGATTGCCTTCAACGTCGGCTGACGGCTGTGTCCGGTCCACCGGCTGCATAATCGACGCTGCAGTCAGCACCTTGGCCCGCGGCACGTCCTGGGTAAATTCTTTCACGTAGAGGTTGGCCGGGCTGGCCACGATCTCCTGGGGCGTGCCGATCTGCACAATCTCGCCATCCTTCATGATCGCAATGCGGTCGCCCAGCTTGATGGCCTCCAAAAAGTCATGGGTGATGAAGATCAGGGTTTTGTTGAGCGAGGTCTGAAGGTGAAGCAATTCATTCTGCATATCCCGCCGAATTAGCGGATCCAGCGCACTAAAGGGCTCATCACAGAGCATGATTTCCGGGTCCACGGCCAGGGCACGGGCCAGACCGACCCGCTGCTGCATACCACCACTTAATTCATGGGGGTAGTGGTTCTCCCACGACGTCAGCCCGACTAAGTCCAGCACCTCTTTTGCCTTGGTTCGTCGTTCCTCTTCACCTTGGCCCTGGATCTCCAGCCCAAAGGCCACGTTGTCGATCACCCGCCGATGAGGAAATAGACCAAAGCGCTGAAAGACCATGCTCACCGTGTGCCGCCGCAGTTCCCGCAGATCGTTCTCGTTCATGCGAGTTACGTCCGCCCCATTAATGATGACCTCGCCCGCGGTCGGCTCAATCAGCCGGGAGAGGCAGCGGATCAGCGTCGATTTGCCACTCCCCGACAGCCCCATCACGACGAAGATCTCGCTCTCGGCGATCTCGAGCGACACATCCCGCACCGCCACCACGTGACCCGTTTGGCTCAGCGTCTCGTCCCGGGAGGCATTCTTGTCCATGGTCTCCAAGACGTGTTGCGGGTTGGGACCAAATATTTTCCAGATGTGGTTTAGGGTTACTTTGGGCATAACGTTATGGTGGTTCTTGCGTTTTCTGTGATCACAGCATTCTACAACGGATTGAGGAAGTCGTTGATATATGCATACATAAAGGCAAACGTTTCCGCCTAACAGGTTACCCATCACAAGACGGCTTGCATCGTTGTCATCAACTGATTTTGTACAGTAAGCATCACTAACCACGGGAATCCGATGCTATCTCAATCCGTTGTAGGTACAGAAGGTGGCGGCGCCAACAACCCCGCTTTGATCCCTGCTCGATCCGAAACCGTGGCCAGATCCAGGCACTGCACCAGCCGCTCGTTGGCGGCAAAGTAGGTGTTGAACTTCTGCATTTGCTCGAAGTTAATTTGGCGTTCAAAATTAAAACCCCGCTCCTCAGTGAGGATTCCTGCCAGTCTATCGGCAAAATTCTTCCAGGCATATTGACTCTCTAGACTGGTTGGGACGGGGATATCCTCCAAATGCTCACAAAGTTGTGACATAAAAAGCTGTTTGCGAGTCAGTTCAATAATTTGCGGATAAAATGATGCAGCATATTCCTCCGCCTGACTCGCAAACAGCTCCCGATATATCTCATCTACCGCCCCAAAAATCGCAGCATATTGCCAAAGATAATGCAGCCCAAAATCGATACCAACGTCTTTATTTAGGTTATTTGTAAGTTCTCGAGCAAGTGCACGATCTCGAGCGAGTGTACGATCTCGAGCGAGTGCACGATCTCGAGCGAGTGCACGATCTCGAGCGAGTGCACGAGCCAGAGCGCTATCAATTGGGCTATCAAGCGCAGCTGTAATATCGAGCGGTCTATCGAGTGCACTAGCTAGAGCGATCGCAATATCGAGTGTTCGCTCTCGAGCGATCGCAATATCGAGTGTTCGCTCTCTCTCTCTCGAACGCTTACGATTGAGAGCGAGAGTGAGATCTCGAACGAATGCAAGAGCAATATCGAGCTCACGCTCACGCTCACGAGTGAGAGTGCTCGCTAGCTCTCGCTCATGCGCGAGAGCTAGAGCAACAGGAAGATCGAGCTCGCCATTGCCAGCGAGAGCTAGGGATAAATATGCTAGACGAATCGCTGCAGGCTGCGATTCGTCTCGTACGGTCACTTGTTGCATCTTATCATCTGCCCATACCAGTAAATCAACCACTGCAGGCTCCTCCGCAATGGTTCTATTTACCTGCCGCCGCATCTCCGCCACAAAATCATCGCCATCTTCCAATGCGTCTGCAGTCAGCAAAAATATCTCACGCCAGCGGTTGTCAGTCAAGCGAGTACAAACCAGCGCCTCTACCCTGCCCCGCGCCTCATTCTCCACAATATAACGGGCCGCAAAATACTCTTGAAAAGTGAGGTGGGCAAAAGAGTAGATGCCCTTGGCCCGCTCCACAAAGATACCGTGCTGGGCTTCAATGGCTTTGAGCACTTGGTAGCCGTCTATGCCTCTAGGAATATCGGATAGTCTCCCTAGATAGGCTTCGATAAGCTTGACCAACCGTCTCTGCTCAAAAAAATATTCGTTCTTTTCAAAGGTTTGGGCTGCAATGGCGGAAAACATCTGCTGCTTGCGGCGGGCTGAGAGGGCTTGGTAGTCGCGCTGAATATCACGGCTGGCATCCCATTTCTTCAGAAGCGCCTCAATGGCCTCTTCATAGAGTTCGGCCCGCCGCTTGGGGAATGCCTGGATATCATCAAAGTAGAGGCAGAGCATGCTCAACAGTAGGGGGCTGCGACAGAGTTCGGCCAAACCTTCATTCTCTTTTTTGGCGATTTCGATTTTGAATAGGTCAAGCTTGTGCGGGAATTGGGCAAACCACTTTTCCGCATAGGTCTCCACCTGTTTGGGCGTGAAGTCGGCCACCTCCACGTCGTGAAAACCTTGAAAGAGATAGTCGTTGGCGGCAATTCGACAGGTGATGAGACATTGGCACTGGTTATATTTCTTGGCAAAGCCCTGCAGTAATCGAGTCAACGTGCGTCGCTGCTCGCCCTCTTGGCGCACCTCGTCCAAACCATCAAATAAAATCAGGGCATCGCCGCTGTTGAGCAGATTTTCAATAAAGGGCTCAGCATTGGGAAAGTGGCAGATCTCAAACTGCTCCAGCAGGTAAGGTATCAACGCCTCTTGGCCCTCTTTGCCGTGATGGCTGTTGGACCAGTCGTTGAGTGAGACAAAGATGGGTACCTTGGGCAGATAGCCCGCGGCAGCCTGTACCGTGATGTACTTTAGGAAGGTGGTCTTACCCGCCCCTGGCTTGCCCAAAATGTAGAGGTTGTCCCCTTGGAATACGAGTGAAAAACCGCTTCGTCGCGTGCCAGAATCCCGATCGCCTATGCCGCGCAACTCACCCGCTTCCATCAATCGCTCAATATCAAAACGGCGCAGGGCCGTCTGCTGATCGAGCACGTAGAGATCCGTAAAGAGAGCAGCAATCAAGACTTCATCGGGCTTGCCCAACATGCGCTGTTTGCTGTAGAGATCGATCAATCTCGCACGGTACTGATGAGCGGCTTTGTGATAATCAAAGTTAAGGTCATCACGTTCTTGCTTGTCAAGGAATTCTTTGGCCCTGGTTCCCGAAAATGATTCAAAGAACCATGCTTGAGCACTTTGTTCTTGGTATTTACGTTCAACAATAGAGTCTTGGAATCTCTTTAGAGCGGCGTTCGTGGAGCGCTCCTGGAGCGCTCCTTCAAGCAATTGATCTATTTTGTCTTCGCGCTCTGCCCATTCAATCAGGTTAAACACAAGATCACTGAACGAATTACCTCTTGGAACATCGGCTATTGTAATCTCCAAATGAAAGCGCAGAAGTCGCTCTATCTCGTTTTCAGAGTTGAACGCATCCAGAAACGCTGCGTGCATTCGTTGGAGTTCGGTTCCACGTAGTTTCATGATTCGTAGGTAGGCTACCGGAGGGACGTTATTCTTCGGCGCTTGGGTGCTGATGGTCAGGTCGGTATGTTTGCCAGTACTGTTTCTGGCAACTCTTTACTGATTACCTAATCTCAGTAGTTCACGATTTCGGTGGAGGAGGCGTTCTCTTACGCCGGACTTCTCGAGGCAGATCCGCATTAGAGAATGCTCATTCCACGGAAACAAGTAAGGCTATACCACAAAAATAATTACCCATAATCTGCTCAGTTAGCACGCCCTCGTGCGGAGTGCATCGGCACGAGGGCGTGCCTACTAAACGGGTATTTTATTCTGTGGAATGGCCTAACTTTCGTGAACGACTGGATCTTATCAGTCATGCAGCTGTAAGACCACTAACTAGAGTATAACATTGCCCAGCAGCAAATGAGGAATCGTCGGACGCCAGCCACACAGCCAATTTCGCTACGTCGTCAGGGCTGCCTAAGCCTCTACGGAGTGACAGACGAGTGCGTTTGAAAAATTGTGCTATAATGCCACTAAGCTGATTGCAGATTTCTCAATGCGGGAGGACTAAACCATATGCAAAATTATACAATCGAGGTTTCTGGTCCCATATATCACCAGTTAATTCAACAAGCCAGCAACCAAAATAGCAGCATGGACAATCTGCTAGAGCAACTGCTTGCATTTGCACCGTTGATCTGGCCAGAAACAGATGATACGACGACTGAAAACGCTTTGATGGCCGTTCACAGACTATCTATGATCTTCGTAGACATTGAAGTTGATCATATCGACGAAATATTGGACGATCCGATGATTGAATTGGCAAACGCGGATCTAGGTATTGAAGCATTATGAGTCGTTCTGTTGCTCAAATACCTGACAATGTGGGTGTAATGCTTGATGCAAATATTATCGTATACGCGCTCACTCCAAATGCGAGGTATCACATATCCTGCCGGCAGTTGCTAGAGCGGGGTGCGAAGCGCAAAGTAAAGTTGCATATAGTCGTTAATACTGCTGCTGATGTGATTCATAGAGCAATGGTATTGGAGTTGGTGAGTAGTGGGCAATTCGAAACATCCGCAGATGCGGTACGACATTTAAAGCAAACCCAGGAAACGGTCAAACAATTGCACCGATATAGGACTATTCTGGGTGATTTGGTTCAAGCTCGCATTAACATTCTTCCACTGACCTATCGAGATTTACACGCTAGTAAACAATATCGAGATGATTATGGCTTGATGGTCAATGACTCGTTGATTGTGGCAGTAATGAATCGAGAAAAGATCCAGCACATTGCTACAAATGATGCCGACTTCGAAAGAATCCCGAACATAGCTGTTCGAACTCCTCTTTGAAGACAAAGGGATTCCTTATACAGATAGCATGTTTACTGTAATGTTAACCGTAGCCCGTCTTTTTAGGACGAGGTAGATGGGTAGCTCAAGAACCCCACCCTACAAGGATGGGCTACAAGCTTCACTACAAGCTTACTATAGAATTCCCATCTATCTGTGTAGCTATTTACGCCTGAGTGTACTAGGTGACCAGGTTTGCCACGTCCTCAGGCGGTCCGTAGGTAAACATCGTGTAAAGATTGGTACCCATCATTGCTCAATCAGCAGAGGCAGATAGAGTTGCTGAACCGGGGAATCTGGTTCAGGCACTTCGTCGAGAGCGGTGGGTGCCGCAGGATCCAGGAAGTCGGGAATCCCGTTATCGTTCGAATCTTCAACACCCTCTACATTGTCCGGGACACCGTCGCTATCCTGGTCATCGTTTTCAGTGGAGACTTGTACCTCTACCCCAGGGATAACGGCGCGGACAACAATCGTTTGCTGTGATCCGGTCTGCATTGCTACGGTTTCCGCTGCATCTACCGTCAAATCGGCCGTTTCCGCGGTCCATGTAACCGTACTTGAACTACCTACAGAGAGGGGCGTCCTGACGAGTTCTCCTAATTCAACAGTGGTCACACTTTGGCCAGGGTCAAGCCTAAATACCTTGTCTTCGAAGATGTTGCCTAGCTTGCTGTCGGTTAGGCTATGCTGAACCAGCGGTATATCTCCCGTGTTCGAAATCGTGTAACAGTAGCTAACAGTGGTATCTACGGGCACCTTGATTATTTCCCCGGTACCGCACGCTGGCGCGTACCCATCAATCCCAACAGTGTAGTTAAGGGAGATAGCGACGTTAACAAGGGAAACGGATGCTTCTGTCGTGGCTGTAACGACTGTACCCAATGGGGACGTTCCCGTGACGACAACAGTCGTGACTAATGGACCTGGCAATTCGCTGGCTTGTACTGTGGCTTTCACCCTACCTATTGTGCTTTCGCCAGGGCGCAGTAGTGTGGTGGCTAGATTGATGAGTCCAAACTTACTATCTTTTGCCACGATATTGGTCAGTGATATTTTGCCACTATTGGTAATATGATACCGATAAGTGAGTTCGTCTCCAATGTTGGCAACGCTTACGTTGACCTCGTGACCTACGGATAGAGCCGGAATATTGCTCTCAGTTGGCTGTTGTGTGCTGATAATGAGTGGATTTTGGTTGCGTTGGGTATATCGCTCAATCACATTATCTTCGTTGCCAGTGGCTGGTGGTAGAATGTAAAGGCGGCTGCGGACAACGGCCGTATTCTCTATCTGACCCGTAACCAAATAGCCGATCTCACCATATCGTTGGCCATCACCTGTATCGGTTAAAGATATTTCAGCATTGTCTTTGTAATATGTAGTTGGCTCGGTTCCAATAGGGCTTGGGTCAGTAAAATAGACCAAGCGTCCTGTCGAATGGCTGAGCTGGAATGGTTGGCTTAGTAATGTATCGACTCCCGCATCTGGATTGCCGTCTATAGCGACACCCCCAGGTACATTGTTGTTGTATAGTGTGCCAACACCAAGATCTTGACTAAAGTCTGTACTCTCTAGATAACGAACAGTTGCGTCTGACAAAGCTAAGTGACTCTCGACTTGGAGCTGTGTACCGTAGCCAAAATAACGGATATTGAAGTGGCTTGCATATTCACCGTTTATACCTGTTAATGTAAAGAGCTCCTGCAGAATCACCCTAACGGGGCCATCTTTGAGTACCTTAATGACCTTGTTTCCCAAGAGGTCATTTTCAGTGATGATCTGGGGTTGGGATCCATTTCCATTCACCTCAATACGGCGCTTCGATCGATCCAGTACGTTCTGATCACTTTGGTTTAGGTAAAGTGCCTCAAATCCAGCGAAATCGGCAGCAATTTTTAGCGAATAGTTGCTCGCGGAAACTGTACCTGTATCGGCGTGATAATCAATATAGTTCTGATTGTCATTCTGAGGCATCTTTGTCGATGTGCCGACATAGACCCAACCCTTTTGGGTGACATTCACCGGGTCCGTAATTTCAACTGCATAGAAGCCGGGGTTTAATGGAATGTTAGCCAGTGCGTTTTCAGGAGCTTGCATACCCAAGTCGCTTGCCATAAAAACCAGTTCATCTTCTTGATCGAATATCTTATTATCTACAGATGTGTAAACACCGGTTGCGGTTAACTCATCAACCTGCGAAGGTATAGGGTCACTCCACTCCCCGTTTGTATAGACATAGACAAAAATTGCGTCCGATTCCTCATCAACTAGTCCTGAAAGATCGGCACCCTTCAGAACGACTGGATCTAGAGGCTGCTCCGGCGTTGCATCGGCATTCAACATGCCTTGAATTTCAAAAGTAAATGGACTATGGGCTACATCACTGCTAGAGATGGTGACAGTTGCGCTCCGAATACCTATTGCAGACGGCGCGAAGGTTATGTCAAAAGTACTCGATCCACCGGCGGCTATATTGCTGGCTGGGAGACTTGTTAGCAAGAATTCGCTAGCATGGGGACCGCTAATGGTTGGTGAACTGAGGGTCAGCGAGGTATTGCCTATGTTGTGGATTGTAAAGGTCCGTACGATCTGCTCACCGTGCATATTGACACCGCCAAAGTCGGTGTGGTCTGCTAGCTCGGGCGTGTTGTCGTTATTGACAATCTCAACGCTGTTCCCACTGATTCTTATTTCTGCAACTAACTCGGGGACGATCTCATCAGCACCAATTTCTCGCCTTCCTTGCTGTGGACGCGCCTCACCGTCAATGTCCAGCGAGAAGATCATGTTTGTGTCCGACCCGTTGTTGATGGCCAAAGAGCCACTATCGCGATGCAGATGGTAACCATCGGTCAGGAAGCCAGGGTCGCCACAGAGGTTGCCCTTGTCTCCAGCTGGGCAGGGATTCTGGGCCGTGCTCTGAGCGTTGCCTGTGTCGACGAGCCCCGATCCCGCGGTCACCCAGTGGGTCTGGTTGTTGTACCAGAGGGTGTGGGTCAGGGTTGCGGTGCTGCCTCCACTGACTCGGACGCCCACAGGCTGATTAGCCAAAATGGTGTTGACCAAGGTAACGTTGCTCTGCTCGGTCCCAAACGTCTCTATCACGATGCCGCTGCCGTCGCCGCCCGTGTTCTGGGCAATGGTAAAGTTCTCCAGCAGCGGAGATGAACCTTCTATATAGATGCCAGCCCCAACATTATCGGTACGGTTTTGGATAATGGCGTTGGCCCCCAACTGGGCGTTGCTGCGGTTAACGATGGCCATGCCGCCCCCTTTTTGCCCGGCTTGGTTGGCGCGCAAGAGGTTGCTGGTGATGGCGGATGCGTTGCTCTCGTCCAGATAGAGGCCGCCGCCTATGTTGCCCGCTGTGTTGGTCAGAATCTGGTGGCCACGTAGCTTAAGGTCACTTAGACGAACATAGATGCCGCCGCCATTTTGGCTGGCCTCGTTCTCATGGACGGCCACATTCTCGGTCACCTCTACCTTGTCCGAGCGCAGCACGTAGATGCCGCCGCCGCTGCTGGCCTGGTTGAGGCGTATGCTATCCTGTTTCAGTTGGGCGTTGCTTTCGTCCAAAAAGAGGCCGCCGCCAAAGAGGGCTGCTCGGTTGTCGTGGACTTGGTTGGCCTCTAGCGTTGGCTGACTCAGACGGATATACAAACCACCACCGCTGCCGCCACTGGTCGTGTTGGCTAGAATCTGGTTTGATTTTAGGGTGGCGTCGCTCAGTTTTAGGTAGAGTCCACCGCCGTCGGTTGTGGCCTGATTGGCGCGCAGCAGGTTCTTTTCTAAAATACTGCTGCTTTGATAGATGAATACCCCTCCTCCCGTTGCTGCCGAATTGGTCACTACCGTATTTGCCGTTATGGGAACTGCAGCGTTTGCTAGATAGAATCCACCGCCACCATCGTTGGTGCCGGAGCCGCTGGCCCTATTCTGGGAGACGAAGTTGCCTCTGATGGTGGCCGCGTCGGACGTGTTGTCCAGGTAGATCCCAGCCCCAGAGAGTGCCTGATTGCTGGAGATCGTATTGGAGATGAGGCTGGTTTCGGTGACGCTGATGAAGATCCCGCCGCCTTGGGAGGCCGAGTTTTCGCGTACCGTATTTAGCTGAATCTGGGACTTATCATTTTGCACGTAGAGACCACCACCGCGTGTCGCGCTATTGGAGACAATCTCATTGAAGCCAACAATGGCGACGGCTGCGGTTTCCGTCAACTCGTCCTTGCCGTCAATGTAGAGGCCGCCCCCATTCTCGGCCCTGTTACCAGTGATGTTGTTCTTCTCCAGGGTGGCCGGGCTGGCCAGCAGGTAGAGCGCGCCACCATTTTGAGTACCCCCATCGCCGTTGTTGATCAGGGTATTCTGCGTCAGCTTGGTTTCGCTCTTCTCCAAAAAGATGCCAGCACCTTCTGGGGCCACGTTCTTCTCTACCTGGATATTGTGTATTTTTTTGATGGGACTGTTAAAGAGGTAGATGGCACCACCCCGCTCGGTTGCACTGTTGTCTCGAAAAGTGAGGTTTTCGAGGGTCATGCTGATGACGTTGTGCAGATAGAGTGCGCCCCCATAGTCAGCTTGGCTGCCGGAGACAGTCACATCGGTGATGGTAGGTGATGCGCCAAAAACGTAAATGGCCCCGCCGCCATCTTTGCCACCGTTGTCTGCCCCCTTCAGCCCCAATGCGTTGCCCCCCTGCAGCTGCAAACCCGAAAGGGTGGGCTTTGTTTCGCCACCAGTAATATAGAAGACCCGTCCGCCGTCGCCGGCATTGAGAATGGTCGGATTGATATCTGGGAAGGGATCCTCCCAATCGTGGAGGGTGTAGAGACCCTCGGTCAATGAATTGTCGTTGGTAAAGCGGTAGTAGCCACCCTGGATGGTGACTGATTTGTCCAGATAGCCAATCTGTCTTTGGCCGTTGCGTTCGAGAATGACTGTATAGTCACCGCCGGCCATCTTGATCAGGTCACCATCCAGTGCCGCGTCGATGGCATCTTGCAGCTGACCACATGGATTTTCAAAGTCTGCACAGGGCGGGGAGCCATTGCCACCTGGGGCAACATAGCGTACCTGGGTTGCTGGTGTGTATTCATCAGCACCCAAATCATCGATTTGGGCGATTCCGCCCTCTGGTTGGACAATCTCGCCATCGATATCAAGCGTTCGCTGGAAATTAATGCCAGCATTATAAGCTGCCGAAACCTGTTTGATGTGATAGCCATCGGCCTTAAATGCAGGATCTCCCTCAATCCATTCTGCGTCCGATACGTTACCAACACCTCGGCTACCGTTTTGGTACCAAAGAGTACGCTCAAGGTCAACTTCGGCTTGGCCTGTTGTTTGGATCGCTTCTCCCTGATGAAAGGCGATGATCGAATTTGTAAATGCTAACTTACCCATGTTGTGGACAAAAATGGCCGGGCCGCTAACGTTATGCGCGATGGTGTTGTTGATCAATGGTACCTCGTTCTGCACATCATGAGCATACATTGCACTGCCTTCTGCGGCTCTGTTAAAGGCAAATACATTGCCATTAATACCGTTTTGTGCGTTGTTGGCTGGACGAAAAAGGTGAAGACCGCCGCCCTGGCCACCAGATTCATGTTGGGCATAGAAGTTGTTGAGGATGCGGTTATTCTGAATGGACAGATTGCTCTTTTGGATATAGAGTCCTCCGCCGCCCGTCTTGACATGCAGATCGGCATCCCCCATATAGATAAGCCTCCCTGTAGTCTGATTTTCGGTAATGAGGTTTTGAGAAACAGTACCTGCACTGCTGTGGGCAAAGATGCCACCGCCTATCTCAGATTGATTTTGGCTTATTGTGCAGTTAGTCAGGGTATTTTTGCCTTGTTCTATGAAGAGGCCGCCACCGCCACCGCGCGAAAGCCAGCGCGCAAAGTCATCATGGCTGATCACAAATGGTGAACCGCTGGCTTGATTATTTTGGATAAGGCAGCTATCTCCACCGATGCCCTGAATGATTGTGCGGCTATTATCTAGGAAGTAGCCGCCTCCCGCTTTTGCCTGGTTGTTGCGAACAATCGTATCGATCAAACGCGGGCTAGCCTGGTAAACATAGATGCCTCCCCCTAACTGGCCAGCACGATTATTCTCTACACGACTATTTTGGATTATGGCTGGGGTGTCCGCGTGAATGTAGAGACCACCTCCGTGATCTGGGCTATTGCCTTCCGTAATGTGAACGTTAGTCAGCGTAGCTGTTGACTCTAGAATATAGACGCCACCCCCCGCATCTTTGGTCTGGGGACCGCCGCCCAATCCGTTGGCATCACCTCGATGCAGTCGAATCGATTCGATGACGGGCTCTTTTCCTTTTGTGGTGATGTAGAGCACGCGTCCCGTTCCGGCTGCATCGATGGTTGTGGGATACGTTATGGGATTCCGCGTTGTAAACTCATCGTCCCACCCGCCTTGAAGCGTCAGGGTTTTGGTAATGTAGAGGGACTGGCGCTTGCCGTCGATCTCGTGCATGTCGCCGCAGTAGCCGCTGACTTTGATTAGGTCAGACGTCTCGCTATCGGTGTCATCCACGGCATCTACTGCATCTTGTAGGTGGAAGTAATCCTTCCCTTCATATCTAGCCACGCAATTCTGGACGTAAGTGGTCAGCTCATGGGGCCGGTCGCTCACCTCCGCTTGGGCTTCCTGGCCATTGATCGTGGCGCTTACCCTGGTCTGCATCTCGAGAAGGCCATTAGGGGGTGTCTGTCCAGTCGCCTTCGTCTTGAGGGTAATTGTGACGGCCCCGTTGACCTGAAAATTGGGAATGGTACACTGCAATCCACCACATGTAACCGAGGGAACCGTACCGACCTGTGAAATGCCATCTACTTGTTGCGGTCCGCCGCTTTGGGCGACTTGCACGACCACGTTGTTCAACGGCACGGGACTATGATTGACGACTCGAATGGTGTAGGCTATTGGCTCATTTTGCCGGACAAAGAGCGGCTCTGCATCCACATCCATGTAAACACCCTGGTCGTAGCGATGCTCCAAAGCGCCTGCATCTGGGGCAAAGGCACGCAAGCGCTCAACCCCACGCCTGTCTACAGCTAGTTTGGTCTTGAATCCGATGTCGAAAGCACCGGAATAACGCTGGATTCGGTAATCAACTGCATCAGGCTGGATGAACCGCGGAATGCCGAAGCGGTTGCCGCCACTCTCTGGCTTGTAGAATCCGTCACCTGTCCAGTTGGTTTGCCCATTGCTCCAGAAGTTGTTGCGAATCAGGGCTGTGTTGCCTCCCTGGAGTTGCAACCCAACTTTTTGGCCAGCAATCAGGTTGTTGATCATCTCCAGGTCGCTTTGGGGGGGATAACCTTCTTTATTCGCCAATCGCACCACGTAGAGTCCCGCCACCGTGCTTTCGCTGTGGGTATTTCTGTTATCGGCAATGGTATTGTGAAGCAGTCGCCCCTTTACGCTGGCTAGGTAAAGGCCGCCACCGTAGGTATCGGACAGGGGTATCTGATTCTGTACAACCAGATTATTGGTCATGGTAATGGGGCTGTAGGCGACGTAGAGGCCACCCCCTTCCGTTGCTGCCGCATTACGCAGAAAGAGGTTGTTCGTGAAGTAGGCAGTGCTGTTGAGCATGTATAGCCCACCCCCAGCGCCCGTGATCACGCTTGTCTCCGTAATCGAGCGGGTCCTCGGTACGTTGGCCAGCGACACGGCGTTGTTGGAGATGGTGTTGGAATAGAAGGTTGACTTTTGCAACTCCCGCACAAAGAGACCGCCGCCTTCCCCCTGTACGCGGTTGTGGTGAATTAGATTTTCCTTGAAATATGCCTCCTCAGCCCGTATAAAAAGCCCGCCGCCTTCTCCGGCACCACCATTGTTATTCTCAATGGTGCTTGAGATAACCTCAACAAAACGCACTTCACTATGGATGGCTCCACCACCACTGTTGGCTTGGTTTTCTTGGATAATACCTTCTTGCAACGAAAGCGAATCGCCCACTATGTATATGCCACCACCTGAGCCATTGGCTGTATTTCTTAGTAGGCGAATATTGTTTAGCGTTAGCAAGCTAGTGTTGTCTCCAGCGGCATAGATACCACCACCGCTGGCATCAGATTGGTTACCCACAAAACTAACGTTACGAAGTGTGAGGCTGCTATTGAAGCTGTATAGACCACCTCCACATAAATCTTGGCAGTGGGTCGTATCAGTAATAGCGTTACCACCAATGATAGCGCTACCACCAGTGATCGTAATACCGTCCACAATGCCGCCCACCGAAACATTGGTACTCGTCAACACGTGCAGGGCATTGACACCAACTATATCTGCCTTAGCAGGAGTAATGCCGTCGGCATCTTTGTTGGTGTCGTTGCTATCGATATCACCACTCAGCACTGTCACATTGTTTTCCCAATCACGAACATCGCGGCTTGTCTCAATGCCAGAAAACCCTCCATAAATTTGTAGCGTATCTGTCAAAGCAAAGCTCGCCCTGGGATTGTTATCAACCTGGCCCCCACCTTCATCTGGGTAGTAGACGCCAGCTGCTACCCAGATTTCTGTACATCTTCTCTCAGATAGGGCCTCCTGCAGCGTTGCATAGGCGTTCTCCCAGGTGTCGCCAATGCCAGGGTTTACAACGGAAGCATTCACGCGGCAAATGGGGTCTTGGGCAGAAGCAACCTGGGCAAGTTGAGGAAGCCCATAGAGGAATAAAGCCAACAATCCCGCAAACAGAGCAGGGTATATACGAATACGCTTTTCCCAGCGAATGGAATGTGAACGGATGTTTATAAGTGAATGGTTAGGGGTAATCATATTAAAACAACGTCTCTTATATATGGAACTAGAACATCCAGTTTTCAGGCATCATCGTTCAGATGGGCCTCTCTGTAGATGTTTGCGATGCTAAGCTTGGATAGCTTTTGGGTGTGGAAGGGTGAGATGGTAAATTAGCCGCAGACGAAGTAAACATTACGAAGCAATGATGGTTGTCTTCGAGCCAGCCAAATGTTTTTTTCTGCCAACTTGGATAAACAACAGTTTAGCATGAAGTGACATATCATTCAAATCATCTGGTTTTAGTGGTAGTATTTGTTGCAGGTTTGTGCGTGGGGAATATGCTCAAAACGTACACCATGAAAAACGTCATCGATTTTCATGGCAATTTTTACGTTGCGTTCGAGCGTATCAGGCTGAATCTCGTTCAGAATTTGCGAAGTTGGGTCCAAACGAGTTTCCGTCGTTTTCCTATTTTGTAATGCGATAGACCAAGACCCGAATTGTCACCTCTGGTTCATTGAGGGGCGTGGACTGAAGTCTATCGCTACGTTCAAGAAGCGACCAAGCGCCGCTTTGTTCCAACGCAGCCAATTTATCGGGAAACTCACGGCCTTTGCCACTAGTGCCTTCGTAGAGATCGCTGTGCAGGGTAAAGATAATATGACCACCAGGCTTGGTCACCCGAATCAGCTCGTCGAAGCCGCTGGCCGGCGCATGGCCCAAGGTAAAGACGCCCGCACTAACAACCGCTTCAAATGCATCGGTTGGGAAGTCAAGCGGTTGCCCCAAAATACCGACCTGTAGATCGGCATAGACCGACTTCTTGCGTGCCTCACTCAACATTCCCTCAGAGAGATCCATAGCCACCAGATTTTGGAACCCGCGTTGGTAAAGCAACTCCCCAACCATTCCGGTTCCTGCACCAGCATCAAGGATCATACCCTCTTTCGATACAAAACGGCTCAAATAATCAGCGATGAATTGGGGTGATCGGTAGTCAAAGCCCTGGGACATATCCTGTTCATAGGATTTGGCCCACTCGGCGTAGCGCTCGGCCAACTCATCATTTGATTGGGAATTGTAGATCCAATCAACTCGCTCTTCTGCGTTCTTCGGTTTCATTGTCATTATATTTTAGTAGTATCCTAAACCGGAAGGGATCGGGCGCGAATAGACTCTTCATTCACACTAATCATCACACCGCTCTCCAACTCTTTGCTGTATACTTCTAAAACTGCTGCTAGATAATAATTCACGTTTACTGGGCGCATGTTCTCTAGGCGAAACGTAACAACGCTGGGAATGGTAGAGCCACTAAGTGCAACAATCCGCCCGAAATCCAAATCATGCGTTAAGATAACTCGGTTCTCGGCCTGTGCTTTCGCGATAATGTCTTCATCTTGCATTTGTTGAAGGCCTTCATCACGTAGATGAACTGCATCATGACCTAATTCTTTTAAAAAGATTGCTGTGCTTTGAGCTAGCCCCATGTCTAGCAGAAAGTTCATGCGGCCATTCTTTCTGGCCGGAACACGGTATCTTCCGCTGTCCACGCGGCATAGCGTAAGGAGGCCTCAATATCTGCATTTTCAAGATCGGGATATTCCGTTGTGATTTCGTCATTGCTCATTCCATTAGCAACCAAGTTAACGACGAGGGATACTGGGATCCTCATACCTCGAATACACGCTTTCCCTCCTAGTATGTTGATGTTAAAAGTTATTCTTTCAAAATGAGGCATGGTGCCTTCCTTTTTCAAGCTCAAGAAATTCACATTCATTCGGTGAGTTAATCATACCACATTTCCTGTCTTGGAGGGGATAAGTTCAGCTGTTATACTCGGCGCAGATGAAAAGAGTGCATTCAATTTGGGCGGAGCCAGAGAAGTCGCTAAATCAACGTGCACTCTTTTGAAATGCCTTCAGTATAGCAATGGCTTCTAGATAAAGACCATGAAATGATGGACAGCGTGATCCTGGACCGCCGCGTCCACTATGCTATGGGCTGAGTTCTCGGTTTTGCCGGCTGGCGCAATGTGGCTGGAGTAGATGTTATGGGTGGTGATCTGATAATTATCGATAATGTAGGCCCGGGCCGGTAGCGAAAACGATCGGTTGGCCGATTCGTCAAAGAGCTCTCCCAGTGATTGGAGTTCTTGAAATGAGATGGTCATATCTCTTCCCTTGTGGTTGCGCGTGCTACAATGCCCAGGAAGGACGAGCTACGATTACAGCTAATTCCATACATATCCAAAATTCCTCAAAGAACCACAAAGCGATGATTAGTTCGTCTGGTAGATCTGAATCAGATTTCCGCACGTATCATCCAAAACCGCCACGGTTACCTCTCCGGCGTCAGTCGGCTCTACGGTGAATTCGACGTCCATATTTTTCAGCCTTTCGTACTCACCATGGACATCGTCTACTTCAAATGCAGTGAACGGGATGCCATCACGGGTTAACGATTCCTTGAGTTGCTTCATGGCGGGGTACTCAGCGTTTGGCTCCAGCAACAGCTCGGTGCCGTTTGGATCTGCGGGAGAAACGACGGTAATCCAGCGATCGCCATTGGGCAACGCCATGTCGATCTTTTTTTCGAAGCCAAGCTTTTCGGTGTAGAAGGAGAGTGCCTTGTCGTAATCATCAATCGAAACGCTGGTAAGCTTGATCCTGATCATGATTTGTCCTTAGTTAGAATTTTGGTGGCCTCTGGACAGCTTAGCTGTCGGAACTGGCTTGGCGAGAGGCCGAAGTGCTGCTTGAACGCTTTTGTAAAGGCGTTGTGACTGCCATAACCCGCGGCTAGTGCAACTTCGCCGATGTCTACCGCGCCCATGCGCAGTTTCAGCCCAGAACGGTTCAATCGGAGGCGCCGAATATACGTGGCTGGTGGCTCGCCAACCTGGTCAACAAAGAGCCGTTGCAGATGTACAACGGACAAGTCAGCAGCCTTGGCTAATGTTGTGCAATCAAGCGGTTCGGTGATGTGGGTTTGAATATAACGCTGGATTTCCTCGATCCGTGGGTCCTTGTTGTCCATAACGTCCGCGTCATTTGACCTCCGCTTCGCTGTGGCAAATGACGCGGACGTTATGTGATAATTTTTCAGCGGGGTCACAGCTGCCAAAATCCAGATTCAATCCCGTCCTGAATAACAATCGCACATGTGCCATGACCAGGGAGCTCCATTGGTGGCACCGCCACTTCTGCGCCTGACTTCGCTGCCGCGTCAACAGTAGCCTGAATATCCTCAACAAGGATGTAATGGCGGACGATAGGTTTCTCCGTGTCGCGAAGCGGTGCCCGGATACCCAACATTCCGCCGTTTGCTAATTTTGCTGTACGAGCCCCACCAAGATTCTGGTCGATTTCACCGAACTTAATGTCATGCAGTAGAGAGTATGTCTCACAAGCTAGGTCGACTTTCGACGTCACAATTTCGAGGTAGTGAATTTTCATCTGGTTTCCTTTCGTATTACGTTTTGGCGATCTATTTACCACATGCTTTGTCACATAACTCCATTTTAGCATGAAGGAACGTTTGTTCGTTATTCCAAACGTATCATATCCGGATCAAACTTAGGCGAATACTCATAAAGTCGAAACGTCTCATCGTTGCTTCGGTGAGTCCCAACGACCATGGTAGATGGGACGTTCGCTTCTTCAAGATCTACACCCCATTGAGATACCAATTGACCATCTCCACTGTAAACAATTGCTTCTACTGGATGTCTAGGGACATAGACGGATACCTGACGGCTTCCATCATAGTCGAACGATTCAGTAACGATATCACCAGCAAGTGACATGTCAAGACTCCTCAATTATTCGCGGATACCGTTGGCGAATTCAAAAAATGCCCATACAATGTGGTGGTAGGCGCGCCTCATGCCAGTTTCTGACACATTGCCGCACGGGGCGTGCTCACTCCACAAACAATTCGCCAACAGTATCTTCGCGGTAGGAAGATGTACGTAATGAATATTTCAAATCGAATTGAATTATCAATTTTTCCGGCGCAGTAGGAGGTTCAATCGCCAGCAACCTTCCTCAGATTCGCTTGAAAGCGGTCCGGATACGCCTCCTGGTACCCCCAGACATCTAGTTCTGGCAAAGCCACACCTTGGTTGTTGAGGAAGGTCGTTATATCGGTCCGATGTGCAATTCCGTGGTAGACTTGAGACATAAAAATCAGCCGTGCTTGGTAGTCAAAGCGCCAAGTATCATTCTCCTCACGTACATTCTCGGTAGGAGCAACATGTTGAATGGTCTCCATAAATGCCTCGGCTACTTGTTCGGCAAAGGTTGCCATTTGTTCAAGATTAGGTCCCTCATTCCACTGTAAGTCGGGCTGTGGACTTGTTCCGTGGATGCGCTGCAGAAAGCCCGCCTCAGCACGTAGAAGGTGGCCAAAGGTTTCTAGAATCGAACCGTATGTGCCTGGAATATTGACAGTAAGCATTTTATCATCGAGGTTCATGCAAATGGTCAGCAGTTGTTGGTTGGCCCATCGGTTGTACTCAATGAATTCAGCCAGTGTTGGTTCAGGTTGTGTTGTCACGTTCCACATCTCCTTTCGTTACGATCTGAGCCTCTGCTAATGAATGGTCATCTGCGCATCCTGAAGAAGCATCAATATCAAACCAAGCTTTCAGAACATCCGTTCATATTGTACCATGCATCTGCTGAGATTTGATATTTTTCTAAGACATAGCGGTCAACATTTTGGCCAGTGGCGCACCTGATATTGTCTTTCAGCACGTTAATGGCAATCCGCTGGGGAATAAGCATGAGAAGAGTATTTTTATTTATAAAAGTGAGCTTGGACGGGTAAATAGAGGACGCCAGTCAGGATATGTGAGCTTTCCAACACCATGACAGCAAATTCGAGGCGTTCCAGCGAGAGCAGGGCAGAGGAAGTGGTACCATTCTGTTTGGGCGTGATGCCTTTTAGGCCCCTTCGCCCGGTTTTTCTTTTGGGTGGGTGGTTCAACAAAGAGATCAATTCTGTTGCAGACCTGGAAGGGCTAAAGATGCGTATCCCCGGCCTTGGTGCGCAGGTGATGAATAGACTCGGTGTAGACGTTCAGACAATTGCCGGCGACGAAATTTTCCAGGCGCTACGGAGTTGTGTCATTGATGCCGCTGAGTGGGTTGGTCCCTATGACGATAGAAAACTTGGCTTCCATTGGGCTGCCAGCTTCTACTACTATCCTGGTTGGTGGGAGCCAGGGCCATAGTTAGAGATTCAGATCAATAAGGCAGAATATGACGCCTTGCCAGAAGAATATCAGGCTGTCCTTCAGTGGGCGGCTGCCCACGCCAACCAGAACATGATGGCTTGTTACGACGCCAAGAATCCGGCTGCCCTGGCGACACTTCGGGGTGCACGCAACGTAAGGTTGGCACCATTTTCGGGTGCTGTTATGCAAGCGGCAGAAGCATCAACCTTTGAACTCATCAACGAATTTGCTGCCAGCGACAGTGACTTCGTCTCGATTTTAAAGCAGTGGAGCGCGTTCCGCAACAGCATTCGACAGTGGCACAGTCTGGCTGAGAAAGCTTACCTCACCTATGATGCGGATTCAGGAAATCCGCGTCGATGGTTACTGGATGGTGGATCTTTGATACGGATTGCGCTTAAAGGCCCAATGTCAGAACAATGTTTGGCATTGCTCATGGATTTTGCGCTTGCTGAAGACGGACTACGGTTTGGCAATTCTAATCTTCCTGATGAACTTGTAGCCCACCATTTTGCGTCTTCCATGATAAGTTTGGGCCTTTGGTGGTTAGAGCACGATATACCATTTCCACCTGGGCAGATGGATGAGTATATCCAGCAATTAGTGCTTGAACCGCTTAGGAAGCTCCAGCAGACCTAGCGTTACAGCAACGCAGCAACAGTAGTTTGAATCGGCCAAGTTGCCGCCCCGAAACCGTGCGAGTTATGTCCTGCATATAGAGGATCTTGCTTCATTAGCTTAGAATTTGCCATTGTCATTTTTCCATTCACTTCGGGGCGGAACGGCTTCAGTGGTCTCCCAGTGTTCGACGATTTTTCTTTGGTCGAGGCGAAAGAGATCATAAAAAGAGTTGTGAATTTCGCCGTTATAGCCTTCGTTAACAGCCAGCACAAAGTTGCCTTCGGCAAGCAAGCGGTGATTGCGTGTATAGGTCATGGCTTTCGCTTTTTCAAAGATATCAATCGCCGGACTATGTTCCACAAAAGTGTTTCGATTCACATATTTTTCGATTCTTTCTGGCTGGCCATGCACAAACACCTCATCAATGAACTGAGCAATAAGAGTGCGGTTGGCTTCAGTGAGTTCAAGATCACTCATCTGGGTCGATCCGCCGACCATATCTCCTATTCTTGGTTGAATGTTGTCCCAATGCTCGACAACCTGCTCTCCCTCATAGCGAAAGACCTCAAAACCAATCCGAACACTTGCAAAATCGTATATGGTGTGCCCAAAAACAAAATCACCGTCTTCGAAAATCCGTACAATCTCAACCCTAGGGTTGGTTTTAGAAAGCCGCTCAAATAGCTGTGCTAACCCTTCTCCCCCCTCTTGGGTTTGTGGATTGTGCTGAATATATTTGTCTTCATTGACGACTTTAACTGATTCAGGGTCACCTGTTTCGATCCCTTTGAGTAATGCATAGATCTGTTGTTTTCTTTTTGATATCAATTTACATTCCTATCGTGCTGCGTTCGAAGTAAGATGTGGGCACAAGAAATAACTAACGGTACGCTTCTATAATCAAAAGCAAGCTCCGTACGTCCGTTGCAACTGTGTTGGCAAAGAGCTATGATGTAGAAAACATTGCCTTAATAAGCCCCTCAACATTGCCAAACTCAACCGTAACGACGGAAAGACCTAACTTCACAGACAAACATGATTGGACGTAAGAGAGCTATTTGAGGGGGCCGTTACACGGCCCCCGGCCCGCCCGACATGGCGCCGGTGATTATGACACTGGATGACCCGATGTGGGTTGATCGGGCTGCGCCTTGAGCACAGCGCACTGTCCGACAATTCAGGGCAACGAGATCACCAACAGGCCTTTGGGGGAAGAGCTATACGTAAATAGTCATGACTTCATTCCCAACGCACATATCCCCCAAACAGCCACATAAGCCGCGCCGGCAACAACCAGCAGATAACTGAATCCCCAAAGCTGGGCAATCGCCAGCCCTGCAATCGCTGCAACCACGCTCATGATGCCGTTGATGCCCCACGCTAGCGCAACCGCAGTTGGATCAGCAGCCAGCCGTCGTAATCCCGCGGGAAAGGGAATACCCATCATCAAGGCCAACGGCAGAATACAAAGCACGACCATGGCCAACCGCAACCACCAATCAGCAGCGAGCAGAGATTGACGTACCAACGGCCAGATAAACCACCAAAGCCCGATGCCAAGCACGATACCAAACAGCGGAATGCTCGGCATTGAAACTCGTTTCCCCCACAATGCGCTACCGAGCCCGCCTCCAATCAACAAACTCGCCAAAACGACCGAAATTGAGAGCGTAGGATGGCCCAACACCAACTGAGTCTGCTGGATTAGCGCGATTTCGACAAGCATAAAGCCAAGCCCTAGTCCGGAAAAGTATATCCCATTCTGAAGCAGATGGACCTTGCGCTCAGCAGGTGCCAGCAATGGCGGCAGAATCAGTGCGACCAGCGTGAGGCCACCCGCTAGCCAGATCAGCCAACGCAGAGTAGAGGCGATGCCCCGTTCAAATTGAAAAAAGAAGGGCCGGTCATCTCGGGTTGGACCAATCGCATTCTCTGCTTCGTTGACCACATCGGCCAGCGACTTGGTCCCATTGACGATTTCGGACAGAGGCGGCTCGGCCCACTCGCCAGGTAGATAGAGTGGACGAAAGCCAACCCGTTCCGCCACCGCCGCGATCGACAATACATCATCTCGGCTGTAGGGTGACTTGCGTACCATCAGCAGCGGAATGGCAGGCTCTGCATTTGGATCGATCAGCACCATGATATGATTCAGCGCATCTTGTTCGGTTGAGCCGGTTTCAGTTAGCGCGGTCACGGCAGTCACTAACGCTCTAGTCAGCGTCACCTCATCGTAGAGCTTAAAGGCGACTTGTCCACCGTCAGTCAACCGATTCAGATAGGTCTTCATGGCTTCCACCGTGTAGACGTGATTCTCTGTCAGCGCAAATCCCGCGCGCTCTGCCGCTAGGGTCACGACTTGGGAGAGGAAGATGAGGTCATATCGATGCAGCTCTCGTTCCAGTACGCTGCGCCCATCTTCTGTCAGGAGCGTGACGAGTCCCGTCCCAATGTCGCCATAGAGATCCCCATTATAGGATGCAAACGCTCGCACAAGTTCAACGCTGCCCGGATTCACTTCGGCAGCCACAATCGCCTCGGCTCGGCCCTGTATCCCAAACCAGATATCTAATCCCCCACCCGGTCCGATTAGAAAGACATGCTTGGGTTGTTCGGTGGCAAAGGGAAAGAAGCCAATATCCTGCCATAGAGCGGGATCGCCGTCCGCGGGTGGCATGACTGAACCAGCCGCGCCGTCCATGTAGAGTTCGTAAGGGCGTCCGTCGCCCGGATCAATCAGATCGGTGCGGGCAAACGCGTCCCAGCGGCTGGCTAGCAAGGTCGCGCCACTTGCCAGTTGCTGGCCCAGCGGCTTGTTGCGAAAGCTCACGGCCCAGTTTGACTCTGGCCAGAGCCGAAAACCGTGGGTGATCAACAACATGATGATGAGTAGAAAGGTCGCAGTCGGTACCGATCTGAAGCTAGATAAGGTTAAATCAGGCAGAACGCGATTGGTGTGTTGTACAAAAAGTGCAGCTGCCGCCAGCCCAGACATTGCCAGAAGTAACCCATTGACGGCACCAATCGATTGGAAGATGGGCACGACCAGCAGCGCGCTCAATCCCGCGCCCAGCAAGTCAGCAAAGTAGAGTTGCGCTGCATTGGCCGCATCTTGGCTGAAATAGGTCGCAAAGAAGAGGCCGGCGCAGATGAACGGCGGTAAAACCAGCGCCAAATGCATCCAGAAATCGAGGCGTTTGGGGATGGGTAGTGCATGACCATATAAGATCGTTACAACCAGCACCAGACCAAAAATTGCCGCTCCACTGGCATAGAAGGAGAGTGTCTCTGCCGTCCGCCACTGGGAACGCCACTGAGGACGCCATGCCGCAAACCCCGCGCCCAAGCCAATTCCCAGTACCCCTAGCGAGAGAATGGCAAAGACTGTGGGTGGATAGTAGATGGTGGCGAAGAGACGGGTTAAGCCGATCTCGAAGAAGAGTAGGCTGCCCGCAAAGAGGAACAGACCGAAAAGAGTTCTGCCTGAATCTTCCTCTCCCAATATGGGGTAGGCCAGGAGGGGGCCAAACAACAACCTCATCGCTTCATGCGGGGATCCAACGCGTCCCGCAGACCGTCGCCGAGGAAGTTAAAGCCCATCACGGTCAACATGATCGCCAATCCGGGGAAGACGCCTAGCCAAATCGACTGGCGGAAATAGCCGCGCCCTTCGGAGAGCATTCGGCCCCAGCTTGGATCGGGCGGCTGAGTACCTAGCCCAAAGAAGCTGAGCGCTGCCTCGGCCAGAATTGCAAATGCCAGGCTCAACGAGATCTCCACAATCAGGGGTGCTAACGAGTTAGGAAAGATGTGACGAAAAAGGATACGCCCGCGGCTGGCCCCAATCGCCTTGGCCGCCTCGACAAATTCCTCTCCGCGCACGGAGATAACCGCGCTGCGGGCGATGCGCGCGAAGATGGGGGTGTAGACAATCCCAATCGCAATCATGGCGTTGGCAATCCCTTTACCCAGCGCGGCCAGAATCGCAATAGCCAGCAAAATGGCGGGGAAGGCAAAGAGCACGTCCATAGAACGCATAATGATCTCATCGACAACCCGATTAGAGTAGCCAGCCACCATGCCCAGCAATGTCCCAGCTACCGTGGCAATCCCGACCGCAATCAGCGCCACCTGCAGCGAGACCCGCGCGCCGACCATGAGCCGACTGAGAATGTCGCGACCAAAGTCATCTGCCCCCATCAGATGGGCCGCGCTGGGTGGACCGAAGCGGGCGGCAAAGTCCATCTCATTCGGATCGTAGGGTGCGATTGTTGGCCCGACAATGCCAACCAGAATCAGCAGCGTCACGATGCCTACGCCGAACATC
This sequence comes from Chloroflexota bacterium, assembly GCA_039028975.1. Taxonomy (GTDB): domain Bacteria; phylum Chloroflexota; class Anaerolineae; order Caldilineales; family Caldilineaceae; genus JAHBNG01. The sequence continues at coordinate 38,773 of JBCCHB010000001.1, forward strand.
CCGGTCGGGTGTCGTGCCATGCGCCGCAGCACATCGAACCATAAATTGGTCGGTTGGTGAGTATCCAGGTTAACGGTCATATATACTTCGCCAGAAAAGTCTTGTCCCGCCTCCTGCTCAGTCTACTCTGAGGAATTCCGAGAAGGGAAGACAGAACTTTTCTGGCCATCTATACAGAGAAGGCTAAGCGTAATCGGTCCGCGGATCTAGCATAAAGTAGAGTAGATCGGTAGCCAAGTTTACCAGCGTGAGCAGGATCGCCAGCGTTAGAACTGTTCCTTGCAGCAGTGGGTAGTCCCGATCCAGCACCGCATCTAGGGCCAGCCGACCTAGCCCAGGCCAGGCAAAGACCACCTCAACCACTACTATGGATGAGAGCAGGGCCGTGATCTGCAAGCCAATAATCGTTACGATTGGGATGAGCGCGTTGCGCAGGGCATGACGCAGGATCACAACCCGCTCGCCCAACCCCTTGGCCCGTCCCGTGCGTACGTAATCCTGATTGAGCACCTCTAGCATGGCACTGCGGATAAAACGGGTTTGGATGGCACCGCTAATCAGACCTGCCGTCGTTGCAGGCAGGATGATGTGATTGAGCCAGTCTAATACGCTCTCACTGATGGGTGTGTATCCGCTGGGTGGTAGCCAACCCAACGTCAGCGAGAAGAGAACCACCAGCAGAATCCCCAACCAGAAATCGGGAATCGTTACCCCGATCTGGCTGATAATGGCGGTGAGGATATCGCGGCGACTGCCGGGCTGCAGCGCGGAGAGGATGCCCGCTGGAAACGCGATGAGAATACCAATCAGAAGGGAAACTGCGGCGAGTTGCAGCGTCGCTGGAAGCCGCTGTCGGATCTGGGGTGTTACCTCCTGGCCGGTGATCAGGCTTTTACCTAGATCGCCTTGCAGCGCATTCCCCAGCCAGCTACCATACTGAGCCAAGAAAGACCGATTCAACCCCAGCCGTTCGCGCAGCGCGGCTACATTCTCATCCGTTGCTTGGACACCCAAAACCACCCGCGCGGGATCGCCCGGCACCAATTGAATGATAAGAAAAACCACAAAGGTCACGCCTAGCAGCACGACCAATGTGGTTAGGAGTCGTTGAACGATATACTGGGCCATTTAGCGGCTCGGTGAGTCGGTGGTCGGTATTCGGTGTGACAGACCTACCGAACACTGATTACTATTCCGTCAGCCAGACGGTCCAGAAATTGTTGGCTTGATCGGGGCGAACGTTAAAGCCTTGCACAGTAGGTGAGTAGGCCCGAACCTCTTGTTTGTTGTACATGTAGATGTAGGGGGCTTCGTCAACCAAAATCTGATTGGCTTCTTCGTAGATCTCGTAGCGCTTGTCGAAATCGCTCATGGCTCGGCCTTCGTCCACCAATGCATCGAAGTCTGGGTTGCTATAGCCAGTGAAGTTGAACATCAGGTCGGTCTTGTGTTGGAGATAGTAGTACTGATCGGCGTCAATCAGGCCGTTCCAGTTGCAGATGTATGCATCGTACTTAAAGTTGCCCTCAAGCTCCAGCCACTCGCTCCATTCGGGTGCATTAATAGTCGATGTGATGCCAATCTCGGTCAGCTGCTGTTGCAGAACTTGGGCAGCGCGAACGGTCTCCCCATATGCAACCGTTGGCAGCCACTCCATCTCAAAGCCGTCGGGATAACCTGCCTCGGCCAGTAAAGCTTTGGCGGCATCTACATCACGTTCGTAGGGGGCGTAGTCAAAGAACCAAGGGCTACCTGAACCGACTGGCCCTTGAATGGTTTCACAAAGGCCAAAGAAGCCTGCTGCGCAAAGCTGTTCGCGGTCAATCGCCAGGGCAATGGCTTGCCGTACGCGCACATCCGTAAATGGCTCGCGGGTCAGGTTGATGCCGATGTAATCGTACGAAAGCTGGGGTGCCGTGGCAACCACAACGTTGGGATCTTCTTGGAGCGAGTCAAAGTTCTGGGGCGCAATTGCCAACACCCAGTCAACTTCACCACCACGCAGCGCGGTCTCGCGCACGGTATCATCTGGGATCGGTGAAATCTCAACTGAATCTAGATACGGCAAACCTTCTTGCCAGTAGCTTTCGTTCTTGGTTAAGACGATCTTGGTTGTCCCTTCAACCTCGGAAATGACAAATGGGCCAGTGCCAATGGGCACTTGAACCATACCGTCTTCGTCTAAACTCTCCATGGCCATGATGCCTGCGGACTTATCAAAGCCAATCGATTGGGGGAAGATGCCAAACGGTTCTGGGTGGGTAATGGTCACGGTGACATCATCAACTGCTTCGATAATCGTTTCTGGTGGACCTACACGGGCTGCATTACCCGAACCAGTTTCAGGATCAATTAAGCGCTCGAAGCTCCATTTCACATCCTCTGCCGTCATTTTGCGACCGTTGCTAAACATGACGCCTTCGCGCAGCTTGATAGTCCAGGTTAGGCCATCTTCTGATTGCTCCCAGGATTCGGCCAACAGCGGCTGTAGATTCATGTTGTCATCGTAGGTTGTTAGCCCTTCTAGCACGTTGTTGAGCACTTGATAGCTAGAGTAAGAGCTGGTTACGTGGGGATCGAGGCCCGCCCATTCATTTTGAAACGCAACACGTAACGTTCCACCGGAAACAGGATCACCACTAGGAGCGGCTACGGCATCGGCAGAAGATTCACTTGCAGCCGGTTCAGGTGCCGCAGCCGGAGCAGCACAGGAAAGCAATAGGCTGCCAATCACAACAACGAGGATACTAAAATAGACTTTTTTCATGGGCCTTTCCTTTTATGCTACCGTAGGTATGTTACAGGGTGTATCATACCGAGTTAGAGTGAAGTGTATTGGATGAAATGAAGATTTGGAGGATTGCTATCTTCGCTAACTGATTGCTTGGCTGACATGTTTTGAAGTCGCGCGAACAAGTCAGAAGCTTACAATATATATAATACTAATCCAGAGGGGATAGGTGTATGGAAAAGATGCACAAATATTTGGGTGAGCATATCGTATAGTCTATCGAATGTCAAAAACAGGCGAAGGCATTCCACGCGAGCATCTACCACATCTCTATGATCGCTTTTATCGTGTCGATTGATCGCGCAGCCACGACAGTGGCGGTTCAGTGTTAGGATTGGCGATTGCCAAAGCAATTGTAGAGGCCCACAAGGGGCAGATCAGTATGATTAGTGATGGGCATAATCAGGGGAGCAGGTTTACAATTCATCTGCCTTCAGTGCATTCAAAATAGGTGGTGGCTGGGTTGGTTTCGGATTATAGTCGTTCATTCCCGCATCGAAAAAACTCTCTATATCCTTATGGACCAAACTGCTATCTACCTCGTAGGACCATCCACCACTGGGGATCGACTCCCAGCAGTTGGACTTCTTCTACTGCCAGGGTACTTCCCTCAATCCACCCTCTGGTCAGCGGAATTAGCTCGCAGTAGAGATCCCAAGGAAACCAGGGCAATGCGTGCATCCCTTCAAATACGCAGTGGTAAAAAATGAGGTGTCCACCACTGCCAACGAGTGTTGCGGCATCGCTGATGATGCTGAGTAGCTCGGGCTTGCCGCGCGTTGCCAACCCATCCGTCCGATATTCTCCCGCCAGCCACTCAATCATCTGTTGCTCTTCGGCAAACCAGTCTACCGTGGCCGTATCCATGCCCATGGCTTCGGAGACCGCGGTCTGGAGAATATCGTTGATAGAATGATTGAAGCAGGCCACGTCAAAGGTGCCTGGCTCTAAATAGGTAAGGGCATCCAGCGCGTTGGCTTGGATAATCCGGCACTGCTCTGCTGACGCTTTTGCTGGTGCGTCGAGGGCATTCGTCAACCGTTCATGTAGCTGCTGGTTCAGGTTGATGGTGGTGTAGGATGCTTGCACGCCCCCTAGTGCTCTGCTGGCGACCAGCACTGGCGGTTCTGCGCCCGCGCCCGGTTCATACACCGCGTGGTCTTTGGTAACGCCGAGCGCGCGGAATAGCTCATAGTACTGAGCAGCCAGCACTAGAGCCCAAAAGGGATAGGAAAATCGGCTAGGGTTGCCCATGGTCTGCCCAACCTTTTCGGCCAATTGATCGGGGGATAGTGAATCAATTTGCGCTCGAAGGCGTTGATTGAGGACGCTGTAGATGGAACCATAGCGTAGCAATTCTATGATGCGTTTAGATTCCCAAATGGGCGTGGTCATTGGTTTCTCCACGGGTGACGTTCTTAGCTTACACTGTACTTATTATTTCGCCGCGCGACGCCCGGAGATATGCCAATCGTCCGTTTGAACGCTCGGCTAAATGCCGCTTCAGACTGATAGCCAAGGCGTTCCGCCAACTCCCATAGCGATAAATCTCCTTCTCGAAGCAGTGTTAAGGCGACATTCATTCGCCAGCGTGTGACGTACTGCATGGGGGATTCCTCTACTAACTCTTTAAAGCGTGCGGAAAAAGCTGAACGGGACATGGCCACTTCTTTTGCAAGCTCCGCAACTGACCATGCACGGTCCGGTTCCCGTTGAATCGCTAAGACTGCATGGCCGATTTGCTCGTCTTGAAGTGCCCCCAACCAGCCGCTTTGGGCCGCCGGATCTGCTTCAATCCATGATCGAATCGCCTGAATCACCAGCACGTCGGCCAAGCGCGTGATGACGGTTTCGCCCCCCGGCCGCAGCGCTTCGGCTTCGGACGCGATTAAGCCCAATGTGCTTTGAATCCATTCAAAATGAGCAGAACGCCGAGCTTCAATATAGATGAACCTTGGCAAGAGTTGGATTAGCTGATGGGCGGCTGGATGCTCAAAACAGACGGCCACGCAGATCATGTTTGTCGGTTCGCCGCCCCCTTCGTAGCTCAATAGCTCATACCGTTCACTAATCCTCTGGCGAGGGACATCGAACATGTTGAACGTTGGGTTGCCGACTTCGCTGACTACTTTGTGCCCGTCCCCATGAGGGACAAGCGCAAAATCCCCCGTCTGCAACAGTTGGGGTTTAGACCCTTCAATTTCAAGCCAGCAACGCCCAGAAATAACAACGTGAAACAACAGAAAGCCCGAAAATGGAGGCAATTCTACCCCCCATGGTGCAGTGACCTCGGACCGCGAATAGAACATGCCATTCATGCGCAATAAATGGAGCGCTTCACCCAGTGGATCAGCCGCTCTCGACATTGTTTCTCTAAACTGAACTGGTGTTATTAATTCTCTCATTAGACTCTCTATAGCTTTGCAATATAGATGGCCAGAACAGATCTGTCCCGTCTTCCCAGGGTTTCTCACAGTGGAGCGCTTAAGGGCTGGTACAAGACTTTTCTGGCGAAGTATAGGCTATTAAGATGCTTTTGCTGGACGAATAGTCATAAAAAAACGACTAAGAGTCATTGAACAACCACAGGCCGAATGGTAGCATAGCTCTTGAGTTAGTTCAAACAAAGACTTCGGCTATTTATCCACGAGTACAGGCACTAAAACACTACTCAGGGAGGTAATCTTATGGCAGCATCCAAATCACCTAAGCAGTTTGAAGGAAAGAGAGCCTTGGTTACAGGGGCGAACTCAGGCCTCGGCTTTGAAGCAGCCGCACAACTTGCCGAAGCTGGCTATAGCTGCATCATTTTGGCCTGCCGGACGCGCGAAAAGGCCGAAGCAGCCCAACGGGCACTCACCGCCCGCGTGGGTTCGGCCCCGTTCGAAATTTTGGCTGTCGATGTCTCTAGCATTGAGTCTGCGCGGTCCGCGTGCGACGAACTCTTGAGACGCGGCCACCCCATTGATGCCCTGCTGTTAAACGCTGGCATGGCTTCTGGCAAGGAGATGGAAAAGAGCTTAGATGGTTTCGAAATCTCGTTTGCATCATCGATCATTGGCCACCACGTTATGACGATGCAACTTCTCGAGGCTGGCATCCTGCCGAACGGCGCACGCGTTGTAATCTCGGGTTCGGAGACGGCGCGTAACGACCTTCCAGCAATGATGGGCATGCAGCTTTATGACTTCGCTACTGACGCTCCGCAAGAGTTTGGCAGTAACCTTCATGACGCCATGGTCTCTTTCGCGAGAGGGGCAAAACCGATGTTATTTGACAACAACCGCTACTATGCGACGACCAAGGCCTTCACATCTTGGTGGACTGCTGCCCTGGCGCGCAAATATGGTGAGCGTATCTCGATTTTTACGGTCTCGCCGGGATCCAATATGGGTACAAACGGATCCCGCCACGCGACCGGCTTTCAGGGCTTCTTAATGACCAAGGTTATGCCCGCCCTTGGGCCAATCTTCGGCATATCCCAACCTGTTTCGCTCGGAGCCAAACGCTATATCGACGTCCTAAATGAGATCGGTGGGGTATACGTTAATGGGAAATCCTATATGTCCAAACCGAAGAAACTTGTCGGCCCTATGCAAGAAGTGACCTCCGATCACCTATTGGATGTCGAGCGCCAAGAGGCGGCTTGGAACGTTCTCAGCAACCTCACTGGTACAGCGGCTAATCCACCCGCCCAAAGTACGGGGACCGCTTAGAGCAGGTACGTGATTCTATTGCCGATAGCTGGAGGAATTCAACATGGACGTGTCTCGTAATCAATATGATGTGGCCATTATCGGCTCCGGTATTGCAGGCTCGACGCTGGGGGCAATTCTGGCTCGCCAGGGGATGAAAGTGGTGATATTTGAGGCCAAAAGCCATCCGCGATTTTCCATCGGCGAGTCGATGATTCTAGAGACATCTGAGACCATGCGTTCGCTAGCCGAAATGTACGATGTCCCCGAGTTGGCCTATTTCAGTTCGGAGAACTATCTTCCGTATATTGGTACGACCCACGGCGTGAAACGTCACTTCAGCTATTTGCATCAGACGGTTGGCCAACCACATCAAGCAGAACATTCTTTGCAAGCCGTTATTCCCAAGCACCCCCATGGCCACGAGCTGCATCTTTATCGCCAGGATGTAGACGCCTTTCTGATGACCTGCGCGATTCGTTATGGAGCAACGGTCCTACAGAACAGGCCCGTGGGGGAGATTGAGTTTGATGAGAATGGCGTCACGGTGACGACGGCCCGAGACGAGCAATATCGCGCTGCCTATGTGGTCGACGCAGGAGGCTTCCGCTCGCTGATTGCTGACAAATTCGATTTGCGAGATTTCGACCAACAGACCCACTCGCGGGCCATCTTTACCCACATGATCGATGTCCCCGACTTTCACGATGTCGCCACAACCCAGCAAGCCGCCGATCTACCCTTTAGTGTGGCGGAGGGGACGCTGCATCATCTCTTTGACGGTGGCTGGTTGTGGGTTATTCCCTTTAACAATCATGCTGGGTCTACCAATCCCTTATGTAGCGTTGGGCTGATGCTCGATCCACGGGTTAATCCGCCTCAAAATGATCTTTCTGCGGAAGAAGAGTTCTTTGGCTTTATTGAAGGCTTCCCCAGCATTGCAGTGCAATTTCAGGGAGCCAGAGCCGTGCGAGATTGGACACGTACGGGACGCATCCAGTATTCGTCTAAACAGACTGTTGGGGATCGATGGGCGCTATTGGGCCACGCGGCAGGATTTATCGATCCCCTCTATTCCAAGGGTTTGTATATCTCTTTAACCAGCGTCTCCATTCTCGCCCATCACCTTTTACAGGCTAGCCAAGATGGTGATTACGCCAGAGAACAATTTCTGCCGCTGGAAGAGACAACCTTGGCCTATCTACGCAGCAATGACCGACTGGTGGCCAACTCCTACAAAGCATGGGGAAACACCAAGCTGTGGAGATCCTACAGCGTTCTTTGGCTGCTGGGTGCCTATACCGAATTGGTTAAACTCTTCTGCATTCGGTTCGACAGTACCCACAATGGTCAGCTTGATGCCAAAGAATACATTGCCCAGCTTCAGCAGCTAAAACTTTCAGGCGGAGGCTTTGCCGAGTATGACCGCATTGCCGACCAAATCGATGCGGCCATGGAGAATGTTGATGTGGAGAGTGTTGCCCAAGTCGAGGCAGCACTGGCCGAGATATCGGCTGCGTTTGCGTCAATCGACTGGATGCCGTTGCCCTTCCAGGCCATACTCAACGGGCGCACCCATCTGCCCAAAAATAAGCTGCGGCTCGATCTGCTCAAGAAAGATCAAGGGTTTTTACGCGGAGGCGCGTATCGTGAGCACTTCTTTGGCGAACATTCGCTTTGGCAGGTGGCAGGGGCTTTCTTACAAGAGGCGCTGCGCTATTCAAAACCAGTGCTGGCACGCAAGCGTCGAAAACAGCGATTGCGGCCACAGACACAGCTAAATCGATATCCAATCGAGCATTTAGCATTTCAACGATGATTGTATTTAGGCTATCAGTCGGAATTTAACTACTACGATACTCGGCTCTGCATGAAAACCAGAGTTTTTACAATATTTACTCAGCGGAAAACTCCGGTTTTCATCGCAACCGCAGTGTAACATTTAAAGAGGAACACAGATGGTGAAGAAAATTCTATTAAGTTTACTTGGGATCGCAGTGCTAGCACTCGGCATATTCGCATTTGTGTTGACCCGGGACGGAGAATTGGAGACGCCCAACGGAAGCGGGACAGTTGAACTGGATGTGGGCACGTTCGAGGGTTTCCGGTTACCGGATTATGTTGCGGAAAAGGTTGGCGATGAGTACAGAAGCTATTTGGTCGAGGTAGAGCCGGGCATCAAGATTCACGTCCTAGAGGTTGGATCTGGTTATCCTGTTTATATGCAGCATGGTGCACCAACTAATGGATTACTCTATCGCAAAGTTGTCAACGAACTTCCGCTGGATCAGTTCCGCATCATCATGCCAACCATGGTGGGGCTTGGGTTTTCCAGCAAGGTTCCAGCCAGCCAACACACAGTCGACAATCATATACGTTGGATAAACGGGACTCTGAAGCAGCTGGCACTCAACGAGCTTATCTATGTGGGGCATGATTGGGGTGGTCCGATCGGCATGGGGGCGCTTGCCCGCACCCCTGCTCTGCTCAAAGGTGCCGTCATTCTCAACACGGCCTTCGGTGCCCCAACAGAACCCCGGACCCTTTCAACACCGCTTCGAATCATCAAAACACCAATCGTCGGAGAGATCTTGTTCGAGGGCATCTTGTCGATATTTGGTCAGTTGGCCGGAGCACAGGCTGATCCTGAGTCACTATCGGCCGACGTGCTCGAACTATATGAAAGACCGGTGCAAGAGAGTACCAATTCAAAAGGACCAGTCGCAATCTTTCGTATGGCGGCCGATGGTCCAGACCATCCAACCGCCGAACCACTCAGAGAAATCGACGTATACATTCAGGGATTAGACGTACCGACCGCAATTGTCTGGGGACTAAGTGATCCGGTTTTGGGGTCGAGACTGAATGAAATGATAGGCCACTTCCCCAACGCGCATGTGACGGAAACAGAAGCGGGACACTTCTTACAGGAAGAGGTTGATGTTCCTGAGGCAATCGCAGCAGCGGTGCAGCGCGTTTACGGCCAGATTCAAAGCGAGTAAGAACCGCCACCTGAGTTCCAAAAGAACCTGAAAAGGAGCATGGATAACGAGCATGATATTGTTAAGTTTAGTCGTGATAGTCGTGTTAATAGGGATCGTATTCGCCTACATCCTGACCCGTGACGGAGAATTGAAAACGCCTACCGGAAAAGGGATGATTGACCTGGATAGGGGAACTTTCGAAAATTTTCCGTTACCGGATTATGCCGCAAAATTTGTTGGCGGTGAGTACAAAAGCTATTTGGTCGAAGTAGAGCCGGGCATCAAGATTCATGTCTTAGAGGTTGGGTCTGGTTATCCTGTCTATATGCAGCACGGTGTGCCGACATCTGGATTTCTGTATCGCAAGGTCGCCGATGAATTACCTGAGGATCAATTCCGAATCATCATGCCAACGTTGGTGGGGCTTGGGTTTTCCAGCAAAGTTCCGGCCAGTCAGCACACGGTCGACAATCATATGCGTTGGATAAACACGCTTCTCAATAAGCTAACACTCGATGGACTCATCTATCTTGGTCACGATTGGGGTGGCCCGATTGGCATGGGGGCGCTTGCACGTTCACCGGAATTGCTGGAAGGTGCTGTTATGCTCGACACAGTGTTCGATGCACCGAAAGAAAACGAAAAGCTTCCGCCGCCGATTCGATTAATTAAGACACCGGTAGTTGGAGAAATCTTGCTTGAGGGCCTTATTTCGATATTTAAGCAGTCGCCCAAACAACAAGCTGATCCGAATTCAATACCCCCGAAGGTTAACAACGCACTCTATGAAAGACCAGTAACGGAAAGCGGTAATGCAAAAGGACCGCTAGCCATCTTGCGTATGGCGGCAGACGGTCCAGGTCATCCAACCGCAGAGCAGTTCAGGCGCGTTGAAGCGTATGTGCAGGGGTTGAATATTCCAGCGGAAATTGTCTGGGGGATGAACGATCCAATTTTGGGGTCGAAATTGCCTAACATGATCACAAACTTCCCCGAAGCGAGTGTGACAGAAACAACTGCGGGACACTTTCTGCAAGAAGAGGGTGGGGGGCCTGAGGCAATCGCGGCAGCGGTACAGCGCGTTTACGCGCAGATTCAGAAAGGCAAAGACCTATAAATCTGTTCACTATAAATCCGTTCACTATTTTAAACAGGAGAAAAATATGCTTAACAGTCGTAAGAACCTATCAATTTCTTTGCTGACCATTGTTGCAGCGCTCTTGCTGAGTGCTTGCACCGTACAAATGGTCGCTCCGAACGCTTCTGCTGAGGATAGTGGGGCCAACGACAATGCACTCATCAACCTTCCCCCGGTTGCAATTTCGGCAGAGATGCCGTATGAGACTCAGTTTGTCGAGGTGCTTGGCTCACAAATGGCTTATGTGGAAGCGGGTGAGGGTGATCCGATTCTTTTTCTACATGGCAATCCGACTTCCAAATACCTCTGGCGCAACGTCATGCCGTGGTTAGAAGGGCAAGGCCGGCTCATCGCACCGGACCTGATCGGCATGGGCGAGTCGGATAAGCCCGCTATTGGGTATACATTTGCTGAACACAGCGAATATGTTGATGGCTTTATCGAGGCCCTGGACCTTGAAAACATCACCTTGGTCATTCATGATTGGGGTTCTGGCCTAGGCTTTGATTACGCACATCGCAATCCCGAGAACGTCAAGGGCATTGCCTTTATGGAGGCTTCTGTCTCGCCCATGCCAGCCTCTTATGAGACGATGTCCGCAGATGTAGCCGCCTTTCTCCGAACAATGCGCACCGAAGGGGTAGGTGAAGAGATGGTTCTGAACCAGAATCTATTTATAGAGCAGGTACTGCCTAGCTCGGTGGCCCGTAGACTGACTGAGGCGGAGATGAACCAATATCGCGCCCCCTATCCCGATCCAGAATCGCGCTTGCCCTTGCTGGTATGGCCGCGACAGATACCAATTGATGGCGAGCCAGCCGATGTGGACAAGCGCGTCAACGCCTATAGAGAGTGGCTGATGGAGAGCGAATTGCCGAAACTGCATGTCTACGTGAGTCCAGGGGTGCTTAATCCGCCAGAAATGGTGGCCTTCTTGAGCCAAACAATGACCAACTACGAAACCGCTTATGTCGGCCGAGGACTCCACTTCATCCAAGAAACTCAACCCGAGGCCATTGGGCGAGCAATTAGCGACTGGGTACGGCGCAATCAATAGTTCTATCCAAAAGAAGCATGGCTCATCTGTGAAAAGAGTGCAAATCAATGGTTCTTAGTCAAAGCCAATTGGCATTTTGCACTCTTTCGGCTGATGAGCGAAGAAGCATAGTGTAGTCGGTCGGTCTACAGGCTGATCCAGGTTCAATATCGCAGACTTATTTGATAGGTGCAATCGGCGCTTGCAGTTCCGTCACACATTCTTCCTCAATTGTAGCTTCTGCATGGACTGGTCCCGATAGGTGGACCTCGCGCAAGGGGCCTATTGGGACATGTTCATGCACCCCGATCCAGCCGATGAGGGCCAAGATGGCGGGCGTTACGTCGCGCAGCGGGCCTTCGTAGATCAGCCCGGCCATCAATTCATGGCCCGGTACTTCGCGAAAGCAGACCGTCTCTTGCAGGGGCTCGTTTGCTACATATTTGGGGTGTACAGCCACGGCCATTTCCACATCCAGGTCTGTCTCCCTGTACTCGGATGCGTGATAGAGGGTCACTTCGGGCTGAAGAGGGCGAATACGCGTCTTTTTCAATATCCCATAAAGCTGGTCGTACAGTACGTCACAGTAGTAACCCACCTCATGGGCATGGGCCACGGTTGTCCGAATCGACGCCACCGAATAGGCCGCCACCGACTTGACTACAATTTCATAGGGTGAGGGTTCGCCCTCCTGTTCAATCTGTTCCAGCCGGGCTTCGATGTGGCGCAGACGGGATGTGCGCTCGGCAATCTCCTGCTTCACCTCGGACTGCTTCAGGGCCAGCATCCCGCGTAGCTGCTCAACCGACGGTTCATCGGTTGCTTGTAACAATTCCCCAATCTCTTGCAAGCCAAAGCCTAAGTCACGCAGCGCGATGATGCGATGCAGCCGCGACAACTGATCGATGGTGTAATAGCGATAGCCTGTCCAGTCGTCAGTTCGGCTGGGTGTCAACAACCCCAGTTTGTCGTAGTGGCGCAACATGCGCGTCGAGACTTGGCCTAGTTGTGAAAATTCTCCAATTTTGAACATAGCATTTGCTCATCCATTGTGAGTACAGTTTTGCCTTTTACCGCGCCTTGCTCAATGAGTTCATGGGCATGCGCTGCCTCAACCAGTGGCATTCGTTTATCGATAACGGGCTTGACTTTGCCTTGAGATAGGAGACCAAATAACTCGGTCAGGTCGTTGTAAAAGCAAGCTGTATGCCCCCTACGCAGAGGCGCGATGGAATAGAACTTCAATGACCGAGATCGGGAGAAAAAGCTCCGTGCATATAGCTATACCATCATCTGTCATGCTGCGGATGCGTTCAGCAAAATTTTCTGTTTTGTAATCAATCGGGGTTGCGCCTAAGCTAGCAATGAGATCTTGCTTGGCGGTAGAGCCTGTTCCAAACATTTCCAGATCCAGAAGCTGGCCCAGCTGCAGCAATACCGTACCAACCGCTCCACTCGCGCCGTTGACCAGAATCCGCTGCCCCTTTTGAATCTCCGCCAGCCGGTGCAGCATCTGATAGGCTGTGATATAGGACAAGATCATGCTCACCGCTTCGGCTGGGGCTAGCTCCTCTGGCACGGGAACCAGACGGTCTTCATGCAGGCAGATATATTCGGAATAGGCACCAATGACGGTGAGTTCCGCCACTTTCTGACCAACCTCGAACTTGGTCACGTCCTTGCCCAGTTTATCGACAATACCCACCAAATCATAGCCGAGCGAATAGGGAAACTTCTCACCTCTCGTGGCAGGATAGATACCTTTGCAGATAAGTGCGTCGGTAAAGGCCGCACTCGCTGTCAGCAGCCTGATGCAGATCTCACCAGGCTGAGGTTCTGGCAGGGATGCTTCCTCCACCACCTTCAATACTTCAGGACCGCCAAATTATGTGATTATGACTCGCTTGCAGCTCATGATAGTTTTCTGCACTGTTGTTACAAACCAAACAAAAATGCCACGGTAACAGCATCGGCAAATGCATGGAACGATAAGACATGATAGGCAAACATGTGTAACCAGCTATTACCAGTCCGCACTGTAAGTATGGCTTTAATGAGGCCCGGGCCAATGTTATGGACAATGGCATAGAGGAGAGCATAAAAGGCGTGACCACCGCTCTCAAACACGATCCCAGCATCAGATGCACTAAAAAGGGCATAGGCAAAGGCCACATAAATGGTCGTCGTGATTGTTGAGTTCGTCAGGCGCATGAGACGGGGGGTAAAAATCGCCTGTACCATAATCACAACAGGAACCCCTGCACCCAATGTATAGAGTATAAACGCCAGTGGTACAGAAGTCACCATTTGGCCGGGTGTTAAGGTTAAAAAATCGGTGAATTGTAGAGCTAAGATAAGGTCAACACCGCCAATGACCAGGATGAGCCAGATGTCCTTAACCCAATTGTTGCCCGCCAATCCCAGATCCACATTGGACGAACCTCGCCAGCGGAAAAATAGATAAGGGATCGCACCATAGATCACAAAATTTATAATCGCCCATGTCATGAGCCGAGTGCCACTAAAGTCAATGCCTGGCTCAAATACGTCCGGGGGATGGTAGGTGATGCCCAACGCAGCCAAGCCGAAGATGGCAACCACGCCATAGACGATGAGGCCGATCACCTCTACAAGGGCCGTACGATGTTCTGGTGAGCGAGCTACAAAATCAATTGGGGGTCGATTGCGCGTCATCAAATAGACAATTGCCAACAATATGAGGGATAAAGGCATTTGGGCATATTCGTTGGCGAGGTTTGCCGAGACCTCAGCAGTGAGTGCTGGGATCTGGGGTGCACCGAATCCGTAGATGATTAAGCCTGCAACTGCAATCAATAGCGTAAATTGTGCGCTGCGGTCGCGGGCTAGGTTTGTTAAGGCGGACATAAGTTTCTCCTATCAATCAATACAGTTTGTTTATTCTGTTTAATGATTGCAGGATACACCTTGACACAATGTTAAAGTCAAGCCTCAATATTCAACCGAAGTTCGAGTTGAAGATTCCAGGTATGAGACTCATTGAGATCTAAATTGTCGGTATCAGCCAAACGGCCGTCTTACTCCATTTTTTCTTGGATAATTTCGCAGCTGAGGCTCTTCACTGAAGCGCTTGTCAACTCTTATAGTCATTTTGCACACTTTTCAGCGCCTCCAACTTTAGCCATTGCTCTTATTCTCTCGGCTTTGTAAAATCCAAATGGAGATGATAGTAAAGAGATTTGGCCCCAGGAACATGGCAAACGGTTGTAGAAAACCCATCAAATTTGGGTTGAGCAGCCTGGCGCGATCAAAGGGCGCAAGCACTGGTTCGAAGCACGCCAGGACGAAGAAGCGCGTCTCGGCTATACCGAACAACCCGACTGCGTTATTATCGGCGGCGGCCAGGGCGGGATCGCGTTGGGTGCCAGATTGAAACGGCTCGGGGTCCCTACGCTGATCATCGACCAACACGAGCGGCCGGGGGATTCCTGGCGCAAGCGCTACAAATCCCTCTACCTCCACGATCCGGTCTGGTATGACCACATGCCCTATCTCCCCTTTCCAGATCACTGGCCAGTCTTTGCATCCAAGGATCAGATGGGCGACTGGCTGGAGATGTATACCAAGGTCATGGAGTTGAATTACTGGTCTTCGACGCTCTGCCACCATGCCGAATATGACGACGCATCTCAGGAATGGACTGTAACGGTGGAACGGGAAGGAGAGCAAGTAGTATTAAAGCCCAAGCAATTTGTGCTGGCTACCGGCGGCGCATTGAGCAGCCCGCGCATACCCCAGATTCCTGGAGCAGACATCTTCACCGGTACGCTATACCATTCAAGTCGCTTTACCAGCGGAGAAGAGTGGTCGGGCAAACAGTGTGTCGTGTTGGGGTCCAACACCTCGGCCCACGATATCTGCGCAGATCTGTGGGAGCATGGCGCGGATGTGACCATGATCCAGCGCTCTTCTACCACCGTAATCAAGTCAGAGTCGCTAATGGAACTTGCCATCGGCCAACTCTATTCGGAAGAGGCACTCGCGGCTGGGATCACAACTGAACGTGCGGACCTGCTTGATGCAGCCACACCATACGCATTGCAGCATATTGGCGGGCAGACACTTACCTGCAAGATTAGGGAGCGCGATGCTGATTTCTATGAGCGGTTGACCGCGGCAGGCTTCAAGCTGGACTTCGGCGAAGACGAGTCGGGGCTGGGCATGAAGGCTGTCCGCAACGGCGGTGGCTTCTACATAGACGTTGGGGCATCGGAACTGATCATTGCCGGCGAGATAAAATTACGCAGCGGTGTCGGCATTGAGCACATTCGGGAAGAGAGGGTCGTGCTGACCGACGGCAGCGAGTTGCCCGCCGATCTGATTATCTATGCTACTGGCTACGACGCGGCAAACCAAGGGATCGCCAAGCTAATCTCCCAGGAAACCGCTGACAAGGTAGGCAAGGTGTGGGGACTCGGCTCGGATACTTACAATGATCCAGGTCCTTGGGAAGGCGAACTTCGTAACATGTGGAAGCCAACGCAGCAGTCTGGCTTATGGATTCACGGTGGGAACCTGGCTTGGTCGCGCCAGAATTCGCTCTACCTGGGGCTACAGATCAAGGCGCGTATGGAGGGTCTTCCTACGCCCATCTATCGATTGGCTCCTGTTCATCATTCATGCTGAATATGCTAGCATCCGCTTGTCTCGGTTAGTCACGTCGCTATATCGAAATCAAGTGGGCTGCTCTAGTTTCGCGCTCAGGAGGCAAAAGGTTGACACATATCCCAAGATAGCATACGATGACTGCCAACAATAGAACTGATTGTTTGAGGTGTGCTGCCGCCCGGATGCCCAGCACACAATGGGGAAAGCTCGGTGAGAGTCCGACACTGTCCCGCAACGGTAATCCATTCGATGGAAAGTCCGAATACCCGCCTCAGATAAACGCACTAAATACCTTTCGTGGAGAAAAGGCAGCGTAGAACGCTCCGACTTGCTGCTCACCTCTGGTGGGCTTTTTGTTGAGGCAACAGCCAGCTGCTTTCGCACGAAAGCGGCTTTTTTTATGCGATTGTCAGTCAACTTTATATACATGGTCGTGGTAATGGGCAAAGTGACAGGTATCTTATAGATACTGGTTTGAGCCTGAATATCTGTCTTTTATAAGCATCATCACTTACCGGATTACCACTATATATGTAAATCACTCAACGCGAGGAAGAAATGAAAAACCTAACCCTATTTTTGCTCTGCATACTACTGCTGACTGGATGCAGCATAGCAGAACCAGCAGTGCCTATAGCTGACGAAGCTGCACCAGCCGACGATTCGGTGACTGCCGCCGAACCCGCGGGGGAAGTAGCAGAAGGATCCATGACTGCCTCGGAAGCCAATTTCACAAATGGCTGTGTAGAGAATTACGACGAATCGGTTGACTATTTTCCAGAGAAGCTGACCGTGACCGAGGCGCAAGGCTTTACGGTTGAGTATCATAACAGCTACAAAGTTGTCACCGTGTTAACGCCGTTTAGCGGTGCCGAGGCGCCTGCCCGTTATGTGTTGGTACAGTGTGGCACACCTGCGCCAGAAGGCATGGATGACGCAACCATAGTCGAGGTACCGATCAAGAGCATTGTATCCATGTCTACCACCTATCTACCCGCCCTTGAAATGATTGATCGGGTGGATGCGCTCGTTGCGGTTGATACTGGCTTGTATGCGTCTAGCCCTGCAGTATCGTCACGCATTGAGGCTGGCGAAGTGGCCGAGATCGGCAGTGGCACAGAGGTTAATGTAGAAAAGGCAATTGAGCTAGAGCCAGATGTGATTATGACAGGTGCTTCTGGTCTGCCAGAATATGATGTTCACCCCAAGCTGCAAGAGGCCGGTTTGACCGTTGTGCTCAATGCCGATTATCTCGACGCTACGCCACTAGGGCGCGCTGAATGGGTCGATTTTGTCGCAACGTTTTTTAATGAAGAGGCGGCGGCGGAAGCCCAGTATGGGGAGATGGCAGTCAATTATGCAGAGTTGACGGCGCTGGTTGCGGATATAGAACCGCGGCCAACGGTCTTTGCCAACACGCCATTTGACGGCACGTGGTACATGCCAGGCGGCGAGGGATACATGGCGCAGCTGCTTACCGATGCCGGTGCTGACTATCTATGGGCAGATACAGAAGGCACAAATACCCTCTTCCTGGACTTTGAAACGGTCTTTGATACCGCAGCAGAAGCAGATGTATGGATTCACATCGGAATCTTTGGCTCGCTCGACGATTTGCTAGCAGCCGATGAGCGCTATGCAGAATTTGCAGCCTTCCAATCAGGCTTCGTTTTCAATAACGATTTGCGCACCAATGTAAACGGCGGCAACGATTACTATGAGAGTGGCGCGGTCGCGCCTGATCTGGTGTTAGCTGATATGATCAAAATCTTCCATCCAGAGGTACTGCCCGACCATGAGTTTGTCTATCATCAGGTTGTAGAGTAAACCGATTGTAGAGTAAACCGAACTGTTAAGAGATGATGAGCAACCGATCATCCACATCACCGCCAAAGCTGGGGATTCAGCCGGGCTATCTACTTGCACTCTGTGGGTTATTGGTAATGTGCTTTGGCCTCAGCCTTGCGCTTGGTTCTGTTCGCATTCCGCCGGGCGATATTGTGACCATCCTGCTGGGTGGAGAGCCAACAAAAGCAACTTGGGGCATCATCGTACTCAAATTTCGGCTGCCTAAAGCGATTACGGCAACAATGGCGGGGGCTGCCCTGGCCGTCAGCGGGCTGCAGATGCAAACGTTGTTCCGTAACCCGCTGGCTGGCCCTTTTGTGCTTGGGATCAGCTCTGGTGCGAGCCTTGGCGTGGCGCTTGTTGTCCTGTCAGTTGGCACAGCTGCTACGGGGCTAATCGCCTCACTGGGCGCGTTTGGTAACTTCGGGTTGATCCTCGCCGCCAGCATCGGAAGCGGCTTTGTTCTGCTTGTTGTGACGCTCGTCGCTCATCACGTCAACAACATGACGCTGCTCATCTTGGGTCTGCTCTTTGGCTACGCAACGACTGCCGTGGTCAGTATTCTGCTCTTTTTTGCCATTTCTGAGCGGATTCAAGCCTACATCGCTTGGACCTTCGGCAGCTTTAGCGGCGTCACATGGAGCCAGCTTCAGGTACTTGCACCGACGATTGTGAGTGGGTTGCTGATCGCGTGGCTATCAGCCAAACCGCTCAATGCCTTGCTGCTGGGCGAGGCGTACGCACGGTCATTGGGGCTGACGGTGCAGCAGGCGCGCTTCTGGATTCTGACCAGCGCTTCCATCCTTGCCGGTGCGATCACCGCGTTTTGCGGACCAATTGCCTTTATCGGCGTTGCCGTGCCACATCTATGCCGAAGCTTGTTCAACACGTCCGACCATCGCCTGCTTGTGCCAAGCACCATCGTCATGGGTAGCATCGTTGCCCTGATTGCTGACCTCGTCGCCCAGTTGCCGGGTAGCGACACAGTGCTGCCGCTCAGCGCGGTGACATCGTTGATCGGCGCGCCTGTCGTTGCATGGGTAATTATTCGCCGCCGTAATCTTCGTTCCGCGATGGAAGGTTGACATGATCTTAGAAACCCATAATCTCTCAATCGGCTATCGCCGCCGTCGCCACGAGACGGTCATTGCGACCGGGCTAGATCTAACGCTGCAGGCCGGTGAGTTGGTCTGTCTGTTGGGGCCGAACGGGGCGGGTAAATCGACGTTGATGCGTACGTTGGCTGGGATGCAACCGCCGCTGGCCGGGCAGGTAAGGCTCGATGGAGAGGACATTGGCACGCTACGACCGCAGGTAGTGGCGAAGAAGCTGAGCGTCGTGCTGACTGAGCAAGTTCATGCCGGATTGCTGTCGGCGTATGCGTTGATTGCGCTGGGGCGCTATCCTCATACCGATTGGCGCGGAACACTGTCGGCCGCCGATGAAGTGATCGTGCAAGATGCAATTGACGCGGTTGGTGTGGTTCCGCTGGCCGCGCGCCCCGTAAGCCAGTTGAGCGATGGGGAAAGGCAAAAGGTGATGATTGCGCGGGCGCTCGCCCAGCAACCAAAGCTGATGCTGCTCGATGAGCCGACCGCCTTTCTCGACCTGCCGCGCCGGGTCGAAATCATGCAAATTCTGCGCCGCTTGGCGTACAGTCGTCAGCGGGCGATTTTGCTCTCAACCCATGATCTTGATCTGGCATTGCGTAGTGCGGACACGCTCTGGCTACTGTCAGAAGGCAAGCTGTACATCGGCGCGCCAGAGGATTTGGTGTTGAGTGGTCTGTTCGCAGAGGCGTTTGCCAGTGAAGGCGTGACGTTCGATATCCATAGCGGTGCGTTTGAGGTACAGCAGGCAAGCAGTGGCGGAATTGATTTGATTGGAGATGGGATTCGGGCACATTGGACGGCACGGGCATTGCAGCGCATCGGGTATGAGGTGCATAGTGGCCGAAATGGTCATTTATATACCGTCACGTGCATGAACGACCATTGGTATCTGCAACGTCAACAGGCTTCCACATCGGATGATGCGTCCACGAGACATGATTCGCTAAGCTCGCTCCTCGACACATTGCGCGATTATGCTCCCTAGAAGAGAGGCTTGAGTCTTTGGCGTCGTGACCGCTCTCATACAGATCGCAGCATGAGTCTGCGGCCATGTCTTATAGTAGGTATTTTCGCGCTATGTCCACAAAACTTCGCCAGCTTCCGGATGAATAAGCAACACGGGCGGGGTCTCGACAGCGAGGAGTTGCGCCGAGTAATCTTCAGATTCAGCTATGTTGCGACCAAACTGTTGCGTGAAGTGCGGCCTGTATAGTCCAACAAAATGGACTGCTGGCTGTCATCGCTATAGATGTTAACTTTTACTTTCTTAATCCCACTTAGTTCTCCAAGGGTCTAAATAATGGTAACATAGAATTACTTAAACCAATGATAAAACCGGCCCAGTTTGCTGCAATCGCCGCATCTGGTCTAAATCCCCAAAATAAAGCACCACCGATTCCCATCAGTGTAGAAAGGCTGAGAATAGAGAAAGATCGTTCCATATTACGATTGTAATTCTTTACTAGATCAAATAAATAGGGCAGATGGCTTAATCCTCGATCGAGCAAGATAATCTGTGCGGTATCCATTGCTACAGTAGAAGCACCTCCCAGCGAAATTGACACATGTGATTTTTTTAGAGCGATGGTATCGTTGATGCCATCGCCTACATAGCAGACAAATCGGCCCTCATGACATAGCTGCTCAATAATATCTGCTTTATCCTCTGGTAATGTTTCGGCAAAATAATGGTCTATGCCTAAGTCCTGGCTTAGTTTTTTTGTAGGTATAGTATGGTCGCCAGAGATGATATAAATCTCCTTGAGATTGCCCTGCTGACGCAATTGTCGAATAACTTCACGAGCTTCGGGGCGTATTGTAGGAACCAACTCAATGGCACCAATCAGCTGGTTATTGCGCGCAATCATAATGAGCGAATGCCCCAAAGTGTGGCTCTCATCCTCTGCTTGCTGAATCATTGGCGGGATAAGAATATTGGAAGATTCCATAAAACGATGGCTACCTACCTGAATGGTAGCCTCGTCTAATTTGACCATTAGCCCATACCCTATTTTGTAGTCAGAGTCTTGGAGCGTTGAAATGTCAAGCTGTCGTTTTTCAGCCTCTTCTAGGATGGCCTTTGCAATGGGATGAGTCTGCTTTGACTCTGCTGTCGCGGTCAAACGGAGGATCTCAACCTCGGAATAGGAAGAACAGGTATAGATCTTGCCAATGTGAGGTTGTTCGATGGTCAAGGTTCCAGTTTTATCAAAAACAAGCGTGTCTATCTTATGCAATAAATCAAGCGAACGACCATCCTTAATGAGTACCCCTTTCTGATGGGCCTGATGCAGATAGTTCAGAATGCTAATCGGCGCTAAAATCGACAGTTTATTTTTGAAATGGGCATTGAGAATCGCTATGGCATTGACAGGTTGGACGACGAACAAGGACAAAGCGCTAAGAACAATCGTGGGTGTAACAGTTTGATTGGCTATATTTTCAGCGCGCAGTTGTTGTGTTGATTTAAACTCAAGGGTTTGATTCAAAATATGACCTATTTTCGCTGCTGCGGTTTCTTGCCCTGTCTTCTCAACCTCAATATACACTTGTCCAGCGGTAATAAACGTCGAGGCAAATACAGAATCACCTCCTTCTTTTTCGAGCGGCCGGGCCTCACCTGTTAAAACATGTTGGTCCACTGTTGCTAACCCCTGGGTAATGGTTCCATCTGCAGGGATGACATCCCCAGCACCAACTACAACAATGTCTCCCTTTTGTAGATTAGTGAAAGGAACTTGTACCTCGACACCATCTACTAAAACCCAAACGGACTCAGGCGTCTGACGAAAGACATTGACCAGCCTTTGCCTAGAATCATCTGTCGTCAATAGGATGAGTTTTTGTGAAACTTGGTATAAAAAGTTTGATATCGTAGCGATCCATAGATAACCTGCTAAAATAGCCCCAATCTCGGACATAACCATGAGGGTTTCCATAGTGACTTGGCCCTGTTTTAGACCCTCATAGTTCTTTTTATGCAGTGGGATTGAGTTATAAAATACGAACGGCAGAGCTGCCACATTTAAGGGCCAATAAAACAGGGTGCCTACTGCTGTTATTCCGATCAATCCAGCTCCTACGCCGAGTCTTTGGTTAATCTGATGATGCATTTGAGCAACTCGATGCTGCTCTTCATCTGAAATAAATTCCGACAAACTATGCCGATATGTCTTGGCCGATTTCTGGTTTGCTTGTTGCCTTCGGCGATACAATCGCGGAATCCGACAAAGAATGGGAATAGATGCTAGCGATTCAATGGGCAAAGAGGTACGTGCCTCTTGTAATTGCAGGTAATCGATCAATCTCTTATTTTGCCGCTTTTTTGAATGCGTTTTAACGCCGATATTAAAAACGGCAGAAGTCGTTAAAGAAGTTGTGGCCATAGTTTCTCCAAACAGATCCGACTTAATTTGCCTTGAATAGTTGGATTGCTTACTTTAGAATTCGTAAAAAAATAATTACTGTAGCCAAAGTATACAAAACACGCGTGGATCAAACGTGGTATGAACGTGGCGTAGAAGGAATACAAACTAATGCCTAACCAAATTAATGCTGGTACAACGGGCAAGAACATGGCTCGCGAAGACGCAAAGAATACTTTGTGTCTTCGCTGCTTTATGAGAGGCCTTTTGGTTCTGGCTTCGCCAGCTTAGGTACAAAGATATGGTACGGTTGCAATAGCTGGTGGATTAGCAAGCATGGTGAACTTACCTTGTCCTGGCAGATACACAGTCAACTCAAGTGCAAAATAAGGGGTATTCCGGTATCGATGCGGGATCGACCATGCCAGCTGAAAGGCTCAGAGAGATAGTAGGCCTGGTGTGCCCCAGAAGCTGGCAACCAAACTAAAGGGTTGGCTGGTCGCCGCCAATTCTTGCAACTTTTCCACCGCCAGATGCGCAACAAACTGTTCTTCATGGGCTTCGGGTGGACCTTCCAGCACGCCGCTGCCGTTCATAAAGGTCGGTCGTATAACGATGGTTGTGTAAAATGCGCAATAGAGGGCGTCTCCACTTAGAAGCTCTGCAATTTTACACAGAATTCGTTATACCATCTAAAGGTCCAGAGTGAAGGGATCGTGAAGGGTTGAAGTCTGCCCATTCCACTCTGGACGATTGAAATTATACTCGATCCCGACGCGAGCCTCAGCTAGGCTGCGTTCGTCGGCATGGCGCTGGTAGGCATCAGACATATAGCTTTTGCCGTAATCGGGCCTGAACTGGGGGGGTGGGTCTTTCAGGGGTAGGTTTTTTGAAAACAGGTCGAAATCGGGTCGAAATGGCCAAAATCGGGCGATTCTAAGCCCCAAATCGGGGAATTTGGACCCAAACAATGGCTCGCTCGAAAAAACCTACCTCTCAAAGGGGGCGGTGGGTTGGGTGGTCTGGGAATGGTCGTTGGCCCTCGGTCATTGGTCCCTGGTTATTGCGTGACGGATGGCTAAGAACCAATGACTAGGGTAGCGATACGGCACATTTAGAGCGTTTCACGCACTCGTTCAGCATCCTTGAATAGGACTTCGCGGACTGCATTAGTCGCCTTCTCGTGAAATTGAACCGCAGCAGGATCAAAATCCTTGGTGGGGCGTGGTGTATGAGTAAAGTGACCATAGCGATCCTCACCCCTTACAAGGGCAGCACTATCCCACTCACCAACGATCTGCTTCGTATTCGTTGGCGCATAGTGTAGCGAAAGACCAATGCGGCGATCATTGGAGCGATTAGGCGTAGACGCGTGGGCCAGCCGTCCATTGTGCATGGACATCTCGCCAGGCTGCAGCGGCATGGCGACCGCCTCGGATTCGTCAACCTCTACAGAAATCTCCTGCCCGCGGGTCAAGAGATTGTCCTCTTCATACTCATCCGCATGGGGCAAAAGTTCCCCTATATGGCTTCCAGGCAGCACGCGCATACATCCACTTTCCAACGTTGCTGGTGAGAGGGCCAACCAGGCTGTGATCAAGTCATGGGTATCGAGTCCCCAATAATTAAGATCTTGATGCCACGAGACAAAGCTCTCGCTGTTGGCCTCCTTAATCCAAAAGAGGGTATTCCAGCAGAGGATATCGGGCCCAATCAGATCTTCGACCGCATCCAGAATGGTTGGATGGCGCATCAAATCGTCCACCCAAGTAAAGAGCAAGTGCGATTTGTTGCGTTGCGCACCTGAAATGGGTTGACCCTGGCCAGATTCAAATTTCTCCAGTTGGGCGCGACTCGCGGCAACTTGCTCATCGTCGAGTATCTTGATGGGGAAGTAGTAGCCATCGGCATGATATTGGGTTATGGCGTCTGCGGGCATAAGTTTGGGCATGAGGCGATCTCCTTTTGATGTTTCGTACCTGTTCGATTGCTCAACTAATACTGTTTGGCTCTGTAGAAACCATAAATCCATTATAGAATGCACCGGACAAATCCATGGTTTCTACAACCTCAATCGGTATCATTTTGAGGGTATCCGAAAATCTGCGCAAATAATGCTCGTACCGTTTAAGGAATATCAGTAGTACGTAGTGCAGTAGGCACGCCTCGTGCCGCATGTGCGCGTGCTCATTGAACGATTGCGCTTGGTTACAGATGCAAAGCATCATCTACTGAATATCATTATCAGGCCAAGACCAATGAACCAAATCATCGCTCCAGGCAATGCCTAGTGACGCTTGGTTATCAAAGTTTACCTGTTCTGGTTCAGGGCCACTGCCATGAAAAAACATCAGATACTTTGCAATATTCGGTACGTGCCGCAGATCGACAACCGCACCAGCGGTTATCCGCCCTTTGGCCCAAGTCCACTCGTCTTGCCCAAGCGTAATCAGATCGCCCCAATCTCGCCAATTGCGCAAATCGTTTGAGCGTTTGATGCCGATCCCGTTTGACGGTGAATGAAAGAGGATATACTCGTTGTTCTCAACCAACACGCATACATTTTCGCCACTGGCGGTGTTGCCAAAATATGTCCAGGTCTTCAAGTCAATGGAGTAGGAGATGCTCACCCCATTCTGTTTGTAAAAGCACCACCACAAGCCTGGATGATCCTTGTCTTCGCACAGATAAGGGTCAATCATCCTGCCCATTGCCTCAACTGCTACATCGGGCCCTTTAACCCGCATCAATTCCGGCATGGACCAGTTCACCAAATCAGTGCTACGCATGAGAAATAGGCGCGATGTTTCATCTCCATAGCGGGGAATTTGTTCAATCGTGTAGTTGGGTCTAGGGTAGGTTTGTAGACACAAGAGCCATTCATTGTTGAAGCGGATCACATTGCCCGGACTGGAATAATTCAGCAATTGGTCTTTTGGCGTCAGCTTCTTTGGCGGTGTCCAATCCAGGAGATCTCTGCTATTGCTGTAAGCTGTATAGCCATAAATGGTACCGTCCGCCTCAATCTCCATGAGCGTGTAGAAGAGATGGAACAGATTGTTGTGATACAAAACTGCTGGGTCGCGATACGCTGTCTTTTCATCGCCCTGAAAGAGGATGGGCGAATTGAGTTGCTTGATGTCAACCATGTTCATCTTCCATAACTGAGTTCAACGGACGTTTGTGTGGCAAATTGCTACACATTGTCACGTTAGCGAATCTATTGTTCCTAACCTATGCAACACCAGCTTTTTGACGTAGACGCAGTTGCCATAAAAGCAAAAGCGGCACGAGAATCAGTTCAATCACGGCACCGACAATATATTCTGATGATTCTGGCATACCCACTGTTGCAATGGAAACCACGCGGCCCACGCCACCAATAAAGACGGCCGCGCATACCATCCGGAAAGGAACGACGCGTTCCTCAATATTACCCAGCGTCCACCAAATAGCAAAAGTTACCGCTAGATATGCGCCTGTGAGGTATCTGTAATGATTGTCCAATTCAATAATGACACTAAGAATGGCACTGATTGGGAAATAAATCAATCCATCAGCCCCAGAGATCGTAAATACTGACTTGACACAACTGAGGTGGTGGCTAGACAATCGTAAGATTGCCTACTTAACACTAAGTAACCCCTATGGTAATATTGCACCGCTCGTTGCGGAATGAGATCTTATTCTAATCGATGATTCTAAAATGGCAAGACCAAAAGAATTTGATCAAGAAAAAGCACTTGACAAAGCGATGGCTCTTTTTTGGCAAAAAGGCTATGAGGCAACCTCAATTCAGGACTTAGTCAATCATCTCGGCATTGGTCGTCGCAGCCTGTACGATACTTTTAAGAGTAAGCAAGCGTTGTATATGGCAGCACTTGATCGATATAGCGAGATGGTTAAATCGTCATTGGCAATCCCTGATGCACAGCCAGGCTCACCGAAAATGGCGATCCGGCAAAGCTTTGAACAGATAATTGATCAGGTCCTCAATGACCCGAGTCGGCGTGGTTGTTTCATGGTCAACTCGGCAATTGAGCTAGCTCCCCATGATCGCTTAGTTGCTGAATGTGTGAGAGACCTGACACAGTTTCTAGAACAGGCATTTTATGAGTTACTGGAGCGAGCCAAAAAAAGTGGAGAGTTGAATCCTGCGCTCGATCTTCAGGAAACGGCTCAGTTTCTGAACAACGCTGTATTTGGCATACGCGTACAGGCTAAAATTAATCCAGATCGACAGACGTTGACGAACGTCATGAATCTTACACTTTCTATTTTGGATTAAGTTCTGCTTGAAAGGGGCGTTTGTAACCTTGGGCAATAGTAGCACGTCGTTTTCAACACAACCATAGATTGGCTTGATATTTTTTTTTCATCATTTTGCAACGAACGGTGCGTTTTGGGGCGACCGATTCTTGAGTAAGAGTTATAGCCCGGTCCGACTGGCCGGCTTGTGGGCAATGGCAAAAATTATTCCACGAAAAGAGATTAAAATGAAAAAAGTATTTCACTCAGAATCAAACGATCTGGCGATTTATCAGCTTGGCAGTCGCATTGTGAATTGGTATCTGTTGGATAGTCAAGACGGAGTCGTGATAATCGATACCGGTTTTTCTGGACATTGGCAGCAGTTGGTCGATGCGTTAGCGCACTTGGGCCGAACGTACGATCAAGTGCTGGCGGTTCTATTAACACATGCACATATTGACCATACGGGCTTTGCAGAGCGCGCGAGACAGCGTACCAGTGCTGACATCTACATACACACGATTGATGCAAAAGCGGTACGATATGATCATGGGGACATGCCATCCGAACTTACCGATAATCTTTGGCGTCCCAAGACCTTCTTTGCCTTTGCTTCTGCTGCGCTACGGCAAGGGGCATTTGGCGCCAAACCAGTTGCTGAAGTGAACACATTTGAAGATGATGATGTGCTGGATCTTCCCAGTCGTCCACAAGTCATCCTTACACCAGGACATACAATTGGTCACTGTGCATTCTATCTGCCAGAAGAGAAGATATTATTTTCAGGAGATGCTATCTGCACTAGGTCGCCTGTCACGCTACAAGACCATCCACCACACGTTATGGAGGCAGGAGATGACAAAAAGCTAGCACTTACCTCGCTAGAAAAATTCAGTTCATTGGGTGAGATTTTACTTCTGCCTGGGCATGGAGCGTCGTGGAAAGGCGATGCGCATAATGCTGTTCAGAACGCGCAGAAAATGGGCCCATTGCTATGAAGAAATGATTGTACGCGACTGAGATACGTTACACATCCAAAATGTAACGCTGCGCTTCACTTAATCGGGCCTCCGTTTCAGAGCGTAGATACGCACGTTGATCCAGCTGTTGCGCATACTCACGAGCGATGTAAGCAGAGTGAATGACGCGCCGCTTGGTCGAGGTCCGGTTTTCGGTACCACCATGCCAGATCTGGGCATTAAAGACGGCGACCGACCCCGCGGGAGCCGTGACATAGACTTCATCTGGATGGGGTGCGTAAGGGTCTTCCAAAGTTTCCTTGGGGTACTCTGGATGGCGATGGCTGCCAGGCACAACCCGGGTGGCGCCGTTTTCGGCAGTTAGATCATCAAGCATCCACAACGAGTTTGACGCCTGAAATGCGGTGATCGAGCGCGGGCCACCAACATCACAATGTAGGCCTTGATGACCGTGACCAGGAAGCGGGTCGTGGCCGTTAAAGCCATAGATTTTGAAGGGGCGTTGTAATATATGTGCCGCCGCTGCTAACATAATCGGGTGCATATAAATGCCAACAAATTCGTCGCCTTTATTGGCCAAATCTGATAAACGTCGGACGCCAGGATATGGACCAACCTCAAGACCGGCCTGGTCTTCTTCTTCCTCGATCAGATGTTCAAACCGCTGTCGCAACTGCTGAAGCCATTTGGCATCAATCACATCATAGAAGATGGTGAAGCCTTGCTCGTCTAGCTCATCGCGATGCTGTTGTGTTATGGTCTGATCGGTGACGCCACACTCCTGCAAGATTTTTTCGTGTGAGATTCGATTCATGATTGGTTCGCCTCTACCGATAAAATGTGGGTATTCAGAATGCTTTGGAGAGACCTTCTTTTTCTGCACGGGCCAGCTCTGACTGCCGCTCCCGCCCTTTCAGGCCAACATAGATCATATAGTAGGCGTCTGTAGTATCAAAATTTGTAGTGTAAGGATTCTGTCGCAATCCCACGCATCAGGGTCGGCAGAAGGAAGTAGTCCTATCGCCTAGGAAGCACACCCAAATCCAATTTGAGTGCGCTAGAGTCTCCATCCCGCGACGATCTGAATGCGTTGAGTACCTATACTGAAAGGACGACTATACTGTGGACGTTTTGAGAACGGTTGTCTTTCAACGCACAGCTAGAGGGATTAAACGAACGTTCTCAAACGGAGCTGAATATAAGGTGTAACGTATGTTCAGGAGGAGTTATGATGAAATCAAAATTAGGCAGAATGTCCGTCTACTTGCTACTTGTCATGTTGACGCTAGCTGTAGCCGGCTGTGCAATATCGATCGCAACAGCCCACCACAATGATATTCACTCAACCAAGATAAGCGGTATGGAATATGGTTCGATTGATGAAACGCCTCATTGGAGCTATGAAGGTACTGTTAGCCCAGCATTCTGGCACGAATTGGATGAAGGTAACTCGCCATACCCCCATGCAGCAAGCAAGTTCGCTGCGTTGTCCTCACAATGCCTGCAGGACAGGTTGACAACTTTACAGCCAGCAATGAGCCACATAACCGTCCTATTCAGCCATTGATGGGACGTACTATCGATGGCTCGAGGGTAAAGTGCTTGCTTTCACGGCTTCAAGCACCACCTACAGTTCTCATCGAACCTGAGCAACCGCCAGTGCCCTGGTTGAGCCAGAAATTGTAGCGACAATGAAACATTGTAGGAAAATGTCAAGAAAGGCAAATTAGATGAAGTGGCTATTCCGCGTCGGCATGAGCATCTTGGCCCTGGTCGTCATGTTCATATTTGTAGCAGCTATCCTCGTTTGGCAGTGGGTGCATGCACCGTTGCCCCAGCTAGACGGGAGCATAACATTGAATGGGATCGACAATCCAGTCACCATCCTACGTGACGAATGGGGCGTCCCACACATCTATGCATCGACTACAACTGACTTACGTTTTGCCCAGGGCTATGTCCATGCCCAAGATCGATGGTGGCAGATGGAATTTGCCCGCCATGTGGCTCGCGGTGCCATTGAAGAGTTGACGGGCCAGAATGCCGACCTGCTGGGCGATGACATTTTTATCCGCACAGCCGGCTGGCATCGGACGAGTCAGCAAGAACTGGCTCAACTACCGCCTGATATACTAAACGAGCTACAGGCCTTTAGCGACGGCGTCAATGCCTACATTAGCAGCCGTACCCCAGGTGAGCTAGCGCTGGAATATCGTATTCTGGGTCTCACCGGCATTCAGATCGAGGTTAAGCACTGGACACCGTTGGATAGTCTGTCAACCGCCAAGCTGATTGCTTGGGATCTAAGCAGTAATGCACGCAAAGAAGAACTGTTGCGCTCAGCCATGGTGGGTACACTCGGGGCGGAATTGACTGACGCTTATTTTTCAGAATTCCCATACGGTGAAAAACCGACCCACATCTCCTCAGAAGATCTCGCTACGCTTGGTAATCTGCCAACGGATCCCAGCCTAGATCAACAAGCATTGTCCCATGGCAACCCGCCCCATGCCACCCCGTATG
Source organism: Chloroflexota bacterium (assembly GCA_039028975.1). Classification (GTDB taxonomy): domain Bacteria; phylum Chloroflexota; class Anaerolineae; order Caldilineales; family Caldilineaceae; genus JAHBNG01. The sequence goes on from JBCCHB010000001.1 coordinate 69,143, forward strand.
ATGCAGGCATCAGCGGTCTGTCACTGGCCATGGCCGGGAACATTGGCCTCAAAGATGGTTTCTGGCTTGGTAGCGGTGAGGGAATCGGTAGCAATGCCTGGGTCGTCTCGGGCGAATTAACAGCAAGTGGACTGCCGTTGTTGGCCAATGATCCCCACCTTGGTGTGCAGCTACCCTCCATCTGGTATGAAATTGGCCTCCATTGCCAACCTGTAGCCGCCAGCTGCCCTTATAATGTGCATGGCTTTGCCTACACGGGCCTACCTGGCGTAGTTATGGGGGCCAGTGAATCGCTCGCTTGGGGCATTACAAGCTTTTCACCGGACCTAATCGATTTTTATCGGCTGGAGATCAATCCGGAGAACGAGAACCAATACCGCTGGAACGATGAATGGCGCGACCTTGTCATCCATGAAGAAGAGATCCGCTTTGGGGACGGCGGAAGCTTAACCATTCGGGTACGAGATACCCACTTTGGTCCAGTGATGACGGATAATCAGCTTGTGGAGCAGCCCGTAGGAGAGGGAACAGAGAGTCAGCCCTTTAACCAAGTTAGCGGCTTTGTCAATCAGGATGTGCTTGCAATGCGTTGGACTGGTTGGGATCCGTCGCTAACCGTGCAGGCTCTCATCGAGTTCAACCGTGCAACCAACTGGGACTCATTCCGCAGCGCAGCCAACCTCCTAGACGTCCCCGCGCTGAATCTCATCTATGCGGACAAAATGGGTAATATCGGTTTTCAGCCTGCGGGGCGTTTTCCTGTGCGTGCTGGCGGCCATACAGGGCTATTACCTGTCGACGGTAAGAACGATAGCTTTGAGTGGCGCGGCTTTATTCCATTTAACCATCTGCCCTCAGTCTACAATCCGAAACGGGGCTATATTACCCTTGCCAATCAAGCAGCAGCCCCCTTGGCATACTATGATACGTTAGCAACAGAGCTAGCCGATGAATTTGGTCCTGATGCCTACTATCGCTTCCGTACAGATTGGGCACGGGGATATCGTGGCCAACGCTTGGCCGAGCTATTTCAAGCGTACGATGTTCATACCATTGGGACAACCCAAGCCATGCATGCTGACAACAAGATCATCATCGCAGAGGAGATCTCGCCCTATTTGGCCGCCATCGACATGGGTGATGACCAGCTAAATGGCGTGCGTGACTGGTTGCTGGAGTGGGATTACCAGATGCACATGGAGAGTCCTCGAGCGGCACTTTTTGGCGTTTTTTTGCATCAGCTTCTCTATGATATCTTTGAGGATCAGCTGAGCCATCTGGCCGATCCCAATGGCGAAGTAAACAACATGCTGGCCCTTGCGGCCCTGATGAAAACTCCCTCACATCCCTGGTGGGACGATGTAGCAACCGACCAGGTTGAGACTCGAGACCTGATCGTTCAGCGTGCTTTTGCCAATGCCCACACCAAGTTGATTGAGAAGCTGGGTGCCGATCAAAGTGGTTGGCGCTGGGGTGCCTTGCATAAGACAAATTTTACCGCCATCCCTCTCGGTGCATCTGGCGTTGGCCTTATTGAGGATTTGGTCAACATCAGCGGTGTGGAAACCAGCGGTGGCGCTGCGACGCTCAATGCAACACGTTGGGATTATAGTGACGAAAATCCCTTTAGCGTGACTACGATTCCTGGGCAGCGGATGATCATCGATTTGAGTGACTATAGCAACAATCTAGCCACCAACTCCACTGGCCAGAGTGGCCATGCATTTAGTCCTCACTACGCGGACATGATTGATGATTGGCGCCTGATTCGCTACCATACCATGGGCTTGTGGTCGGAAGCACTTCAAGATACTGCCACCCATTCTCTACAATTGATTCCGCAAAAATAAACAGCTCACTATAGTTTTTAAGATAAAGATTTTCCGCACTTCCCTTCGACAAGCTCAGGGGAAGTGCGGAAAATCTTTATCTGATATCTATAAAATCCATTTCTCCTGATTCTTGTCGGCCTCGCACAGTGTGCGAGGCCACTTTGCAGTATGGATATGCGACTCTTTTGGATGTTATGTAGTTTGTAGAGGTGCAACGATTAATTCACGTTTCAATATTCGATTTTTAACGTTATCTCAATAAGATGTTGGAAAAATTGCTTTCAAGGGATCGCTTTTAAGAACGATTAAAGAACGATAGAACACTATATTTGTTCCTAGTGGATTGTAACTCAATCATGTAGAGCACAAAAAAGTAACCATTCAGTCCCCTGAGCTTGTCGAAGGGGTACATCGGCTTCGACAAGCTCAGCCGACCGGAGAGTGAACGGCTACAAAAAATATATCGGAGATAGTATGAAAATTCTTGAACAGAATAACGAAAACACAATAACCATATCAACAACGGCCAGCCAGCTTGTCTCCTTTGCCAACCAGGAGCTTCCCGCAACTGCCTTGGCGGAAATTGATGCAGAGACACCCCTACTTGAGTTCGGTATCTTGGATTCGCTAGCCATGGTTTCGCTACTGACCTTTGTGGAAACTCAGTTTGGTGTCAAGGTACCAGATGAAGCCGTTGTACCGGAACACTTTGAGACCTTAACGGCCATGGCCATGCTGGTCGATGACCTGAATGAAGAGAAAGATGAGGCCCATAATAGCACCGAGAGCAATCCCATGGTCGACGCGGTTCGGCTGCTGGAAGCATCTGGGATCGAACGCCAGACCACAGCAGTGGGTTTGGGTGAGGAGATGCATACCCTGCATGTATCGGGCGCACAACCTACTTGGGTTCTCTTACCGGGGTTGGGCAATCCATCTAGCTCGTGGGGCACCGTTCTCCAATCACTCATGGATGATACAGAAGCCATTGCCGTCGACTTTGCGGGCTTTGGCCTCTCATCCTCACTCAAAGAGCGACCAACTCATGAAGATCATCTGCAAGCAACCATGTCACTCCTAGAGTCCTTGAACAAAGGACCTTACGTACTTGTGGGGAGTTCAGCCGGCTCCATGATTGCCACCGAAATCGCCCGTCAGCGACCGGATTGGGTCCACGCCCTGGTGATTACTGGCTTTGGACTGATTCAGGATGTTCATGGCTGGTGGGCTCGCCTGCAAGAGCTATCCAAAACGCCAGAAGAGTTTTTGGATGCGGCCTACTACCGTGCGCCCCAACTGACTGGAACGCTACAGCGCTTGATTGATGTCACGCTAAGCAGCCCGGCCTATCAGAGCTTTTTAGAAGACGACGGTCTGGCAGCCATGCGCACCACTTTTGATGATCTCGAGATACCGACTCTCTTCGTCAATGGACAGAGCGATACCATCATTCCAGCAGAGGCCGTAGCGGCCGCGGCGGAACATGTCCCTCATGCCAAGCTGGAATGGTTGGCCCGTTGTGGTCACTTTCCGCCAGCCGAGCAGCCAGAAGAGCTGATCTATGTAATACGCAATTTTTTGAAAGCGATTGAGTAACGGCTCTATAAATCAGGGCGGATACCCCCTGAATCTCAAAAACCCAATAGAAAGTCAAAATTATGAATACAAATACAAACAAAACGAACATAGAAACAGTTGATGTGGTGGTCATCGGTGGCGGCCCAGGTGGATCGTGTCTCTCTGCCTATTTAGCACAGGCAGGCATTAAAGTGGTCACGCTGGAAAAAGAGACCTTTCCTCGCTATCATATTGGCGAATCGCTAACAGGCATGGCGACCAGCGTCCTCAATGATTTTGGCCTGGGGCCGGAAATGGACCAACGTCAGTTTCCAGCCAAGGGCGGCGTCAAGGTGATTGGCCAAGGTGCCAAGAGTGAATTTTTCGTGCCGGTCTTACAAGATACGTGGCAGGTGCGCCGCGCCGAATTTGACCAGATTTTGCTTGAGAATGCCGTAACGTGCGGTACGGATCATCGCTATGGCACTGTGAAAGAAGTCATTCGGGAAGGCGACAAGGTAGTCGGGGTACGTTACCTTCCCCGAGATGAACAGGATGGAGCATTCAGGGAGATTCGCTGCAAGGTTGTAGCCGATGCCAGCGGTAGTGCGGCTCTTCTCTCCAAGCAGGGTATTGCGGGTCCCAAGGTCTATTTTGACGAATTTTCTCGCCAGGCTGCGGTCTTTACCCAATTTAAGCACGCCAAGCGAGATCCCGGTGATATGGGCAACAATACCTTCATCTTCTATGCTGAGCACCTGCACTGGGGCTGGTTTATCCCTATTTCACCAGAGATTACCAGTGTAGGGGTCGTTATGCCTGCGGAAAAGCTCAAGGCCTGTGGTGGTGCCGAAGAGGCCATGGCCTGGGGGTTGGAGCACATCAACCCAGACTTGGGCCATCGGGTTGAGGGCTGTGAGCAGATGGAGCCAATCCGAGCCGTTACCAACTACTCATACAACATCGAACCCTATGTGGGTGATGGCTGGCTCTGCGTAGGCGATGCTCATCGCTTTATCGATCCAATCTTCTCCTTTGGTGGCTCCTTTGCCATGGTCGAAGCCCGGGCCGCCAGCAAGGCCATTTTGCAGGCCCTAGAGACAGGTGACTGCATTCAACCCTTCCGTGATTACGCCATCTGGTGCGACCGTGGCCAAGATGTAGCGTTGGACCTGATTCGCTACTTCTGGAAGTATCCCATCTTCTTCGGCTATCAGACCCGCAGCACCATGCGCAAGGACTTCATCCGCCTGCTCGGCAGCGATTGCCATGACGCCTACGAGATGAAGGCCGTACAAATCATGCGCAAAGGATTAGCCAAAGCCGATGCACAAGCACAATCAGAGACAGAAACAGAAAATCATTCTCCCCAAAACAAACAAGGACTCTTGCCCAGGCTGGCGGACAAGTGGCCCGTTCCCAAACGCCCCTTGGTAACGGAACCGGTTTTGGTCGGCGTGTAAGGCAGGGGTCGGTGGTCGGTGGCCGGTGGCCGGTGGCCGGTGGCCGGTGGGTCGGTAGTCGGTGGGTCGGTAGTCGGAGGTTGATTGCTGATGATTAATCACCAGCCGGCAGCAAAATGGAGAATGAAACATGGATTTTTCCTGGAGTGAGGCGCAGCTTAAGATGCGGGATTCGGCTGTGCGCTTTGCAGAAAAAGAGTTGAGTGAAGGCGTTGTCGAGAGGGATCAGGCCGAGCGCTTTTCCCATGACCAGTGGCGCGCCTGCGCTCGCTATGGCATTCTGGGCCTCTCCTTTCCCAAAACGTATGGTGGCACAGAGACCGATATTTTGACCACCATGCTCACCATGGAAGGGCTAGGATACGGTGGGAAAGATAATGGCTTGGTCTTCAGCCTGAATGCCCAAATGTGGAGTGTACAGCATCCCCTTCAGCAATACGGGACGCTGGAACAAAAGCAGAGATACCTCCCCGGCTTGATTCAGGGTGATCTCATCGGTGCCCACGGCATGACGGAACCCGAAGCCGGATCCGATGCCTACAGCTTACAGACCCGGGCCGAAAAGTGCGACGGTGGATACAAGCTCACCGGCCACAAGAGCTACATCACCAGTGCACCCGTTGCCGATCTGGCGCTGCTCTTTGCTGTCACCGATCCGGCCAAAGGAAACTGGGGCATTAGCGCCTTTCTGGTCGAGAAGGGAACGCCTGGTTTTCATCAAGGGCAGCAGTTTGACAAAATGGGACTCCGCACGGCCGCCATGGGTGAGCTAATCCTTGAGGATTGTTTTGTATCCGAAGAGAACCGTTTGGGTGCCGAGGGCATGGGGGCGCGCATCTTCAACAGCTCCATGGAGTGGGAGCGTAGCTGCATCTTGGCTGCCCATATCGGGGCCATGGAACGCCAGTTGGAGGAGTGCATCAGCTTTGCCCGAGAGCGCCAGCAATTTGGTCAGCCCATTGGTCAATTTCAGGCTGTCTCCCATCGGATTGCCGAGATGAAGGTTCGGTTGGAGACGGCCCGTTTACTCCTCTACAAGGTTGCTTGGCTCAAGAAAGAGGGCAAGCCAGCCAATCTGGAAGCGGCCATGGCCAAGCTTTACCTGAGTGAAGTCTTTGTGGAATCGAGCATGGACGCTATCCGCATTCACGGTGGCAAGGGATACCTCAGTCAATTTGAAATAGAGCGCAATCTGCGAGATGCAGTGGGTGGCACCATCTACTCTGGCACGTCGGATATGCAGCGCAACATTATTGCAAGATTGTTGGGAGTCTGATCATGATCACGTCATTACCTGCGGCTCTGGATGCCCGCGTCGCAGACAGCCCGGCTTATGAGGCAGTGCGCAGCAGCGGTCGCTCGTTGACGTATAGCCAGCTACAGCAGCAGGCCAACCGTCTAGCCGCGACTTTACAAGCCAATGGCGTCAGCTGTGGGGACCGAGTCGGGCTCTACATGAACAAAGATATCGAGTCAGTCGTCGCACTCTACGGTATTATGAAAGCAGGTGCAGCCTACGTCCCCTTGGATCCTTTTGCACCAGTGGAGCGGTTGTCTTTTGTCATTGAAGATTGTGGCATTGGTGTCCTCATTACCAATGAGAAGAAGCGCCTGCAAGTTGGTCAAATCGTGGCTGCAACCAACTTGGAAACGTTGGTGGGCCTAGCACCAGAGGAGGCTCTGTCCGTCACCTGCATCCCATGGCAAGATGCCATTGATGGCCTGGCAGGCGATGAACCAACAAATCGCGTCATGAGCCAAGACCTAGCCTATATCCTCTATACCTCTGGATCTACTGGCACACCCAAAGGAATTATGCACACCCACCACAGCGCGTTGAGCTTTGCCCAGTGGGCCACGACCACTTATGGTCTGACTTCAGCCGATTGCGTCAGCAACCACGCTCCCCTGCACTTTGATCTATCCACCTTTGATTTGTATGCGACAGTCCTGGCTGGCGGAACCACCGTGATCATTCCCGAAATGCTGACGAGATTCCCCACTCGGTTGGCCGAGTTGATAGAAAAGGAGCAGATCTCCATCTGGTATTCTGTTCCCTTTGCCCTGATTCAGCTATTGGAGAAGGGCGGATTAGCCGAACGGGACCTGGCTCATCTTCGTTGGGTGCTCTTTGCTGGTGAATCCTTTCCCACCAAGCATCTGCGAAGACTGATGATGGCCCTGCCCCATCCCCGCTATAGCAATCTCTATGGGCCGACAGAGACCAATGTCTGCACCTACTATCACGTGGATCAGATTCCCATAACGGACGAGCCCATCCCCATCGGGAAGCCCTGTGCCAATGTCAAAGCCCTGATGCTGAATGCCAATGACCAGCCGGTTTTGACGGACAAGACCAGTTTATCGATGAACGATGAAAGTGCAGAAGGGGCAGTGGGTGAGTTGGTAATCAGTGGAGAGGTAGTCATGCATGGCTATTGGGGCCAGCCAGAGCTGAATGAACGAAGCTTTTATAGCCTTCCTATGTTTGAGAATATGGCTGCCGGAGGTGTGACAGAGCGCTTCTACCGTACTGGGGATCTGGTGCAGATACGTTCCGACGGCAATTATGCCTACTTAGGCCGCAAGGATCGCCAAGTAAAGACTCGGGGCTACCGAGTAGAGTTAGACGCAATCGAAGTTGTATTGCTAACCCACCAGGAGATCCAAGAGGCGGCTGTCTATACAATGACCGATGAGCAGGGAACCACGCTCATTGCGGCCGCCGTCACAGCGAAACCGGGCTCTGTTCTAGATCAGCGACAGCTTACCCAATATCTCTTAAGCAAACTGCCACCGTACGCTATTCCAACGACGCTTGCTCTTCTAGATACCTTTCCCCGTACCTCAACGGGAAAGATCAACCGCCGTCTGTTGCAGGGGGAGAATGCTGCCTAATTTGGATGCGCTCTGAGTGCGACAGAACGCCAATTCCGCGACGAACTGAATGCGCTCCGTAGCTATTCTATAGCTAGTCAATCGTTTAGTGACGTGAAACGACAAGCTGTATTTAGCGAACAGTATAGATGCCCAGAAACGCTTGTTGCCATAAAGATGGTGATCTCCTCCCTTTACGAAAGTATCGGGAGTAGACAGGATGCGAGTCGGGACAAGACTTTTCTGGCGAAGTATAACGGAGTAATTGAGCTATGGAGACAAATCATGAGCGAAAATCGCAATCCTTTAATCACCTATATTATCGTCGCAATGCCTTATGCAATATTGCCAGGCTTAGCGATGGCTTTGGTAGCTTAATGGCGTCTTACGGTAGTACCTCATCTCCCGCTGACGAACCAGTCCATATACCGGAGTATAGTTCTTTTCTAATCCGTCTATGGCAAGACACGCCAGATGGTCCTTGGTCTGCATCAGCCCAGTCAGTACAGAGCGGGGAAGTAGTCCGATTTGCTTCACTACAAGAACTCTTTGTCTTCTTGGAGGCACAGACAGCCTCTTGTCAACAGGACAAAGATGGCTCTGCTGGAAAAGCGCTCATTGAGCCATGAGGTGATAATTCGGATGTTTATAGTGCGGTCGCTTTGGAAACCGGAGTTTTCTGCAGCCACTACAGGAGCAACCAAACTCCGGTTTTCAAACGGAGCTAAATAGGCTTTTGCTATTTGAGTAAGATTAAGCCCTCTCTCACCATATACAAGATATGTTCACTTACCTCAGCCTGACTTATAATCACAAGCCAGCAGAGGATGTATGGCATCTTTACCCACGCGCAATGCATCTATACTGTGGTCGTTTTGAAAACAGGTGTTTTCCCAAGCTCTACCAGAGAGACTAAACACCTGTTTTCAAACGGAGCTGAGTATAATACGGATTCGGCTGACTCCGGGCTATGCGACTAAGGATCGAGGATTCAATAACACGAATGGACGATCTCTTGGGTACTCGAGATGACAGGCCCGAAGCCCTGAGTATTATTTGAGCTTGATTTCTAAGCGACTGCGGACTACTGAATGTGCATAGATTTACGTGAACATTGTCAGCCAGGGAATTTTGTCTCGACTTGTATCCGATTGATTGAGGATAAACCAAAGGGAGAGGACGGAGTTATCTGGCCATCTAGTCAAAGAATGGGAGAGGCTATATGACCTCCTTTGGACTCATTGCGGCTGCCGGCCTGCTTGTTGTAGGGGGTAGGAAATTGGTTGCCCTATCCGCGCGGCGACGTAAAACGCCTCACATCCAAATTTTAAAGGGGATCAATGATGAGCATGGTCAAACCAAATCCGCAGTTATCCCAATCAATAGGGAATTAATGCCCCAACGAGTTACGACGGCAGTTACGCGTCGTGTACGCACAATTCAACACTTTAAAACCCAAACCTTTGATCCGCTCTTTGAAGATAAGCGCACCGAGCACCTGAAAGAGATATCGCTGGATGAAAATGTATTGAGTGAAGAAGAGAAGTTGGCCAATATGAGGCTTGTGATGGCATCGATCTTTATGGTTAGCACAACGGCTTCTCTGATCATTTATCCTCCACTTCTTTTTTTGCACATTCCGCCTTTCGTCTGGCTGAATATTCCTCTTTTCCAAGAGGCTTATCATGATCTTATCCAAAAACGCCGCGCTACAACGGTTGTAGTGGATGCCTTAACGGTCCTATGGGCTTTGGTCTATTCGCCATTTAGCCCACAGATTTTGGTGGTTGGTGCCGCAAGCGAGTGGCTCTATTCCTATACCTATAAAATCGGTACTCGTACCAAAGATGGCACCCGTAAGCAGCTTACCAACCTAGCAGGAGAACAGCCCAAAACAGTTTGGCTATTACAAGATGATATAGAAGTCGAAGTCCCCCTAGAGTCGCTACAGGCCAACGATTTAGTGGTGATCGAGGCGGGTCAAATGATTCCGGTAGATGGGCAGATTGACCAGGGTGTAGCCACGATTGATCAAAATTTGTTGACAGGAGAAGCACAGCCGATTGAAAAGGGGATCGGTGATCCAGTCTTTGCCGCAACAGTAATGCTATCGGGTCGCATTATTATCCAAGTGCAAAAGACAGGTCAGGAGACAGCTGTGGCCCAGGTAGGCCAGATGTTGGTTGAAACGACCGATTTCGCCTCAAGCGTGGAAATGCGAGGGAAAGAGCTTGCGGATCGTGCTGCCCTTCCCACCGTTCTCCTTAGTGGGGCGGCGCTACCGTTTTTGGGCCCTAGCAAAGCGTTAGGGATCCTCTTTTCTGGGATTGGTGCCAACATGAAGTTATTAGGCCCCATGAGCGTCTTAAACTACCTACAACGAAACGCACACCAAGGCATACTAATTAAGGATGGTCGGGCGCTGGAACAGGTTATCAACGTGGATACGGTTGTCTTCGACAAGACAGGAACGCTGACCCTAGAACAGCCTAATGTGCGCCAGATTCACATCTTGAATCAGATTGATGAAGAGACATTGCTAACTTATGCTGCAGCGGCAGAGCAGCGCCAGACTCATCCTATCGCAAAGGCCATCTTACAAGCCGCAGAAGAACGCCAGATTGCGCCCCTAACAATTTGCGACTCGGCCTATGAAGTGGGGTATGGTATCCGAGTGACCGTGGATGAACAACTCATTCGTGTTGGCAGCCGGCGGTATATGGAGATGGAAGAAGTTACTCTGCCGGAGCCTACTAGGCAGATTGCGCAAGATGCTCACCAACAAGGTCACTCAGTCGTCTATCTAGCGGTGAATGAGGATTTGGCTGGCGTGATTGAATTACAGCCAACGATACGACCCGAAGCAAAACGCATAGTCGAATATCTGCAAGCCCGCGGCATAGAGACATATATCATTTCAGGTGATCAGGAAGGACCGACCCGCGAACTAGCCAAGCAGATGGAGGTTGCCCATTACTTTGCTGAAACCCGTCCCGAACAGAAGGCCAATCACATTGCGCGTTTGCAAAAAGACGGAAAGTTTGTCTGTTTCATTGGCGATGGCATTAATGATGCAATTGCCTTGAAACAAGCAAATCTCTCCATCTCATTATGTGGGGCAACCACCATTGCCACGGACACAGCACAAGTTATCATGATGGACGAGACGTTGCACCATCTCCCCACCCTCTTTGAAGAAGCAGAAGCGTTTGAAGCGAATATGCAGGCCAATCTCGTAACAACCGTGATACCTGGTGTCGTCATCATCGGACTTTCACTAGTCGGGGCGATCGATTATGTAGCATCGGCTGGGATCTTTCTTACAGGGTTGAGTGCTGGAGTTGTCAATGCCATGATCCCGCGATTGGCAATGAGACATATCAATACCGATAAGAACGACGTTGTAGAACCGTAAATAGAACAAAGATGAAAAGATTCGTAAGATTAAGAGTCTGGGCAATCTTCTAATCTTTGTTCGTTTTTCATCCTTCCGTGGTACGTTCTGATCCATGAATGTCTGCACTGAAAATAACAAAGATGACAAGGTTCGTAAGACATAAATCTGGGCAATCTTCTAATCTTTGTTCGTTTTTCATCCTTCCGTGGTACGTTCTGATCCATGAATGTCTGCACTGAAAATAACAAAGATAACAAGGTTCGTAAGACATAAATCTGCGCAATCTTCTAATCTTTGTTCTATATTCCTCACCCGTGATGTATTACTATATTTAACGACTGATACAAGAAAAGCCCAGCGTTTATTTCAACAAAAGGGGGACGAAGATCTCGTTCTCCGTTATGGATACAATTTCGATCATTAGATTGAGTGGCTCGCTTTGATTGGCATGGTTTGCGGAACCCACCAATGGCGGTGTAGTGACCAGCCGTCCCGAAAAGGCTGCATGAGACGCGGTTGTCACACGGTTCCATGAATGCCCCGTTGAACTTGCACAATCCCCTGCCACTGAATCCCCATTTTGTTGCCACAAGGTCAACCCATTGCAGCGAACAGAACTATTTTCATCCCCATTGCCAATGGATGTCGTCAATACACCTGTGGCTGGCATGTTGTTGATGTTAAATGTAAAATCGATGGTTGAGGTATCCATCCCCGCTGTTTCCGTTAAGGAAGCAGACGTTTGAATCGAATCGAAATTCAATTTGGGTAAGGTGCCGATAAATGTACCCGTCCTGTCCGTTGTACCTGTAACAACATGGGTTACTTGCGGCACCCCGCCATACTGCCCCTTTACCACAACTTGTATCTTATTCAGTGGACTTGATTGGCCAGAAGTAAGTGGTCGAGTAAGCTTAATTTTCACTTTATCCTGTATCACAGACGTGACAGGAACTTCCCAACTCACCAGATTGTTCGCATAGTTTGCGTCCCCACCATTTGGCTCCATGACGATTATGTACTCTTGTTGGGAAGGAACATTGGCTTGAGTCGTAATCGTCACGACCTTGCGACTTCCTTGGTTGTCTTGCCCTTGTAGGCTGTCTATAGTACATTGAGCAGGGCTTTCTGTTGAATCGCAAGAGACGCCCTCAATATCTAGAATGGTCGAACTTGCTGTTGCCGTCACTGTGATTGGGGAGTTTTGTACAACAACAGGTGATAAGTTTTCGATAACGACGGTCGATTTTATCTCATCACCCACGGATGCCGTGGATGGTGCCTGGGCAAGGTTCACGCTGATATCTGCACTTCCTCGTTCAACAACCCGGATGGTCACGACCTGAGAATCGATGCCAGCCGGTTCACTATCATCTGTTACGCTAAACTCGATCTCAAAGCTGCCCGTCCGTGAGGGCGTCCATTCAAAGAGCGCTTCTGTGTTGGTTCGTTCACTCAGTGATGCCCCCGGTGGAGGACTGGCGAGGTTAAAAGTTAGCTCATCCCCATCTTCATCAGAGGCACGAATGAGCATTGCAAACCTTTCACCCACAGCAATCGTCTGGTCGGGAATCGATTGTAAGATAGGGGCCCGATTATTTGATCCAGCTTGAGCCATTGGTCCCATGAGCAGCATAGTCAAGAGAGCTGCCAGGATAATCGGAATAGTCGCCTTCACATATGAAATGGTCATTGTTTCTCCTTCGTCAATTTCATGGTTGATTTACTCAGTAGTTAAACTTGCAGCGGGCTGCACCAAAGGGGAGAAAAGCAACAAAGAGTACACAGATTGCGCAGATTCTCTATCTTGCTAATCTTCTAATCTTTGTTGCTTTATAGGGCAGTCCACACTTGCTTGGTTGCTTGTCCAGAGCCGGTCTGGCAAGCATCAAGGGCATTGCGGTCTACTGTGTATGACAAGACTGGTGAGGAAAGTCGCCGCCATACCCGCCAAAGAGGAGTATGGCGAATAACTGCGAACAGAATGCGAAGGGGGTGCGAATTGATGCGAATACGTCCGTCGTGTCTAGCCCAATTATGAGAGGATTCTACTGGTTCTAATGATCAAGGAACCTCATTCAAACCCCACGTGAACCTCATTCATCTCTCATCTTCTGTATGAAAACGGGTTGACATACGCGACTTGGCTTGTTAAGATAATGTAGAGTTCACAGACTATTGATATAAGGCTGTCTTTGTCGTTTCATTTCACTTCTGACGTTCACCCAAAACAGACAAATTCATCTTGGAGTAGCTCATATTCACTTGTCAGTAGATCGCAACTGTTCAGCGAGTACGCCCACATACGGCACGAGGCGTGCCTCCGCCATTGAGCTCTACTGATTGTGGAGTTTCCCTATCCTGGCACGATCGACCATCAAATGAGTAGTTCATTCAAATCTGCAAGGAAAAATCATGTTTCACGATCTCAATAATTCAATTGAAAAATTGGTTACAAACGACCTGAACCGACCCGACGTCCACATTCGTTTTGTGACGCCAGATAAGATAGCGAAAATCGCTACTTCCATCGAAAAACCAAGTGTGAATTTTTTTCTCTATGACGTTCGCGAAAACCACGATTTAAGCATCGATGTGTGGAGGCAGGAACGACTTCCAAATGGTGTTGTACAGCGGCATCAACCACCTGTACAAATTGAGTGTGCCTATTTGGTAAGTGTCTGGGTGCCGAACGATGACGAAGACACCGGAGCCAGTGATGAATATCGTTTGTTGGGTGAGGTTATGAAAATTTTGATGCGCTACCGTATATTACCGTATGCTGTTCTACAAGGCGAGCTGAAAGATAAAACGCCGCCTGTTCGGGCACAGACGATTCAGCCGGGTGGTCTGCAAAGCCTGAGTGAGTTTTGGCAGACCATTGGCAATAAGCCCAAGGCTTCGCTCAACTATACGGTAAGGCTGTCCGTTGAGTTAGCAGAGCCAGAAGATCTAGAAGTACCCGTCATCCAGAGTGTGATCAGCATTCGACAGGGCGTTGAAGATGATTTGTAATGAAAGGCAAAGTCGATAAACGCAACCTATCGATTGTTCTTGTGGACTATCAATAATAAGACGGCATCCGCCGAAATTTTCGTAACTGCTAGCTGACTAGTTGGTCTGTCCTCGGCTTTATAATACAACCGGCAATGAAATCGCTATAGAGTCAATGGAACTAGCGCATGAAGGATTTGAGGTCGATCAATGGATATAAACAACCACAAAATACCGTAACCGAGTTCCCCTTCACCTTGCCCCATGGCTTGGTTGATTCTGAAGGCGTTGTCCACAAAGAGGGTACCATGCGTATGGCCACCGCCTACGACGAAATTGCCCCGCTGAGTGACCCGCGGGTGCACAATAACCCCGCTTATCTGGTTATCATTCTGCTTTCGCGGGTGATCACCCGTTTGGGCGATTTGGAGGTTCTCAACCCCAAAGCCATAGAGAATATGTATGCCAGTGATTTAGCCTATCTGCAAGATTGCTACCAGCGGATTAACCAAAATGGCCACAGTCGGCTGCATATAGCTTGCCCCCATTGCGAGGGTGAATTTGAGGTCGAGGCGGGCAGCCTGGGGGGGTAGCGAACGGCCACAAAAGTAAACTATAGATATCCAGATAATGTTTTTCCGCGGCTCAGACCTGACAGGTTTTCAAAACCTGTCAGGTCTCTGGAAAATCTTTTTCAAAAAAACTATACATAAGGAGCAAAAACATGCAAGACCGACTCCAACAACGATATGACCAACTCCAAGCCGAGTACGAAGCCGGCCAACAGATGCTGGACGACCTGGAACAGCGGCAAGCCGAGCTGCGCCAAACCATGCTGCGCATTAACGGCGCCATGCAGGTGCTGGAGGAGCTGCTGCAAGGAGAGGAAGAGTCGCAGGACGACGGTGCCGTATCGCTGGAAGAGGCTGAGGAGATTGTTGGGGAATAGATCGGGGCAGCGGCCGTTGACCCATGTGGTGTGGTAGTGCAAAAGTTTATTCCCTCATCACCGGCAGATAGAGTAAACTGCCATTCTGCACCTCAAGCGCCACGGGCCTTGCCGCCATGCCATCTTCATCCTCTGCGTGAACCACAATGAGATAGGTACCTGTCTCTTCAAAATCAGGATACTGGGCGGCGTACTGGTTGTTGCCTCGGCTCTGCAATAGGATGGTCGCCAGCGTATCCTCCAACACCAAATCCTCTGACTCGGTCGGTGGCGTATAGGAGGGTGGATAAATTACGGCCCAGACCCGTTCCACCCTCACATCATCCAGCACGGTTGCGTTCAGTTCGATAGTGTCTAGTTCGGTGCTGTTTAGCTTAGTACCATCGGCTGTGGATTGGTTGATCTGCTGCAGATGAACTGGAAGAGAGACCTGGACGATGTAAGGCGGCCAGAGATCATCGGGTAGCGAACCGGCGTAACCAAAGCCGCGCTGGGCAGCAATGACCGCATCATCTAGCTCATTGGGTACGCCATCACCATCCGCGTCCAGCCACGGCTCCTGAACGGGATAGGCAGACTGGGTGGCCACACGGGCGGACTGAAAGCTGCTAAGCACGCTAGAGCCTTGCCCCAAGGCAGAAATCAGCTGATCGGAGAAGGCGGCTCCTTGCTGGGAGGCATACGCAACGTTATGTACATTAGTGGAGGTGACCACAAGCCGACCTGCTTTGCTGATGCTCTGCGGCTCCTCGATAAAACTCCCTGCGTGACACATCTCGATAAAGACGTTGCTGATTAGCCCAGGCTTGGCGCTTTCCACTTGGCTCAACCATTCATCCAATTCTTGAGGGGCAATCCACTGTCGGCCTGGTTTATCCAGATAGAAGCGATTGACTGTACCATGATCCACAAGAAAGAGATTGAGCGGGCGTCCAACACCTACCCGCTCGGCTGCCCACTGGAGAATGCCGTTGCGCAGGTTGTCTACGGTAGGTTGGGCGTCCACCATCCCTGTTGAGTCGGCATTGTGGCTCAGGTAGATACGATGAAATCAACCAACAATCTCACGAACCAAAATGTTGGCGGGAAGAGGCAGAGAATATATTTTCTCCGCCTCTTCGCCCATCTATCAGGCACCTGTATAGCGCTCGGGTTGCTCTCCAGCATTGCCCTATCCTCTATGCAGGCTTGCTCAGTATACTATAATATATAGGGTAAATCGCGCTCTTTTTCGCGTTGACTCAAATTTTGGAGTATACTTAAGTAGCGTCATCAGGACGGAAGATTGGGTAAGTTTCGATTATCCGTCCTGATCCTTACCGAAGTACAATAGTTGGTTCACTTTTGGCATTCCACAGTGGTGAATTGACACATAATATCCGTAGCGTCAACTACTTTCCTCTATGCTTCTCAAAGTAAGATTCCTTCTTGAGTCAATATGCCCATATTGTCTAATGAACATGCGGATGCGTGTGCGGATGACTATGTGGATGCACGTGTCCATGCTCTTGATCATACTCTGCCTCAATCTCATCCTCGGGCAGCCGAATCACCTTAGGATTGGGGTTGCGCTTTTTGGGTGGTATCTGCGGTTCGCCCGGGCCTTCTGGGAAGAGCTCCAGGCTGTCCATGGGTAGGACATATCCATTCTTGACCACTTGGGTGACGTTCGCGATGGCCTTAATGTCGGCAATCGGATCGCCCTCCACAATGGTGATGTCCGCGGTTTTGCCTACTTCGAGGGTGCCTACCTCATCCAAAATGCCAAAGGCTTCGGCACAATAACGGGTAGCTGCGAGCAGCACTTCCCGATTGGGCAGGCCAGCTTCAGACATGAGCTGCAGCCCGATGGCGTAGTCTCCAAACTCGGAGATGGCGTCGGTCCCCATGAGGAAGCGGCGTGCGCCCATTTCATAGAGCTTGCCCGTGGCGTAGAGCTGGCCTTCCTGCTTCCAGGAGAAGAAACGCAGATTTTCGGCCTCTTTTTCGGTCAGCTCACGCTGCTCTTGCAGGTTAAGCATCTTTTCCTTGCGTCGATAGCCGGTCTGAATGGTGGGGCTGAGCCAGATTTCGTTCTCGATCATCCGCTCGGCGATCTCTCGGTTGAAGCGGCGGGTGTCATCTAGCTCCACGAACTCATAGTGTTCGATGCAGTCAAACTCGGCCTCGACCGCGTTGGCTATCGACTCGGTGGGGATGGCATGGACCGTGCAGATCTTGCCGTGACGATGGGTTTCGTCGGCAATGGCCCGCAGCTCGCCCACGGTGAAAGAGGCGCGTCGGTTGTCGGTAATGTAAGTGCCACCACCAGATCCCATGACTTTGATAAAATCGGCCCCTTCTTTAACCAGCTTGCGCACGGCCTTGCGACATTCGATTTCTCCATCAGCCTCTTCATTGCAGAAGTGGAAGTGACCGCCAGTTATGGTGATGGCCCGTCCACAAACATGCAAGGTGGGAAAGCCTTTGAAGAGATCGGCGCTGGCTCCATCTTTCAGGTCAAAGGTGATGCGGTTGCGTGCGCCCAGATCGCGCATGGTGGTGACACCCGCTTTCATCAGGTGGCGGTAGGCGTTACGCACACTGCGCAGCAGCATCAGGCCATCGTTGTCAACTGGGTTAACGTGATCGTATGACTTTGGACCGCTCATGCGTTCACCCGTGCCGTACATTAAGTGGGTGTGCGAATCCATGAGACCGGGTAGAATCGTTCCCTCTGGGAAGTCGAGGATGCGGGCGTTTTCTGGTGCTTCCGGTGCTTCTATGCCGTAGACGCCGATGATCTGCTTGCCTTCGATCCAAATGCTGGCCCCGTTCCAATGTTCGGTTCCCATCGCGTCAAATAACCGCGCTCCGCGGATGATGGTGAGTTCGTGTTCCATAGTTTTGGGTCTCCTTAAATTTATTCTCAGCAGATCGCAATCCAAACGAATCACGAGTCGTTACAGTAGCGTTTCTTCGCGAGGTGTACGTTGAATAGTTGAATAATTCTGACTCTTACACCGAATAATCATGCGGAAAGATCCGTATCTCATCTGAGAAAGATACGGGGACTAATTCTAACAACATATATAATTAGCCCATGCGTTGCGTTTATTTCGTTTATATGGTATGCTTGACTCCATATGAATCAAAAGGAAGAACTGACCATGTATATGCAAGCAATTGATCCGGTTAAACCAACTGAGGCTGAAGCGACTCTCGCACAGGAAACGAGCCGTCGTTTGGCAGCGTTGCTTGGTGAAAAGCCGGAAGTAAAAGTCCAGTTTTTGGAAGAAAACAGTGCCGATACCGTGCTGACAATTCCGGCTTCCGCAATGCGATTGCTACAACATATTCTTGCTGAGATGGCGCTAGGCAATGCTGTCACTTTAACACCCATTCAGGCTGAGCTTAGCACACAGCAAGCAGCTGATATTCTAAATATATCACGTCCTTATCTGGTACAGCTCTTGGAAAATGGTGAGATACCTTATCGTAAGGTAGGTACTCATCGTCGCGTTCTTTTGGAAGATGTTGTTCAGTATAAAAATGATGTAAAAGCAAAACGGCGCAAGGTTTTAGAAGAATTGACTGCCCAAGCCCAAGAGTTAAACATGGGATATTGAACCTATGTCAAGCATAAGGCTTATACCCCTGCCCGTAAATCGTCGAATCGTCCAGCGCCACCATCGTCTCCTGGACGGTGCGCACCACGTTGTTCAAGGCCATATCGTGATCCAGCGGATGGCCCAGACCGTACTTGGTCATGACAGCGATGATGTAGGGACGGCGCTCTAGGAAGACGATGCCTGCGTCGCAGCGGACCCGAGTCATGCCGCCTGGTTTGCTGGCGACTGTTATCCCAGGCAATGCGCGCATGATGGGGCCGCGATTCGGTTTCTTGAGGATGGTCAGCGTCTGTTCGGCTACTTGCTTAGTGGGACGGCCATGATAGAGATGTTCGAGCATGGTCACGCATTCGGCTGGCGTCGAGATGTTTTCATCATCGCGGGCCACGGCTTCGTAATCTTGCATCTTGCGGCGGAGCTTGGTTTCGGTGAGGCCCAGATCACTCAGCATAGCGTTGGTCTCATCAAAACCCGCCATGTCAATGCAGAGATTTGTTGTGGTATTATCCGAGACGATGATCATGAGGTTGGCCAGATCCAGAATACTCAGTTCAACTTCACCATCTAAATAATTGAGTACGCCGCTACCTGGCGTCAACATCTCTTTCGTAACCAGAATCTTCTCGGCCATATCCAGTTCGCCCCGTTCTGCCTTCATGAATAGCTGAGTCAGTACGTGAATTTTGATGGTTGATGCCGTGGGAAAGATCTCGTCGCTGCGCACGTGCAGGCTATTTTCGCCACTCAATTCCTTGACGCAAACGCCCATGACGCCAGCGAATGCGTCACATTGCTCGTTGACCTGTCTCTCTAGTCGTTGCCAAAATGAAGTGTCGCTCATGTCCAATCTCCCGGGTATGCTGCATAGCTGTAAAGTAGATCCACAAACGACTGCTCCAGCTCAACCAAGCCGCCTACTTTGCCATCACCCTCGATGACCAAAAACTCGTTGCCTTCCGAATGGCCGCTGGCGTAGCTCATGCCCGAACTGCCCAAGACCTTCAAGCCGAGTAGCTGGCTGAAGGCCCCTGATGGTCCGCTGGCCCCGCGGCGCGGCCAAATGACAGGCTCCACGCCCCACTCTTCAAAGAAGCGGATGGCCGATTGCGTTAGATCATCCCGCAGGCCAATGGATTGGGCACCCACCGACATGAGGACTTCGATCTGGATATCCTCGTAGCCGTTCTTGTCCAGATGGGCGCGAATTTTTTGGACGCAAACTTCTGGGTCCAGATGAGGGGGCAGGCGGTGGTCGATGGTACACTGGGCAATGGCGGGCAAGGTCCAAAGCGTTGTGCCAGGCCCAGTATAGCCTGACCGTAGACCGTTGATGTTCATGGTAGGCAGGAAGCAATAGCGGTGGAAGACCTCGATGCCGGTGGCGTCGTTGATAAATTTGTTGATGCGCTCTGGATCGCCAATGCCCGGTACGGTTTCGGCTTCCTTTCCGGCGTAGCGAGTGGCCAGGGCTTCGAGCAGCTCTAGCTCATCAGCACTGGGTTCGTAGAGGTCATCATAAAAGCCGTCGACTAGAATGCGATGTTCCGCCGGATCGTAGAGGGTGGAGAGGGCGTGAACCAGCCGCCACGTGGGATGATCGACCACACCCATGGTCGATGAGTGGGTTGGCCCACCGATAGGCCCCCGCCCCCACGCTTCGCCAGAGCAGGTCAGTTCTATGTGCAGGCAGCCCTTGTTCCCCAGCGGCAACATGACTTCGCCATTGGGGGCTTGGCAGGGACGTGGTGCCAGCAGCCCATCAGCCTTTTCGAGGTGATGACGATAGCGCTCAATCAACAGGGGAATGTGGAGGCTGCCCACAAACTCTTCGCCCTCGCAGACAAACATGAGGTTGACGGGCAGCGTGCCTTCCACCTCTTTGATGGCAAACAAGGCATTGAGTAACGCCATCAGCCCCCCTTTGTTGCCGCCGCCCCGCCCGTAAAGCACAGCAGAAAACGGGTCGTGGGCTTCGATAACGCCGCCAAATGGATCATGATCCCAGCCAGTGCCGACAATATTTGTATCGAAGTAACCATAGACGGCCAGCGTCTTGGGCGCGCCTGCGTCGTAGTAGGCCCAAACCGAAGGCAGTTCCGGTGTCTCGGCAATCTCCGCTTCCTGGCAACCAAGGGCCTGAAAGTGAGAGAGCAAGAGTTCCGCGCACTCGCGCACGCCGTGGTTCTCGCGGCTAACGCTGGGCTGCATGATGAAGGCTCTTAAACGCTCTAAATGGGCGTCTTTTTGAGCCTGGATAGTGGCATGGACTTCAGTTCGTTTGGTTAGTGGTGGCATAGTCTTCTCGCTGGGTGTTTAATGATGCTGGTTTAAAAGCTTTCAGCTATTCAGCCATCAGCGTTCAGCCAGAATTTGGCCATGTAGGTGGCTGATTTTTATACTTTCCTATTAAAGTAGCGAAATTTCGAGTACACTGTACCAGAAGAAAGGGCGTTTACCTCAACGGTATTTCGTTGACCGTGGTAGGGCAATCGCTTACTGGCTACCTGAAATCTGGATTTAGCGCAACGACCGCGGATCAAACGCATCCCGCAGGCCGTCGCCTACAAAGTTCACGCAGAGTACGGTAATCAGGATCAGCAGCCCCGGAAAGATGGCAATCCACGGCGCGGTCACCAGATAAGCCTGAGCGCGGTTGAGCATACTGCCCCAAGTAGCGGTCGGCGGCTGCACGCCTAGCCCCAGAAAGCTCAACGATGCTTCGAAGATAATGGCCCGCCCCACACCCAGCGTGGCCGCCACTACAATCGGAGCCAACGTATTTGGCACGATATAGCGCAGCAGAATCCGCCAGGAACGTACACCCAACGAACGGGCCGCCAGCACAAAATCCTGCTCCTTAAGCGAAAGCACGTTGGCCCGCACAATCCGGCTGACTCGCATCCACGAGAGCGCGCCGATAACCACGGTGATGAGAAGCACGTTTCCCACGCCAAAACGGCCGTCAAGGACTCTGGTCAAGACAATCAAAATAAAGAGGGTTGGGATGCTTAACAGGGCGTCGGTAAAGCGCATGAGGACATTGTCGATCCAGCCAGAATTGTAACCCGCCGCCGTCCCCACCGTGACGCCAATGGTCATGCTGATGAGGGCGGCTAAGATCCCGATGCGCAACGAGATCTGACCTCCAAAGAGCGAGCGCAGAAAGATGTCCCGCCCCACATCGTCCATGCCAAAGGGATTGGCCCAGGTTGGTGGCGTGCGCATCATTGTGACTTCGATCCGATTGGCCGCATCTTCCGAGACAAAGAGGGAAACGCCAAACGAGGCTACTGTCAACACCAGTAAAACCACCAAGCTAATCATGGCCGGTTTGTGACGCAGAAAGCGTCGCCAGAACATGCGCCACATGCTTTCGGGCGGGCGCGTAAATTCGGAAAGGGTGGCGGTTTGGGCAACCGAGTCAGTAGATAACGTCACACTAGCACCTGCCTTACTCGTCATGAATAGTTGATTCTGGGATCGACCGCGGCGTAGAGAATATCGGCCAACAGATTGAAAAAGACGGTCATGATCGCCACAAAGAGCATCACGGCCATGAGTACCGGAATGTCGGTCCGTTCCGCCGCCGACCAAAAGAGCCGCCCAATGCCCGGCCAGGCAAAGATGGTTTCGATCACGATGGTACCGGACAAAAAGTTGGGCAGATCAAGCCCGATCAACGTAATTAGCGGCAGCAGTACATTCTTGAAGACGTGGCGCATCAGAATGGTGTATTGACGCAAGCCCTTGGCCTTGGCCGTGTTCACATAGTCTAGGTGAAGCTGCTCCAAAACCTCAGAGCGAATGTAGCGAATGTAACGGGCACAGACCACCACGGAAAGGGTAACCGCTGGCAGAATGGCGTGGCGCAATACTTGGGGCGCGGTTTTACCAACCTCTAAATCATACATACCACCCACTGGCAAAGACGGCAATCCGAGTGATTTGAATTGGACGGAAAAGAGGTAGATGAGCATCAGTCCCAACCAAAAGCTGGGCATGGCAATTCCCACAAAGCTCAGCGCGGTTACCACGTGATCAAAGATCGAATATTGGCGTAGCGCTGTCGCAATGCCTAGAACAATGGCCAGCACCAGAATCAGCGTGTACGAAATGGCGACCAGGACCAGCGTATTGGGCAAACGCTCCAGGACCATGTCGACTACAGACTCGCGGGTAAAGTAGGAGGTTCCCCAGTTGCCGGTAGCCATATTGCGGAGCCAATTTAGATACTGGATCGGCGCGGGCTGATCCAGCCCATATTTGGCCTTCAGCCGCGCAATATCCTCCGAGGTCAGCGATGCGTCGACCGTATAGGCCGCCAGCGGATCGCCTGTGGCCTGAATGATCATAAACATGATAAATGAAATGAACAACAGGAGGGGGATGGCCTGGAGCAGACGCCGTGAGATGTAATTGCCCATAGTTTTAGGTCAGTCGGTAATCGGTAAACCAGTATTCAGTATGTCGGTAATCGGTAGGTCGGTAGGTCGGTTCGTGGTGTCCGCCCCGCCGTGAACGGACGGGGCTACCAAGCGACGCCTGCTAAACCAGGCTTGTTCGCTAATGAGCCAGCCCCTTTTAAGGGGCGTCGATTGATAGCACGGCGGATTTATCCCCGTGCGGACGTCAATCCCACGCGGGTATCAATCCCATGCTGGCATCTACCACTGTACCGACTTACTGACCTACCGACCACCGACTCACACTCTTCTACTGCACCAGATCCCATTCGTGAATGTTGCCATACCAAACCGTAAACGGACGCAGTTCGAAGTTCTCGACCGCGACATTCACACCGTAATGGCGGCCTGTGGCAAAGAGATAGATTGCATAGGCATCTTCGTGCATTATCTTTTGAGCTTCGAAGATAAGCGCGTTGCGGGCCTCGTCATCAAATTCGGTTTGGGCCGCAATCAAAAGCTCATCGACGGCGGGGTTGCAGTAACGATGCCACTGAGCACCACCAGGGTTATCGGGTGTGGCAACCTCGTCGCAGAGGAAGCGGTTGGAGATTTCTGGATCGGGCGCACGCAGACCGTGGCTCCAACCACCCATCTCATAATCACCGTGGGACCAAACGCCATTCTGATCCCAGGTGCCAAAGAGTTCCGCGGTGCGGCGATTCTCAATGACCATCTCGACGCCGACGTCCTTGAGCATCTGCTGCACCAGCAACTGGACCTGCTCGCGCTGGAGAACGCCAGACGTTGTGGCGTGGGTAAAGCTAAGCTTGGTGCCGTCGTCAACGCCTTCTACGCCAGTTGCCTCACGGACGCCATCTCCATCACCATCTACCCAACCAAGACCATCCAACAGAGCCATGGCCCCTTCAGGATCGTACTCATAGGGAACCAAGTCAGGATTTTGCCATATGGTGCCGTGCCACTCGCTACCGACATTGATTTCGGCCAGACCGTTCAAGATGCTGTCAATGATGAGCTGGCGATCGATGGCATGGTGGAGGGCAACACGCAGGTCTTTTGCGGCAAAGATGGGTGCTTGGGAAACGTCACCATTCATCACATAACGTTCACCGCCTGCTGGCGGTACCTGTACCAGGTCGATGATGCCCGCGCCTTCCAACTCTTGCAGTTTGGGCACGTTGGCGGCACGCAGACCCCATGCAATATCAACTTCGCCTACCTCTAGAGCCGCCAACAACGCCTCGGTGCTAGGGTAGATGACAATGAAGAACTTGTCGATGCTGGGGCGTCCCTGCCAGTAGTCATCAAACGCTTCATACTCGATGAACTCGCCTGGCTTCCAATCAACGATCTTAAAAGGGCCAAAGCCGACGGGCGTGCGCATGGCTTGCGATTCATCCAAACCTGGCGAGTTTTCTTCAATCACGTGGGCGGGCAGCACAAAGTCGAATAGAATCTTCCACGAGGCAAAGGGTTCGGCAAAGTTGACAACTACGGTCAGGTCATCGGGCGTCTCAATGGATTCGATCTTGTCGTAGCCTAAGCGGGTGATGGGCGTGTTGTCGGGACTCATGATTGCTTCCCAAGTAGCCAATACGTCGGCGGAAGTCACCGTGGTGCCGTCGTGGAACATGACGCCTTCACGCAGGTTGTAGGTAACCTGACTACCATCGGGTGCAACCGTGCCAGCAGCGACCGATGGCACTTCGGTGGCCAGTTCGCCAATCCAGCTGCCCTCCGCATCCAGGAAGAGGAGTCCACGCTGGGCCGTCTTGGACGCCTGTAGCGAGTTACCACCCTGGGTGTACATCACGTTGAGAAATTCCAGCTCCTGGTTCATGCCCAGGCGTACCACTTTGGCCTGGCCCTCCATGGCTTCGGACGACTCCTCTGCCATATCGGCTGAACTGGTTTCCCCAGCAGGGGCCGCGCAGGCCGCCATAATCAGCAGCATGGCAAGCAGGCTAAACAATAATCGTTTCTGTTTCATCGTTGCTCCTTATTAAATAGTGTATATATAGTAAAACTACAGAATTTTTAGAAAACAAATAACCTGTTGTGAAACGTGGTGCTTGAATAGATATCAACGTTCGCTAACGTGCTTCAAAAGCGGTGCCAGCGCTGGATCGTCTGGATCCAGACTGCCCAGCGGATTCTCCCTAGTCGGCATACCCACTAGCAGCGGAAGCAGTTGCGTACGACTAACTTCATAGACGCGACGCAATTCGGCCACCGGCTCTTGATGCTCATCGACCCGTAGATGAAGGGCTGGATACTCCTCTTTGTCATAGACCAGCAGCGACGCGGACTGGCGACCGCGATAGTCACCGCCCGTTTCATCGCCTGCCTCCAACGACTTGAGCAGCCGATCATGGAGTGGCAGATCGGCGTTGGCTTCAAATGCATGGGCCATTGCTTGGGTTGTGGTCTCGTCCACCATCATGTTGGCCGCAGCCACAAAGCCGTCGCCGACGATGTGCCCATTCCAGTCGATACACTGAGCACCTGTGAAACCTGCCGCTTTCCCGTGCGCATCGATCACGGCAAGCTGCCTTTGCTCCCGTCCTGGATCAGCCGCCAACACCGCATCCAACGCCTCTTCCGCCGATTGCCCCTGAGCCATCAGCTTCAACGAGTCGATGCCGAGATAAGGGTTTACAAAGGATTGGGTGGAGACGGCCCCTACCCCAGCTTGACCAAAAGAAGCCAATGAGCCAACGCCAGGCAGAGCCGTGCAGACTGAAGTCCCGACCATGCCTGTGCGAGGGCAGTAGCCTGTAATCGAAAAAGTTGTCAGGATGACCATATCTGCTACTCGCTTACTCTGCTACGGAGATGGGATTGAAGTTGATCACGTAGGCTGGATTGGTCACGTAGCCCTGAATGCTCTTGTGGTAAGCCATAGGCTGCAAGTCATTCACCACAAAGATCCACGGAGCGTCCTCCACAATCATAGCTTGGGCTTCAGCATAGATGGCCGCCCGTTCTTCCCGATCTGGCGTGCGCAGAGCTTCGTCAAGTAGCGCGCTCACGTCTGGGTTGTCGTAGTGACCGGTGTTCCAGCCGTTGGGTGCTGCAAAATCGCCGTGCAGCAGGAAATTGAGGACGTAGGGTTCACTGGACATGATAGACTGGTTGTTCATGGTCGTCTCTGCATCCAACCCTTGCGCCCAAATACCCAGATAAGAGACCCATTCATAGGATTGCATCTCTACTTCGATGCCCACATCCAGCAAGTTGCCCTGAATGTACTCGTTCATCTGCACCGGGATCATCATGCCGGAGCCGGAGACGGGGATGATCATGTTGGTCTTAAAACCATCAGGATAACCTGCTTCAGCCAGTAGCTCTTTCGCTTTTTCGGGATCATAGGGGTAGCCTGCAATCTCATCCGAGAAGGACCAGTTTGCTGCTGGCATAGGCTGGGTCGCGACTTTTGCCGATCCTTGGAGGATGCTTTGGGCTAGCCCCTCTTTGTCCACTGCGTAGTTGACAGCCTGCCGCACCAACTTGTCAGCAAACGGGCCTTCTTTGGTATTGAGGACAATAAACCAGTAGTGGTTGCCCGGACCCTGCTCATAGACAAAGTCGGAGTTGCCTTCAATCTCTTCCACCGCGTCAGGCGGCACGACCACAATCATGTTAACTTGATTGGTGAGCAGGGCGGTCACGCGGGCAGTTGGCTCTGGAATCGGCACAAAGATGAGCTGCTCGGCTGCTGGTTCACCTTCCTTCCAGTAGTCTGGATTGCGTTCTAGGACGACCTTCTGGCCCTTTTCCCATTCCACAAACTTGAAAGGACCGGTGCCGACGGGATTTTCGACAATCCACTCATTGCCATTTTCGCGTATCGCTTTGGGGCTAACGATGCGACCCGCTCCATAGCCGAGAAATTCCAAAAACGCCGCATTGGGTTCGGTCAGGGTAAAGCGAATCGAATATTCGTCTAGCACTTCCACTTCAGTCAGGCCGACGAGAAAGAAGCCGACGCTATTGGCTTCGTTGTAATACTCAAACTCTGGGTCAAAGGCACGACGAAAGGCAAATTCGACGGCCTCGGCATTAAATGGCTCACCGTCGTGGAAGAAGATGCCCTCACGCAGTTTGAAGGTGTACTGAGTGGCGTCCTCAGAAATCTCCCAAGATTCGGCCAGAGAGGGCTCCAGCTCAATCCCGCCCAATTCGAACTCGACCAGGCTGTCATAGACATTGCGCAGAACGCGGATGGTCGCCAAGGCACCAGCCATGATGGGATCTCCGCCTTCGATGTCGGTCTCTGTCCCGACAATGATAGTGCCGCCACCTGATGCTGCACTTTCCTCACCGCCGGCACCTTCAGCAGTGCTTAGTGTGGGTGCTGCACCGCCACAGGCAGTGGCGAGCAAAAGTACAAATATCAGCAAAGTCGAAAAAATGATTCTCGTCTGCATAAAGTGTCTCCTTTTTGGATACCAACCGCTAACCTATTGAATACTGAATACATCCCAATTTTCTTTTGTGACTACTGCCAACAGACAACTGTTAACATTTGCAGGAATTACTCAGTTGGTCGGTAGAGTAGGGACGTATCGAAACCAGCAACTGTGTAACTCCTAGCCTGGACAAGCCAGAATTACGAATGGTGAATAGCGAATGATTCGCATACGTCGAGTGTCAATTCGCAATTCATAATTCACCGTTCACCATTAGCAATTTTCTTGCCCATTGTGCAATAAGCAAACCGGCAAGGCACTAATTTGACGAAATTACTTGTTACATTTTAACCAAAAATTTCTAATGATGAATGTTCTTGCCCCATATGAGGTATTCGCAATTAAAAATTCGCAATTCACTTACACCTTCATCCGCGGGTCCAGCGCATCTCGAAGACCGTCGCCCAACAGGTTGAACCCCATGGTCACGGTAAAAATGGCAATACCGGGAATAGTGGTCACCCACGGTGCAACCAACATGGCATTGCGCCCTTCGTTAG
Source organism: Chloroflexota bacterium (assembly GCA_039028975.1). Classification (GTDB taxonomy): domain Bacteria; phylum Chloroflexota; class Anaerolineae; order Caldilineales; family Caldilineaceae; genus JAHBNG01. The sequence goes on from JBCCHB010000001.1 coordinate 97,222, forward strand.
CCATGGCTCCCCAGTCTGGCGTTGGCGGCTGCACGCCCAATCCCAAAAAGCTGAGGGCCGCGGCAAAGATGATCATCTGTCCAGTCTGCAAGGTGGCAAAGACGATGCAAATAGGCAATGTGTTGATGAGAATATGGCGAAAAATAATGGATCGATTCCATGCACCAATGGACCGAGCCGCAAGCACAAAATCCTGCTCCCGCAGTGCCAGAACTTGTGACCGAACCAGCCGCGCAAAGGTGGGAACAAAGACCACTGTGAGCGCCAAGATGGCATTGAGTTGGTTCGGGCCAAGCGTGGCCACAATGGCAATCGCCAATAACACAGCAGGAAAGGCCAACATAATGTCGGAGAGCCGCATGATGACTGCATCGATCCAGCCGCCGTAATAGCCAGCCAGCAGCCCCAATGCCAACCCCACCGTACCCGAAATCAGGACGGGGATGAGCGAGACCAACAGCGCGATTCGGCTCCCAAAGATCAGGCGGCTAAGGATGTCCCGCCCATTGGAATCGGTCCCTAGCAGGTGGTTCGGGGTGCCAATGGGCAGCAGACGATTGGACGCCTCTTGTGCTAATGGGTCCGCTGGCGCAATCGCAGGTGCAAACACGGCAACCAGAATCGTTAGCAAAATAATCAACCCACCCAGCAGCGCGGCTTTATCCCTTTGAAAGCGTCTCCAAATTTGGGCTGCCTGGCTTTGGGTACGCAGCGGCACCGATTGGGATACTGGTTTCCGCAAAGAAAGTTGACTAGATGTCATACCGTCGAATTACCCAAACCGCACGCGTGGGTCAATCCACGCATACATCAGATCAACCATCAAGTTGATCAACACAAAGGCCGTCGCCACCACCAGAACGCCTCCTTGGACCATGGGAAAATCCCGGACGGAAATGGCGTTATAAAGAGCTAATCCCAACCCTGGCCAGCTAAAAACGGTCTCCGTAATCACAGCACCGCCGAGCAGAAAGCCAAACTGCACGGCAATCACGGTCAAGACAGGCAGCAGGGCATTTTTTAAGGCATGGCGTCGGATCACCACGCCTGCCTTTAGCCCTTTGCCGTGGGCCGTTCGCACGTAATCTTGCCGAATTACCTCCAACATGCTGGAGCGCGTAATGCGGGCCGTGACTGCGGCCGTGGAGATGCCGAGCGTGACGGCTGGTAATGTTAAGTGGTGCAACAGAGTCCACAGGTTACGATCCCCCACAATCGGCCACATGCCGGACGCTGGAAACCAGCCCAATCGCAGGGAGAAGACCAAAATCGCCATCAGCCCCAGCCAGAAGGCGGGCATCGAGTTGCCAAAGAGGGCAAAGAGCATACTCACCCGATCAAAGACTGAAAATTGGCGGGTGGCCGAGATAATGCCTGCGGGGATGGCAACCACGGTCGAGATAAAGACCGCGGAGACGGTCAAGATAAGGGTGTTGCCAAAACGCTCAATCAGAATCGGTAACACAGGCGACCGCTGCTGGATGGAGGTGCCAAAATCACCTTGCAGAATGTTGGTGAGCCAGCGGAAATATTGGACCGGCAGCGGTTGATCCAAGCCAAGTCCGGCCCGCAGATTCTCCAAATTCTCCTGAGTAGCCATCGGTCCCAGCAGTGCCAGCGCCGGATCGCCAGGAATCAACTGGAGCAGCAGAAAGACGACGACAGAGATGCCCAGCAATACGATGATTAGTGAAAGAATCCGTTGTAGAATGTAGTTACCCATAAATTATTCTTCAAACGGCCACTCGATCCCATCATCCAGCGCAAGCTGACGCAACTCCGCATAGATCTCTGGATCGACCGGCACGCCGCTCGCCTTCTTCTCCTGCATCCGCCGCCACTCCAACTCGCCCGGCAGCAGGATCTCCTCTACATCGGGGCGGGTGCGGCTGCCTTTCATCATCTGGATAAACTCGTCCAGGCTGCGGTAGAAGTCTTCTCGATCCAGAAACCAGTCGATATCGTAGGCGATAAATTGATGGCCCACATCCTGCTTGGCCGGATCTCTGTAGAGCGCGCTGCCGAATGCACTCCCTGTCATAACGCCAGTCAATACGTCGGTGATCACGCTTAGGGCTGCGCCCTTGTACTCGCCAATGGGCAGTAGCGTGCCGTCCATGGCCGCGGCCGGGTCATCGGTAAAGTGACCGTCCTTGGTGATGGCCCAGGTCATGGGCATTTTGCGCTCGTCCCGCATCAGCCACCGCATCATGCCTTTGCCCGCCATGGTCAAAGCCATATCCATGATGATGGGCATATCGTCGGGGCTGTCGCCGGAGGGTATGGCCACGGCCCAGGGATTGGTGCCGATGATCGGGTCGATGCCGCCCCAGGGAGCCATCTCCGGCCCGGCATTGGTCATGCTGAGGCCGATGCAGCCTTGGGTCAATGCTTGGCTGGCTGAAAAGCTGGCCGAGCCAAAGTGAGTGCTGTGGCGCACAAAGACTACGCCTACACCGGACGTTTTGGCTTTCTCGATTGCCAGACGCATGGCCTTGACTGCCACCACCGTCCCAGGTCCGTTGTGGGCGTCGATCAACGCCAACGCTGGTGACTCCTTGATCAATTCAAAGGGTGCCTTGGTATCGAGTTCGCCGCTGTTGGCTCGTTCCCGATAGGCGGATATGCGCCGCACGCCTTGTCCTTGGCCTTGCAGGTTGCGTAGCTCGCTGGTGATGAGCGCATCGGCAATGATATCGGCATCTTCGTTCTGTAGGGCACAGTTGCGCAGCAGCTGCCGAGTTAGCTCATGGAGTGGCTCAACGGGTACGTATTTGAGGGGGATTACTTCGGTTTTATAGTCGCCGGTATAGTCGATCATGATTTACACCAATACCCCAACTGCATCCTCTACCTCTTCAGCCTTGGTCAATTTCAGCAAATCACTCAGCGCTTCCTCCTCTTCCAATGCCATAGAGCGAGCATAGATTTCATTCGCTACCTGGCTGGACAGAATCGGTGCCGTAAGCGCATCAAACTTGGCCTTGAGTTCGCTTTCCGTCAAGCGGAATTCGGGTTCGCCCTTGGCGTACTCCACATAGCCCTCGTGGGTTTGGCCATCCTTCATGGTAACGATGACGCGGCAGCCGTTTTTGTCTGGATAGTGGGCTTCAATATCTGGCTCGACGGCGATATCGGTGGCATGACGTAGCCGCCGGATTTCGGGGTCATCCCAGTGGGCAAAGTCTTCGGGCCAGGCGCTGCCATAGGTGAGGGCAATCGCCGCGGCCACCCGAATGCTGAGTCCGGCCACTTCTCGGGATGGCGGATCCACATCGACACGAAAGGTCGGCTGAAGCGCGTACTGATAGGTCTTGACCAACACCCGATCAATCTCGGTTGGGTCGAATTCTACCTTGGCCTGAATCTGCTGGATAGCGTCCACTGCTTGGTGGGTGTGACGACAGCCACCGTGGGGCTTGAAGGCGGTAGTGGTGATGGCAAAGTGTTGACCTAGATCATCGAAATCGGTCAGGTCGTAGCCATCCCCAAAGACGCGGAAGAAACCATACTCGCCGTCCAGTCCGCCCTGTGGGCCGTAGAAGCCGTAGGCCGCGAGCTCTGTGGCAAAGACGCCGCTGCGAGCTGCAAAGCCAGAGATGAGATCCTTGGTGTCGCAAGGACCGGGGTCGTAGACATACTGCTCGGTACCAGAGGACATATCCGCGGCCAGAGCCACGGCATTGCAGAGCGTCTCCTCATCGAGTTTGGCGCACAGCCCCGCGGCCAATGCTGCGGAGATAGCCCCCACCGTCCCCTTCACGTCCAGCCCCCGCTTGCGCTGCTCAAACCGGACGGCACAGCCTACACGCACGGCCAGGTCGTAGGCAGCCACCAATGCCACAATAAAGTCACGCCCGGATGTTTGATGGGTTTCGGCCACGGCCAACGCAGCAGGAAATACCTCTGCCGCAATATGGCTGGCAGAGCGGTGAGAATCATCCATACCCAAAATCTTGATCATGGTGGCGTTGCTAAAGGCTGCGCCAGCCACGGTAGATTTGCGTCCATCACCGAGAAGGGTGGCCTGATCCCCAGCGAAGTGATTGGCCCCAAAGTTCGCCGCCTTTTGACCAAGCGCGCGCTGATAGCCGCCTAATCCAGTCCCAATCGAATCGAAGACGATCCACTTGGCAAGCTGAAGTGCTTGGGGGGAAATGTCCTCGTAGGTCAGATTCGTGGCGTATGTTACCAGTTGTTCGATGAGAGGGGTCTTTTGTGTCATCTTTGGCTCCTAGTTGAATGGTGAATTGCAGTTTGCGTAGCAGTCGCTTGCGACCATGGTGAATTGTGAATGGTGAATTTTGCTGTCGTCATAAGCATCCATTATTCACCATTTACAATTCAACCGCCTTCCTAACGGCATCAATCACAAATTCCACATCATCGTCCGTCAATTCTACGGCCACCGGCAAGGAAACGATATGGGTGTGTAGATGGTCTGTAACGGGCAGATTATCCGTTCCCAATAGCTTGCCCTCATAGACGGGCTGGTGGTGCATGGGCGGCGAATAGTGGATCACGGCTTCAGCACCTAATTCACGCACCGTATGGTAAACGTGTTGCTGATCCACGATCTGTATGGTGTAGCAGCGGAAGGTCGGAACGGACTCTTCCCGAAAGGTTGGCGTGGTGATGGGCAGCTCCGCAAAGGCGGCTTCGTAGGCTGCGGCCACCGCGCGCCGCTTCTCGGTCCATTCGGCCAAATGAGGCAGCTTCACCGTCAAAATCGCGGCCTGCAACGGGTCGAGGGGAACGTTGAACCCTTCACCCTCGTAGCACTGCTGGCCCGGTCCTGTGGGCTTGGCATGAATCGAGTGACCGTAGCCAGTCAAAAGTGAGATACGCTCTGCCAGGTTCGCATCTTTTGTGGTCACCATGCCACCGTTGCCGAGGCTTCCCATCGGTTTGAAGGGGGCAAAGCTATAGACGGTCACATCGGCAAAGGCCCCCACGGGCTCACCGTAATCGAAGGACCCCATCGCCAACGCTGCATCTTCCACAATCGACAATCCGTGTGCGTCGGCCAAGGCACGCAATTGCTTAACGTCGGCAGGGTGACCGTAGAGATCAACAGGCAGGAGTGCGGACGTGCGTTTGGTAATCAGCCCTTCCACCAAATCCACATTCATGTTGTAGTCGGATGCTTGCACATCGCAGAGGACGGGGGTGGCCCCACACTGGGAGATGGCCGCAGTCGTCGAAACGTCGGCATTGGCAATAGTAATCACCTCATCGCCTGGACCGACCCCACATGCCTTCAGGCCAATAAAGAGCCCGACCGTTGCCGAATGGACGGCGCTCACGTAGGGCTGTTTAATCTGCTTGCTAAAGGTCTGCTCCAGCGACTTGACGATCTGCTTGCCTTCTCGCATGGTGCCAAAAAGCACGGGTTCCAGTGCCGACAAGATTTCGTCGCGCAGCGCGTTGTGGGTCTGTTGTACAGTGCCCCGTGATATGTGGAAGGTTTGTGTTTGCATAATTTGTGATTCGTGGTGCGTTGGGCGCAATCGACTACTACATTGGAGCGAGGGACGGTTGCAACCGAAACGGTACAAACGAACGACCAATCCGTTCCTTCCCAAATCCGTTGTTCTATTCCCTCAGCCGCGGATCCAGCACGTCTCGTACCCAATCCCCCAAAAAGACAACGCCCAAAACGGTGATGGTAATGGCAATTCCCGGAAAAGTAGCCATCCACCAAGCACTGCCCAAATATTGCCGACCATCGGCCAGCATGAGGCCCCAAGTGACGGTGGGTGGCTGGACGCCCAAACCCAGAAAACTTAGCGACGATTCGGCCAAAATGGTGACCCCTACCTGTAGTGCGGCGAGCACAATGGCTGAGGCCAGCACGTTGGGCAAAATATGTTTCACCATAATACGGTTGGTGGGCTGACCGATAACGCGGGCTGCGACCACGTAGTCGAGTTCGCGTACAACCAGCACTTCGCTGCGGGCCACGCGGGCATAGGTTACCCAGCCGGTGAAGCCCAAAACCAGAATAAGAGTGAGCAGACTTGGCCCCACCACACCCGATACGGCCACGGCCAGAATGATAAAGGGAATGGCCAGCAGCGCGTCGGCGATGCGCATGAGTAATGCATCGAGCCAACCGCCCACAAAACCGGCCAGAATACCGTACAGCAGGCCAATGGTTCCGGCAATGACCACAGCCGCCACGCCTACGGTCACCGATATCCGGCTTCCCATGATTACCCGGCTCAAAATATCACGACCGAGTTGGTCCGTACCCAAAATATAGGTGCCATTATCGTCGGCAAAGCCAGGCGGCATAAAGCGGGCGCGTAGATTGTGCTCGGTAGCATCGAAAGGCGCAATCATAGGACCAAAAGCCGCGCACAAAAGCACAAAAATCACGATGACGCCACCAATCACACCTACCGGGCTACGCCGCAACGTGCTCAACGCATATTGCAACCGCCCCCGCAGCGTACTGCGTGACACGTCTAATTGCTGCTCACTGGCAACATTCAATGTCGAAACTGATGATGCACCCACAGAAGGTCGGTATCCTTGTAATTCGTAACTCGTAATGCGTGCTCAGTCGTTGCTCACTTGCAAACTTGCTCTCACGCCTGCTGCTCAAATTGAATACGTGGATCAATGAAGGTATACAAAATATCCACAAAGAGATTGATCAAAATAAAGGAAAGAGCGAACCAAAAGAGTCCAGCCTGCACCACAGTGATATCCCGTACGTTGAGCGAATCGATCATCAGCCGCCCCAAGCCGGGCCAGGCAAAGACCGCTTCTACCACCACCGAACCGCCTAGCAGCCAGCCCAATTGCAGGCCAAACGCGGTCAAGACGGGAATGAGGGCATTACGCAACGCATGTTGGGTAATCACCCGTTGGCGGATCAGCCCTTTGCTGTAGGCGGTGCGAATGTAATCTTGCCCCAGCACCTCTAGCATGGATGAGCGGGTCAGCCGAGAGAGCCGTGCCGCCATCCCCGTCCCTAACGTAACCGCAGGCATGATGATGCCCGCAGGTGACTCGATCCCAAACGCGGGCAGGACGCGCAAGGTCACCGAGAAGAGCAGGATGAGCATGAGGCCGAGCCAAAAACTGGGCATGGCCGTTCCCACCGTGGCCAGCGTGGTGCTCAGCAAGTCGATCCAACTGTTGCGATGCAAGGCCGAAAGAATGCCTAGCGGAATCGCCACGATTAGTCCAAGCAAGGCCGAGACACCCGCCAGCAGATAGGTCCACCATAGCCGCTCGACCACAATCTCCATGGCCGGGATACGGTGCTGGATCGACTGACCGAAATCTCCGGTTACGGCCTTGCGTAAAAAGATCACATACTGTTCCCACAACGGCTTATCAAAGCCCCAGGCGCGCCGAAGCTGCGCCACCTGTTCCTCGCTAAAGGTCGGTGGGGCCATCACCGAGACCGGATCGCCTTTTAACCGCACGAGAAAGAAGACGATCAACGACACGATGAAGATGGTGATAACTAGCTGTAAGAGCCGCTGTAGGATGTATGTCTGCATGAGTTACTGAAAGTATTCAGTAGGTCGGTATTCAGTAGGTCAGTATTCGGTTTGTCGGCCTGCGAAGATACCGATTACTGATTACTGACTTACCGATTACCGGTTTTCTATTTCAGCTTCAAACCGCGGAAGGTAAACCAACCATCTGCACGGGGTGTCCAGTCAAACTCGTCGCTGATGCCGATGACGTTGTCAATCTCATAGAGCGTAACGGTGGAGGCGTAGTCGATGTAGAAACCCCACCAGTCCTCCCACAGAGCTAGTCGTGCATCTGGATCCACGGTGGCCATAATCTCCTTGCCCAGGGCATCCCACTCTTCGACACAGACGTTGTAGTTGGCCTGCTGCCACTCGCAGGTATAGAAGAGCGGCGTCAACGAGGGTCCACAACCCAGCGTAATCATCATCATGTCGCGGTTGTTGCCAGGACGGCCAATCTGCTCAGAGAAGGCGGAACCATCCAGGATGTTGAGTTCCACTTCAAAGCCCACCTCTTCCAGCATGACCGTCAAGACCTCTGCCACCTCTTTTTCCCCGCCAAATTGGAAGGCTGGCGTGTCGAAGAAGACCTTAGGCTTGTTGCCACCATCGGGATCATAACCAGCCGCAGCAATCAGCTCCTTGGCTAGTTCTGGGTCATACCACTCATCAGCAACCTCGGTGCCAGCATATTTGTCGGCAAAGCCTTCAGGATAGTAAGCACAGGCGCGGATGAGACGTGGCTCGGCAGCACCCTGAACATCGGCCAGCAGCGTGCGGTCTAGCGCATGACTGATTGCCTGACGAATGTTATTGTCCAACGTTGTTGGCTGGTAGTCGGGGTAGGTTTCGGCCATCGCGCCGGAGTCGGTCTCGGCACGCAGATAGAGATGGTGCATGCGGTTGGCGGTGGAGCGGACTAGGCCAACGCCATCAGCGCCTTCGATGCGTTCACGCTCGGGCTGGGGAATGGTTGGGATCATATCAACCTGACCCGCCAGCAAGGCTGCCACCTGGCTTGACTGCTCCGGGATCACCTGATAGATAACTCGGCCAACCTCTTGCGGGCCATCCCAATACTCGTCCCAAGATTCGAAAACGTAGCGGTCGCTTTCGGTAAACTCAGCGAGCTTGTAGGGACCGGAGCCGACTGGATTCTTGGCAAATTCCTCTTCGCCCACCTCTTCGATGTAATCAGGTGGCAGAAGTTGACAGCCGTTGAAGCTAACATCATATTCGAAGTAAGCGTGGGGGCCGTCGGTGATCACGTCCACGGTCCATTCATCGACGATCACAACATCAGAAATAAACTGCCACTGAGGCTGGACCATAAAGTCTTCGCGGGTGCGGGTGCGGTCGATATTCCACTTGACGGCTTCGGCATCCAGCGGCTCGCCATTCTGGAAGGTGTTGCCCTCGCGCAGGTAGAAGCGCCAAGTCGTCTCGTCGATATTTTCCCAGCTTTCTGCCGCTTGGGGTACATAGCCCGAACCATCTGCCGCACGCCAGATCAGGCAGTCGTAGAGCAGATTGGTTAGCCAGTGGGTCGAGCCAAACCAGGTGACCGGCGCATCCATGGTGCGGATGGGCCCAGGGTGAGCGAAGACAAACTCGACGACGCCGTCATCTTCAGCCATTGCTTCCTCGGCAGCCGGTTCCGCCTCCATCTCTCCACCAGTCGCCGGTGCGTCAGTTGGGACAGCACAAGCTGCCAGCAGCAGGCCAGCCAGAATCAGCCAGAACAAGAGCATAGTTTTCGATTGTTTGAACATACATTCTCCTTCGTGTTAGTTTTGTTGGTACAAAAAATTTAGAAATTAACTTAGTAATGAACAGCCAGTGATGCATTCACTGAGAACTCGCCATTAAGGGCTCGTCATGGTCCAGATTACGGAATTTTGCGAAGTTGTATAAGGGCGTTCAATGGCATCCATAAAAGGCTTGTTATTTGTGATATAATTACAGGCAACGAATTGCAAGCAGATTGACTATCGGAGGTGCAAGCATGCAAATAACATTCACTTTATCAGAACCGATTGTGAACCTACTACAGCAAAAAGCTGATCGACTCAATGTCTCTTTTGAAGAATTCATCGAGAAAATTTTCCGTGATGCAGCAGCAGACCTGTCACGTGAAAACGTTCTCGCTTCTGACCATGACGAACCGTTACCATCGTTAGAAGAGGTTGTTGCCATGATCAAGGCGACGCCACCTAACCTCGACGCAATTGAGCCAGCCACTCAAACCATTGATGAATTCTTGGTCGAGCTTGAGGCAGATCCGCCGGAACCCTCTGACATTACCCCAGACGAGTGGGATAAACTTTGGGCAGAATTTGAACTGGATTTAAAAGAACGTGATCTCGCACAAGATATGGCTGAAGGACGCTTCTAAAATCAATGGCCAGTTATCTATTTGATACCAATCATATTTCACCACTTGTCACGCCTGAACATAACTTACGCTCAATTTTTACTCAACATAAAGTTGATGGTAAAGATTTCCATATTGCTTCTCCTGCGCTTGCAGAGATGCTATTTGGTATCCAGATGCTACCTCGTGTTAAGAGCAATCTCCGCGAATGGAAACGCTTTGAAAAGTTATTTACCTACCATTCAGTTGATAAACAAGACGCAGAATATGCAGGGACATTGCAAACGTCCCTACGCCAACAGGGTTGGCAGTTAGGGACTGTTGATGCCTTGATTGCGTCTGTTGCCCTCCGCTATGATTTAATTCTGCTGACCACAGATAACGATTACAGCGCTGTTCCTGGACTAATTTGCCAAAATTGGTTAAGTTGATAGCTTTTACTTGAGACGAGACTACCCCTTATCCAGCCGCAGATAATATCGACTCGCCCCATGCGGCGACATCCGAACACCTCCATGCGGCGTGACTAAGAAATTGTCCGAAATCAAGAATCCACGGTCGTTTTCCAGCACGGTGCCAGGGTGAAACGACAAGACCATATTGGACTCCAGCACAAAGTCTGGATCGGCCAGATTGCTCGGCCCATCGCTGCCGTCTAGCCCAGTACTGTGACAATCGGGCGTGTGCTTGCCATCTACTGGGAATCCTAACTCGCGCAGCGTCGCGTCATTGGCATCGCCGATCATGCGTAGCGTATTGCCGGACCTGGCCTGGGCGGATGAGGCATCCACAGCCTGCAAGTACCCATCCAGCAGCGCCTGCACATCACTGGGCAGGTCAATAAACGAGAAGATGGTGGTCATCTCCAGCCAGTAACCCCACGGCGATTCGTAGACAATCTCAAAATTGATGATGTCGTCCTCTTTCATGGTCAGATCTTTGGGCGTTGGCACCGTGTAGGGGGTGATGTCTAGCGAGACTTTGGTGCGCCCCCAAAAGGCACCAAAAGATTTGACGTAGCCTTCGGTGGCGGCGCAGGCATCCCAGTACCGTGCCCCGACATAGGCATGCTCCCGAAAGACGTCCAGGCTGGCATCCAAGATAGCCCCGTTCTGCTGAATGGCTTCCAGCTCAAAGGGGGTTTTGATGCGGCGGATGGCATTGTATTCGTCGGTCACTTCTACCATCTCGTAGCCTTCCAGCGCCGCAGAAAATTTGCCGTAGTCACCTACGCCCATCAGCTTGTTCATGTTGATCATGCCGATGCGTTTGCTAGATTCGGCATACTCTTTGGCTAACCCAGTGGTGCGGCCAATAATGTCACCAGGCGATTCAACCCGCGTTGGATTTGTCGTCGTCTCGTTGCGGGTCCAGACACCCTGATAAGAACTCCAGATGAGCGCCCACGGATCGGGATCCTCGCTGCCCAGGACCACATAACCGGCCCCGCCCCACAGATGCGCGTTGGTGATATAGCGGATGGCCCCCAGCGATCCTGGCGCGCCCCCACCCAGGATGATGAGCGCCCCCAGATCCTTCTCTTTCATCATGGCCTGAATGCGCTCGATGCGGCGGGCGACATCTTTTTTGAGTGATTTATGCGTTAGCATTGTTATCTCCTTTTGTAAGGTGGAAAGGTGGAAGGTGGAAAGGTGACCGTTGCTAACCTCTTCAACCCTTCAACTCTTCCACCCTTTTACTCTTCAACCAGATCGCCCAAAATCGCCAGCGTGGCATCCTCAGGCACCATGGGCCAGACGGCACCAGCATGGAGCATGATTCCAGCCTTGGGGGCCAAAAAGTCCTGGATTGTTTCGCCGCTATAGGGGTGACGCACATAGCCGATGGATTCACCCTCGGCTATCATCTGTCCCCGCTTCTCTTTGGCCATAAAGGTAAGGCCCCGTGCGCCCGATACCTTCAACACAGTGTGGGCTTCAATCACGGCCACTGAGTCAGCGTCAGATTCTGTCGCTCCTTCCATCATGCCCAGATGGCGCATGGCATTCAAGACCGTGTTGCGGGTGCGGGCCACATTCTCATCCCGAAAGTCGCGCAAGCCCGGTCCGCCGCCGATCCACGCCGAGACGACCATCTTGCCATCTTCGGCCGCGGCCAAGGCCGTGGAATCATCTGTGGGCTGGCCGATGAGCACCTGAGGCAAGCCAACCGCCACCGCTAGTTCCTTGGATTTGTCCACCTCGCCCACTTTGTAGACACCCGCATAGCCGTAGTACCCCCACAGTGCGCCGCTGCGGATATCGATCACCGCATCGGCTGGGGCAACCACGTTGGCATAGTGAGTGGCAATTAGCTGTTCACTGACCGAACCATCCATGTCGCCGCGGCCCAAGGTGGTCAGATCCTTGTTGTCCCAAATGGCGTTGACCTGCTCAAACTCAAAGCCGGATGTGTTCAGCAGCGGGATGACGAGCAGAGTGCCTTTGATCTGGGCCGGATCAAGCTCATCAATCAGCTTAGGCAGGATCGACGCTGCCTCAAGTTCTAGCCCGCTCAACCCCGCCTGCACCAAAAGGGTCGGGCCATCCGATGCGCCAGCGATAATATGCAGCGGAATCTCCACATCGAACCCAGCATGGGTCGTGGCCGCTGGTAAAAAGCCAAACGCCTTTGTCCCTGGCGCGGCTTCGATTGTTCCGATTTTCATCTTTCCTCCCCTTATTCAAAGGATATTGACAGATCCATTGTGCGGCGGTCATCGACCCGATCCACCACCCCTAAAATACCGACCGATGTCGCGCCGATGGTGAGCCACTCCTGTCCGCTGGGGATCACAATCGCTTCTTGCGGGTTGCGCAGGTGGGCTAGCTCTTCACCTGTATAGGGATCGTGTAAGGTGCCATAGGCCTCGCCTTCTTTGACCAATTCGCCAAAGGCTTTGTGGCGGATAAAGAGGCCATCTACATCAGGCTTCCAAATGACGACCCCGGCATTGTAGACCGTGCATTCGGGGCCGTCGGCTTCATATTCGCCATCGATCATGCCCATGGCAATCAGGGTGTTCCACATGCCTCGCTCGGACACTTCTACATTCTCTTCACCATTTTTCATCCAGCCGGTGCCGCCCCCCAGTTCCATGGTGATCTGGCAAACACTAGCAGATTCGATGGCTTCCTTGGACTTGGATGCCCCAAAGGTGCCTGGCGGAAAAAAGCCCGCCGAATCCAGCCCAAAGGCCACCACTAACTTGCGCCGCATGGCCTCGATTTCGGTCGGGTTGTCGGGATCGGCTTCGGCAGAGAAGAGCACGTAGCGTTCATAAGCTGTGCGTGCGCCCGCGTGAAAGTCGAGCATGACGTTGGCTTTGCGAACTACCTCTTCAAAGTAGACTGCGGCCACCTGATCCGATACGCTGCCGTTGGGGTTGCCGGGGAAGAGACGGCTGATGTCCTTCTTATCGACCCGAGAACCGCGCTCGGCCAATTCAAAACCGACTCGATCCACCACCGGCACCGCAATCACGTTGCCCCGTAAAACCTTGGGGTCCAGCTTTTTGATGAAGTTGAGGATAGCGATTGTGCCGATGATCTCTGCACCGTGAATAGCCGCTTGTATCAAGAGTGTCGGTCCGGGTTCTGCCCCCACAAAGAGGTGAATCGGTATGTCAGGGCTAAGTCCAGAACGAGACTTCGCGACCTTCAAATAGTCGAAGACGTACTCACCCGGTTTGGCTTCAATATCTCCTATGCGCATGTTGTTCTTCCTTCTGTTGTTTCGGTGCGGCATACTACAACGGATTTCAATAGGAACGGATTTAGTTCGTTTGTGCAGGCTCTTCCATCGAACGGCCCGATTTGCAGACAGATTGTCCGCTATAATTCAGCAAGAAAACGTTATTCGCTGCTTTACTCATCGCTAACCCAAAATCAGTTGCTCTCCTAATCCGCTGTAGTTGTTTGTATTCCACGCACCACGTATCACGTCAAATATCTCTCGAACCATCCCTGAATGCGCCGGATACGCTCAATCCGATTGCCGGGACGACCACCGCGGGAGAGGCCATGGCTTTCGCCTTCAAAGATGACCAACTCAACCGTTCGCCCCAGCCAACGCAAAATGGCAAACAGCTCCTCGGCCTGGGAGAGCGGACAGCGGTGATCTTCATCACTATGGATGATGAGCAGCGGCGTCTCGATCTGCTCCGCATAGGCGATAGGCGACTGTCGCCAGCTTTCATCCAGGTTGATCCACGGCGTCACCTTTGTCTCGCCAAAGGTGCATTCGGGGCCAATGTCCGACGTGCCAAAGAAGCTGATCTGGTTGACAATCGAGCGCTGGGTGACGGCAGCGGCAAAGCGATCCGAGTGGCCCACGATCCAGTTGGTCATAAAGCCACCACAGCTACCACCCGTCACACCCAGCCGATTGCCATCGATGTAAGGACGCTGGACCAACTCATCCACACCCAGCATGATTTCATCAAAATCGGTGCCGCCCTGATCACCCTCGCTGGCCTTGGTCCAGGCCTGCCCATACCCCGCGGTAGTGCCTCGCTGATTAAAGTAGGCAACCACAAAACCCGCATTGGCCAGGCACTGAAACTCATGGTTAAAGTCCCACGAGAACATGGAGCAGTGGACGTACAGGATGGTTGGATAGGCTTTGGTCTCGTCAAAGTCAGGCGGTTTGACAATCCATGCGTGGACCTTGCCATTCCCCAAACCATCATCTACCCCGTCATACCAGTACTCGGTCGGAGCCAGTAATTCAACATCGCCCAACCATGGATTGAGAGCCGTCATCTGCTGGCTCCCCCCATCCCGCCAGAGATAGATGTCGCCGGGGCTGGATGGGTCGGCTAGCCCATAGGCCACTCTATCGCTTGCGATGGGGCTATATTCGAAGACAACATTGCTGCCATCCACCAGCCGTTCCTGCGTGCCGTTGACATCAATGCGATAGAGATTGACGCCGCCCTGTTCGGTCAGCAGGAAGTAGATCCAGCGGTCGCCTAATGGCCAACGCACCGTGATGTTGGAAAGCCCTACTCGCTGATCCGCAACGGCATAGTTGCCCACCTCTTCTTTCATTTCAGGAGCCAGCGGACGAGCTGTTCCTGCCGCCACATTAGCCATATAGGGCGTCATAAAATTGCGTCTATTGACCGGTTGTTGGAACGCGTGGCCCGCAAAGGCAATCGACCGATCGTCATCGCCCCAGGCCGGGCTGCGGCAGGCCCCCTGCCACTCAGGTAAGAGAAGTTGCGGTCTCCCGTTGGGATAGTCGCAAACAAAGAGCTGCCCCTGGCCCAGTTCCGTATTCTGCTCACGTGCCAGCCCAATAAAGGCTAGCCTACCGCCGTGTTGACTCCACTTCGGCTCCGAATAGTCACACTCGCTGTCGGTCAATTGATGAAAAACCCCAGTTTCAAGCGCGAGCACCCAAATCTGGCTGAAGCGGTCGTGGACCCAGCCGCCGCCATCCATCTTGTAGCGTAACCGTCGCACCACCTTGATGGTAGGGGCGGGAATGTTAGTGCGAATCCCCGGCTCATCAGGATGGCGAGAGGGTGTCCAACGCACGCCAACCAACTCGGTATCATTCGCCGACCAGTCCAACCCGCTCATGGGCATCTCGCCAGCCGGATAAATAGTCACCGAATCGGCCGCACTGTGTAGCCCCTCAATCAGCGAGCAAACGTGGACGGCATTCGACTCGCCATCGGACCACGCATAGGCCAAGCGGCGCCCACCTCTGCTCCACGCCAGCGAGGACGCACGCCCATTGCCGGTGGTCAGCCGCACGGAACTCGGTTCATCGACCGCACGCACGTATAGGTGGGTGATGTAGCCGTTACTTGACCCGTCTGGCTGCTTGACCGTATAGGCCAAATACCAACCCGTCGGGTCCAGCACCATCTCTTCGACCCAGCTAAATTTGAGCAAGTCCTCGGGGATTAGACTGCGTTGAATATTGTTGTTCATAAATAAGTTAGCAAGCGTGCAGGTTTGCATTCATGACAAGGTCCAAATTATGTCAAATTGAGCACGCACAGTTCAACGAAAGACGATTGAGCTGAAATGCTCATAGGTCGCAAGTCATGAGACATCCAGACATGACAGGAACGGGTTTAGGGACCGACAAACAGGTTCCACAACAGCTGCTTTCGTGGTTAGCGCCGCACCTGTCATGTCGAGATCGTGGCCTGTGGAGTTCCAAGTACCCAAGAACTTCACCGACCGACATGTCAGGTTGGGCGAGCATTCCTTGACAAGCATTTGCCCACAAATTTTCTCTGACTAACAACCCAACCTGACATGTCTCGACCCGACAACCCGCATGGTTAGAGCAGCTTTTCTATCCCATCGTCAGCATTTCATCCTGACAAGCTGACCGGCTGACAAGCTGACCGGCTGACTAGCTTTCTGACAGCAGATCATCCACCGTCTTCTCGACTACACCGAAGAAGCAGCACCATTCCCCTTCTAGAACTGACGCCCGCGAACGCAGGCCAAAGACGACCCCAGCCTGAGGGGCGCGCACTTCAGCAATCACATCGCCGTAGAGGTTGTAGATTTGGCCTAGCAACGTGTCAGGTTCCAACTCCGTCTCGAAGGGCAGATCGGGGTTGCCTACATACATACCTGTGGCTGGCGCAAGTAGTGCAATCTGGTAGCCCTGTCGCCAACTGCTGGCGTAGGTTGCTTGGCCTTCGATCATCTTGTAGTGACGCATGACGTTGAGGTAGCCGTCGGCCAAATCCTGGGCAATATCGTGAAAATCTTTGGTCAGCAAACGGCAGTTGCCCCCCAATTCAACGGTGATGCCCCCTTTGCCCAAATTTCCCATCTGGGAGCTAGGATTGCCGCCGCCAGTAGGGCTGGCAAAGAGTAGCGACCACTTTTGTCCCATAGCCGCGCCCAACTCCATGCTTTCGGGGTTGGGTGCCGCAAAGATCATGTGGGCCAAATAGGAGTGTTCGCCGCCCGAGTGGATCGCGATCTGGAGATCGCAGCTCTCCTTCATGGTTGACCAATGGGCGTAGGCGAGCCGCTCGGTGGGATAGCCATCGGGCTTGCCCGGATAGCAGCGATTCATGTCGTAGGTGAAGGTGTCCAGCGGATCACCCCGCTCGCCAGCAGAGAAGGCCCCAACATTCATCACTGGGACAGCGACTACGGTGCCGCTCATCTTCTGCGGATCCAGCTTTTTCAAGGCCAAAAAGATGGAGAAGGGACCTTCTGGTTCATCACCGTGGGTGGCTCCGTTGAGCCAGAGGCACGGCCCATCCTTAACGCCACGGTAGACAATGATGGGCATCTCTCGCTCACGGCCATACATGTCAACGCCGATGGGGATGCCGCCTCGCTTCATCTCGCCGGGCATGACGGATACGGTTCCAATGGTTAATGGCTCTGCCATTCAATTCCTCCTGAGTGTTTGTTAGTGATTCGTAAATCGTGCCTGGGTAATACGTCATGAATCACCCATAATTATTTTCGGGAAAGACCTTATTCTGGGAGAAACGACCGATTGTAAACTGTTATTGTTAACTGCCAACTGTTAACAGTTGGCAAAAGAGTATTTTGAAGATTTTTGCTCAATATTATTCACTTTGCTTCAGTAAAAACGGAAAATTATACTCAACTCCGTTTGAAAACAGGTGTTTGATCTCTCTGATAGAGCTTCGGAAAAAAACCTATTTTCAAAACGACCGCAGTATAGTTATAGAAGAAACTTAGAGACGTCGCTCAATGAGTTAGTTTTTGAACACCGCCTAAGGGGTTGGATTCCAGCAATCGTGCGTAGCTTTATGGATCATTCTTTTGTGATATTTACGGATGTGATATTTACGGATGATAAGCAGTTCTACATCCGACATAACGAGTGAAAATAGATTTGTTCAAGGAGGGGGAATAACATTGTAGCATAGTTTTGACTATTGGGTAATATGCAACATGCACAAGCGAAGGCCGTTTCTCTTGCAGATATAGTCTAATTAATGGGTCCATATGGCCATCTCCTATTGAACGCAATAATAAGCGGGCAGGGCAAGTTTCCCCTGCAATGCTTGGACTTCGCTCAGTGCATAATTGGCCACCGAGCCACTCAACGTGTGCACATGAACATGGATGTCAATCAACCTCCCGCATGCGCGTTAGGTGGTGGATGTCGATCACTTCAGTCTTTAGAGAAATCGACATGTTCGGTGCAGCACCGACTTGCGTAATGCGCTCTCCATCGGCAGCACGATCATGTCGGAAGTCAGGGTGTCGCTGACGCCGTCAAAGAGTTTTCCTGCGTGAATTGCAAACATACTTTTTTGCCTCCAGTACGGTGAATTGATTACCCAAATATGTCTGCGCTCAAGGTGCAGGGCCCAACCAAAACTCATCGTCTATCTCCAAATAGCGTGACACATCAAAGCGTTGAAATGCGCGTTGTGCCTCCTCGCTGACCATCTCCATAATGGCCGTCTCATCAATATGCTGAATTTGTCTCTCCCGCATAAGAATCTGACCATCCACAATCACCGTGTCCACATCGTTGCCATTGATATAAAAGGCAAGCAGGCGAGGTACATGGGTAGTCGGTATCAGGTGCGGTTTGTTCATATCAATCAGAATGATGTCGGCCCGCTTGCTCACCTCCAGCGAACCGATTTTTTGTTCCAAGCCCAATGCTCGGGCAGCGTCAATCGTCACCATACGCAGGGCTTTTCCTGGGGGCAGGATGTGTTGATTGGTGTGGGCCATCCACTGGGTCCACATAGCGCGGCTAATCTCCTTGAAGAGATCATAGGAGCAGTAGGGCGCAGTGCCGTCGGTGGAGATGGTCACGTTGGCTCCCGCTTGGAGCAGTTCAACCACTGGGCAGGGGTTATAGAGAACGTTCTCGTGGGTAAAAGGGACAACCGCAATGCCCGCGCTCGCTTCGCCCAAAATTGCCACTTCGCTCTCAGCTAGCCCATTGCAGTGTGCCAAAACCAGCGGCGTGGCTAGAAGACGATGTACTCGTTCAATCCCATATTTTTCTACTGCAAAGTCCAGCGAGCCATTGAAGGCATGAGAGTGAAGCAGCACCTGATGGCGGTCAGCGACTTCACGCACCTCTTCGGCCTTCTCAATCATTAGAGGAACGTAACTGTCGTCGTAGATAAACGGGATGCGGGGATGGCTCGCCAGCCGCCCAAAGAGATAGGGATAGTGGAGTGCGGCCTGAACTCGACCGCCAGCAGCATTGTGCCAGCGCTTGATAAAGGACACAGTATTGCGCATAGCATCATCGAATGTAAATATGCGTTCCTGGGGCGTTTCACCATCCCAAATTGTACTTGTCCACGGTTCGGGCAGATGGCTGATATAGGGATCCGGCGGGCCGACGCCGAGAACGCCCCGGATGCCCACCTCCGCCACCGCTTGGGCCTGCCGTTCGGCAAAAACCGGGCTGTCCATGCGAGCAGGCGTTGCCCCAATCACCGAAAAGCCACAGGTGACGCCAAAGCGTAGTCGCTCCAGCGCAGAGAGTAGCCCTTCGGCATACCACCATTTTTCTGTGGTGGCGTGGAAGTAGAGCGGATTGGTTGGCCAGCCCAACTCAGGGTGACGAATTCCCTTGACCATCCCGTGGCCTGCGTGCCCGTAGGTGTCAATCAGACCGGGCATCACCACTTTGTGTCTGGCATCCAAGGTGGTCTGTGCTTGATAATGCGTCTGTACATGGGCCGTCGAATCGACGCAGACGATGGCCCCATTCAGCACTGCCACGGCCCCATCTTCGATGCAGCGGTTTTGCGGGTCCATGGTGACAATGTAGCCGTGCTCGATGATCAGGTCTACGGGAATAGGTGCCATGGTATATGCGGGCGTTAGCTCAAATCGATCCTGGGCGCTTCGCCTGACAAAATCCGCACCATCTCCGCTAGTGCCACGCTCAATTCAGCCGGTCTCGTAGTTCCTGTACCACCGCCAATATGGGGTGTCAGGATCACGTTGTCCAGCGTGCAGAGCGGGCTGTCGTCTGGAAGCGGTTCATAGACGAAGGCATCGAGACCGGCACCTGCAATTTGGCCAGCTTGTAGCGCCTCGATCAGAGCCTCTTCATCGAGAATGCCGCCACGAGCGATGTTGACGAGGTATGCACTCTCTTTCATGAGGGCTAGCGCCTCGACATCGATTAGCTTCTCCGATTCGGGTGTATGGGGCAGGGCAACGCAGATGTAATCACTCTCTTTCAGCAGCGTCTCTAAATCTCGATAACTGGCTTCAAAGCGTGCCTCCAATTCGGCAGACAGGGGCGTACGTTTGTGGTAGATGTTTGTCATGCCCATGACGCTGGTACGACGAGCCAGTTCGCAGCCAATTTCACCCATGCCGATGATGCCCAGGGTTTTGTCAAAGATCTCATGAACTGACTCGTTGTGCATCCAGCGAAAGGCGATTTTGCGCTCCGCAGTTAGAATCGGCTTGATGCCGCGATAGCGATAAGCCCCATCAGCAACGCCCGCGTGAGATGCCAACAGATCTTTGCTCAACGCCAGAATCAACGTGAGGGCCAGTTCAGCCACGCAATTTGGACCTTTGCGGGGGATAGACGCCAGCGTCAGGTTGCGCGAGCGCACCGCGTCTACGTCGATATTGTAATAACTGCGTCCATTTTTGAGCACCACCTTCAACCCGCTCAATTTAGCGAGCAGCGGCTCATCCACCGTGGCAAACTGAGTCACCATCCCTACGAAGTCACCATCCGCCAACGCAAGTGCATCGCCCGACTCATCAACACAGACCAACGTCAATTGTGGAAACTGCTGTGCCACTTCATTGACATAGTCAGCGTACATATCATCTGTAATCAGAATCCGCCCTAAGTTCTCGCCCATCTTCTCCTCTTTCAAATTGCAATTAGCTTGTCAGCTATCAGCCACTAATCCCCATCTTCACAGAGATCAACCAGCCAACCGACCACTGACCACCGTCTACCGATTACCCCCGCTCTTCCATCACTTTGGTCATCGCCCGCTTCAAGCGCTCCATCCCCTCTTCCAAAACCTCTTCGGGCTGCAAGAAGGTAATGCGTAAGCAGTGCTCCCACTTTTCGCCGAAGGATGCGCCAGGGCTGGCCAAAATGTGTTCTTCGTGCAAAATGCGCTCCACGAGATCGATGCTGTTCATGCCCGTCATGCTGACGTCGGCAAATAGGAACTGGCCGCCCTGGGGCATGCCATAGGGGATATCCAAACTGTCCAGTGCATCCAGGACGATCCGACGGCGTCTAGAATACGCTTCTCGCATTTCATCCACTGGCTCTTGTGGACCCGTGAGCGCAGCCACGCCAGCATGTTGGGCAACAATCGAGTTTGGCCCTGTCGTGGCTGCTTTGAGCTGCTTGACTTGCGCCATCAGATCGGCTGGCCCCGTGATCCAGCCCACACGCCAGCCCGTCATGGCATAGGTCTTGGAGAGAGCATTCAGGGTCAGCGTACGCTCAAACCCACCTGGAATAGCTGCTGACGAGAGATGAACAAAGTCATCAAAGATAAAGCGATCGTAGATATCATCCGCTAGAATCAGCAGATCACGTTCTTGAGCAAGCTGAACCAGCGCACGTTGATCGTCAGGAGCAATCACGCTGCCACAAGGGTTGTTGGGCGAAACGAGCAGCATGGCCCGTGTATTCGCGGTAATGGCGGCCTCCATGACTTCTGGATCGACGCGAAAGTCGGTCTCTGGCGTTGTCGGGACAAATATGCTTTCACCACCAGCAAAAGTCACTGAATTATCGTATGTGTTGTAGCTGGGATCGGGTGTCAGCAGCGCTTCGCCTGGTCCAATCGTGGCCAGCACCATTAGGAAAAGAGATTCTTGACCGCCATTGGTCACAACTACTTCAGTTTCGGGATCGACCTCAAAGTTGTTATATTTCTTGACTCGATCGGCAATAGCCTGGCGCAAGGGCAAAATGCCTTCAGGTGGTGAATAATCGCTTGTATATTTCTGCATGGCCTCGTCGGCTGCAGCGATGATATGCGCTGGCGTGTCAAAATCTGGGTCACCACGACCTAGCAAGATCGCATCATCGTATTGTCGTGCTTGGGCCATCAGTGAATAGATCAGCGCCATGCCGCGCTTTGGTTTTTCTGCCATTCTTGGCTCCTGTTCTTAGAGATCTTGTTTGAAAGAGATCTAGATATTCTGTCCTTGAATCAGAGTCGCCGATTAAAACTCGGCGTCTGTTACAGGAAACAGGCTAAAGACCTGTTATGTCACAGGGGTGTGTTCGTCTGCTCTGTAGCCTCGTCGTTTACGGTGGGGTGGGCATCACGAACCGAGCAGTTTCATTCGGCCCTACAACCTGCTTGACGACATTTACATTGACGATTCACAATGGAAATCATCAATTATTTAACCAGCACTATCGCTTTAACATAGTGCGGGCGAGCCTTTTAACCCACGAACGAAATCACCTGCTCAGGCATCATGGTCAACCGCAGCACACCGGCGGCACCAAAATCTGCACCATCGGCATAGCTGGCGCCGCTTGCAGTTAGGCCATTGGCCACTGAGTCCGCTGAATCTCGCAAGGCAAGCAACGTGGCCGTTTCGCCATGCAGAACCTCTGCCCCTGCTGCCTCTACTTTTGCTACCGTTTCTTGGCGCAATTGCGCCAACTGTTCGACCTGCTCGCCATGAACAGCATCATATTGCTCCGCCGCTTTCAAGGCGGCGTACTGGGTCGCCGTACTCGTACAGATGGCCATGATCTGTTTCTGGGATTGCATGGAGGGGAACCAGTTTGCGTTGGCACCGATATAGCCAATGGCCCAACTCTCTAAGCCGATGCCGGGCCACGCCTCGCCAATCACGGCTACTCGTTCTGCCATGCCGGGTTGTGCAGCTAGTGAAGCATAATCAGTTGCCCACGGAGCCAAACCCTGGTCCCAAATTGCACCTGCATCAAACTCGATGAGTAGTTTAGCGATCGTCGCAACAGTCTCCTGATCGAAGGTGGCGCCAGTTAAGCGGCTAGGCGATTCAAGATAGATGAGTTTGCAGCCAGATTCTAGCGCCGCACGCACGCTAGCCAACGTGGGCAACTGCGTCGATGGCTCAACAGCTAACAGCTCCATCCCCAAAGGACGAGTGCCAATTGCTTGCCGAACGCCAGGGTGAACGACCGCAGGCAGACCGATGCGTCCATACTCTTCGCCTATCTTCTGGATGGTGAGGAAGCGGCTCTCTTGGACGCCGGTGGTGACCAGCATGTTGCTCTCGTTGTATCCTGGCAGATTCAGATGCAATGCCAGGGCCGCGCGCAACGGTTCAATTCCTGGAACACCAACATAGTGGGTCTGCCCCTCTTCTAGCGCCTGCACGCTGGCCATCAGAATCGTTGAGTCAGGCACAATCGTTGGCTGATCGACGCTCCAATCTTGGTCAGATCGCCGCAACGGCACCAGCGTTGGTGCCTGAAGCAATTCATTGATGGCGTGGCGTTGAATCGCCTTGGCTTTGGTTTGTGAAATTTCTGCCATTCATTTCTCCTCTTACTTTGGTGCGTGATTCGTGGCGAGTGATTCGTTTATACGGCGACTATACGGCGACCTTGGCTGATTGAGGCATCGATTCAAATAAGGCGCATAACTCATCGACCGTGCGTCCTTTGATTACGTTGCCGTCGGTAATCCGCTGCACCGCATCTGCATGGGCAACTCTCGTGGATGAGGCGCAGGCATCGGTCACTAGCGTCACGTAGTAGCCACGGTCGGCTGCATCGCGTGCTGTCAACTCCACACAGCCCTCGGTAACAATACCCGTTACCCACAGATGGTCAATTTGCATGTTGCGCAATATCTGGTCGATGGCCGTTGAGTTAAAGGCACTGACGCTGGTCTTATCGATGATGATCTCGTCCTCAAGCGGTGCAATTTTGTCCAGGATCTCATAGTCACGTGGGATAAGCGGTGTTTCGTCTAGTCGATTGAGCAGTTCACGTTTGCCGTCGCGGGTCGAGCGTTTGTGGAAAGCAATGCGCACGTGGATAACCTCGACGCTATTTGTCCGGCACGCTTCCAGCAACTGCTCCACGTTGGGCAAGATCTCCTCAATAAATTCAAATCGCTCCGCCAGGTGATCGGGTTTGCCTTGATCCCTCGCCAGCCTGCCCATCCAGCCGTCCGGATGAGCATCCAGATACTGGAGATCAATGATGATCAGCGCAGTACGTTCTGCATCAAAGGGCGGTTCTTGAGGTTCATAGACTAAATCCCAATAGGGGTCGTGGGCCATTTTGCTTGTCTTCCTTATTCAGACGAAAGGACGATCTTCTCGTTTCTTATCTGCCGAAACGCCTGTGGCCAGAGAACTTTTTCGTTGTATGCTTTGATTTTAGCAGCAATCTGTTGCGCTGACTCGATAGAGGTATCGACTTCAAGATCATAAATCCGATGCGAATGGACTTGGTCAAATTGAGCCTTTGCCATTCCTGCATATCTATCGTCTCTTGCGCGTTCTCGTCGCTCCAGCTCTTCCAACGGGCAAAAAAGGCCCACGAAAGTTACTCTGAAATGGGCGAAGATGAATACGCATTCTGCCACATTGTCTTTACTTGACAATACTGTGTCGACAATTACGTTATTTCCCGCCGCAGCAAGCGCCGCAACAGCATGATGCATGCCAGAAATCGCTTTGTATAGAGCACGATAATTATCTGGATTTCTCACATTTCTGTATCGTTGCGGCAGCATCCCGATGATGTGGTCAGCACTGACGTGTAGGTAAGGCTCATCAAGAATTTCTTGTAGGGCGTGGGCAAGGCTCGTTTTCCCAGCGCAAGGTGCTCCGTTCAGAAAGATGATTCGTCCCGCACTATTGTCTTGTTGTGACATGAGGTTGGCCTCCACAAGATGCTTGAACAGTTATTGATCTGCTCTATACTTGCTAGGCCTTTACCTGCAACGACCACGAACTGTTCGTATGTTCTGATCGCCATTTCTCCCAGTCAAGTCTGACGAAGGTCCACACATCGGGAGCGAGTTCCTGAAATCGGCCTGAAACCGGCAACTCGTCCCGTGTCCTATCGGCAACGAATCCTAGCTTCTTAAGGATCTGCCCAGAAGCAGCATTGCTGTCTCTTAAATAGTGAGACTGTAGGCAAGCAAGACTATAACAATCAAAAGCGAAGTCTCTCATCGCCATGACTGCTGACGTCGCAATGCCTCTTCCCCAGAAATCGACACCGAGCCAATAAGCTAACTCAGCATGTCGGGTCTCCCAATCCACTTTCTTCAGGATACAACACCCAGCTACATTCTGGTCAACCGTAATCGTGAATGTGATCTCATCAGGAGTTTGTTTTCCATTTTCTATAACCCAACTACGGACAACTGACTCGTCGCAGTCAGGCGGAACGCCGCTAGTCTTGCTGATAAGCGGATTGCTTGCAATCCGTGCCAGGTCTTGTACATGTAAGTCTGTCAGAAATTCAAGTGCGATGGCCGTCACTTTGAAGCTCTCTTATGCCTGACATATTATCACTGGCCTCCTGATTATTTATATGCGGAATCACTCTATGGTCTAGTGAGGACAATTGGATAAAGTATGACCTTTCTGATGAGACCTACACATTCTCCCGCTCCCAAATAATCGAATCTGTATCGGCGATGTGGGCAATATATCCACCCGGATTGATGGGCATGCGCAGGCGCCGGCTGATAACCATACCGTTGACAGGGGACGTGCATTCCTCACGCACTTCGCTCGTCAGTGGATCGACCACACGTCCCAGGACTTGCCCTTTTGTCACTGTCGCACCCAGTTGGATGCCATCCTCCTGAATGTAAAAACCACCGCTCAAGGAACGATAAACGGTATAGTTTTCGACCATGATTTGGCGCTCCGGCAGGACTGGCTCCCCGTTGATCATGTTGAAATGCTTGAGGATATTGAGTACGCAATCCTTGCCCTGGTCGATGGTGAAGTCGATCATGCCGCCGCCACCACACTCTGCTACTAAACAAGGAATGCCATTTAGCGAACATTGACCCGTCAACATATTCGGATTGATGGGCCGTTCCCGCCACCAGATGACGGGTGCGCCAAAGGCAATGGACATCTCCCGAATCTGTTCGACCATACCTGCCAGATAATCCGAGGTGATTTCAGTCGAGAGATCGCTGGCGTCGGTCCCGATGCCGTCGGCCACCTCACCCGAGACGGCTTTGGCGGGATCCGTGGGGAAAGCTTGGGGGAAGGCGACGGGGAGCTCGTCACAGGCACCGGTACCGTCATGAAGATCAACCACAAACTGGCACTGGCTGACGATCTCGTTCCAGAGCGCATAGGCCATCTGCTCGGTGAGCCAAGCGTTCACATTACTACCTGGCCAGACCCGATTCATATCCAGCACATCGACCGGATTGACGCGCAGCCCTGCGCTCTCGATGGTGCCGCCAAATTCGATGGTCATAGGGCTGGCCAGCGGAATACAGAGGACCGCACCATTGAGCGTTTGGGGATCGATCTCTTGGGTCGCTCGGCGGATGATCTCAGCCCCCATCGGTTCCCAGCCATGCATGGTCGATTCGAGACAAACTGTGGGTCCATCACCAATGCCATTAATGACTTGGTACGGGATGCGCACTTCGGTGCCACCAGCTAAATAGCCTATATGCAGGTAGCCAAAGGCTCGTTCGCCAGGTTGAACGACGCTGTTGCCGACTTTGATTGTATCAGGCATATTGTTCCTTTCTTCCGAATTGAATGTTTTGGCTAACCGCCCGAGAGACTCAACAGGATCTGATGTGATTGACAATTGTAGGTCACACCGCAGTGCGACAAACTCGTTACCGTGTTACCATGTATCAACATTAAATAATCTTTTCAGTATAAAACCGTTCTTGTCCAGTTCGTGACCGGACGGGTTTCTACTGGATTATTTTCTTGACGTTGGTTAAGAGTGACCCACGCCTCTGGATTATTTCAGTTGTCACTAAAAACCTGTCTCACGAAAAGGCCCAACGGGAGGGTTGATATGTAGTGATCCGACCAGAGGATAGGTTCGTCGAGTATCAGGGATGTGCTCCGAAAGCCACTTGGTGAAAAGGTTCCCCCTTTCTGTGGGGGCTAATCTCGATAGTTACTTTCTGATTCATGCGTTTTAGAAAGTCGAGAAGTTTATCGATAGTAAAACGGCTGAAATGGCCGTTGAGCAAGTGTGACACTTCGGATTGCTTGATTTCTAACAGGACGGCAATCTCACGTTGTTTCATGTTTTTGTCGTTCAAGAGCTGTACAACATGGTAGCCGATTAGAGCACGAGCCTGTAACTCCCCGGCGTCTTCAAATCCAAGATCAGCAAATATATTGCCTGAACTCTCTTCAAATTCAATTTCAGCTTGTTTTTTCATCTTTCGCAAGCTCCTTTGCATCCCTATAACGCCGTTTAATCAAATCTACATCCTGTTTCGGTGTCGCAATACCTCTTTTTGATTTCTTCTGAAAGGCATGGAGTACATAGATTTTCTCTCCTAACTGGACAGCTTGTACACAGCGATAAGCCTCCTTGTCGTATTTCAGAGCAATCTCAATAACCCCTGGACCTGCAGCTTTGAATGGCTTTGCATCTTTTGGCATTCCACCAAACTAAATAAGCTGAAGCTCATCACCGATCAGTTTTCGCACTTCTTCTGGAAACCTCAAAATATTCTTCTTTGAGTCTCCAAGCCATATAACAGGACGTAATGTAGGCGGTTTTCTGATAGCCACAATACCTAACTATTGGGAGTCAATAATATAGGATATTTCCTATAAAGTCAACAATAGGACGAATTTCAGAATTCAAGCAACACGATACCAGATATTCCTGCTTTGGTATGGGAATTTATAAAATCGGTCTACAGGTATCCCGCCCGTTCACGAAGTGGGTGCCCAGCACCACCTTTAGCGGATGAGACACCCAGTGACCGGTTAGGCAAAGCCTTTCTTGTCGGTGGAAGTTGCCGATTTTCAGAGCCATCGTCCAAACCAGTCCAAATACCGATCCAACCGAAAGACCCGATGCCACGGGCGCCCGCCCCGCGATAACTCATGGCTCTCATTTGGGAAGCGCACAAACTCAGTTGGCACGCCAACCCGCTTGAGCGCCAGGTAAAGTGCTTCTCCTTGACCCACCGGACAGCGCAGATCCAGCGCAGAGTGAACGACCAGCGTTGGGGTCTGGACGCCAGCTACGTATTGAAGCGGTGAACGTTCTAAATAGGTCTCTGGTGCTTCCCACGGCGGCTGTTTGTCAAACTCGACCCTGTCCAGCAAGAAGCTCATATCGCCTACAAAGCCGTAACGATTGACCAGCGAGCGATCCACCACCGCAGCCTTAAATTCTGGGTGGCGAGCGATGATCCAAAAGGCGCTATAACCACCGTAGCTCCCTCCAGCGACTGCCCTTCGATCCCCGTCAACAAAATCAAATTGGGCGCAGGCGGCATCCAGGCACGCGATATTGTCCTCATAGTCGAGATCGCCCCAGTGCCCCCGAGTGGCCAGTGAGAATGCTTCGCCATAGCCATGATTGCCTCGGGTGTTGCAGTGGACGACAGCATAGCCGTTGGCAGCATAGAGATGAAACTCATGGCAAAAGACGCTGGCCCGCATCCCGCCCGGTCCACCACCGGTGTACAAAATCACCGGATACTTTTTCCCAGGCTCGGCACCAACGGGCGGCATCATCCACGAGTCAATGGTCACGGCACCTGAGTCGACGCCCGATTGGGCGTCGCCCGAATGGACGCAGAAGCGGATCGGCTCGACTAGCTCGATTTCGTCCAACAGCTCACGATTGACGTCGGTCAGGCGATGCAATTTGGCCGGAGCGCCTTTTTGCAGTTCGACCCGGAAAAGATCACCGGGGTTCATGTCATCACCAATCACGGCCACAATGGTCTCAAGTGACGGGTCAGTCGAGAAGGCTACGATCGAGTGTTTGCCTTGGGTCAATGGAGAGGCTGCGCCATCATCGCGTGCAACTTGATAGAGATCAACCGAGCCAGCCTCGTTGACTAGCACATAGAGGCTTTGCCCGTCAGGCAGCCAACGTGGACCGTCATCCCCTCCGTAACGGCGCAGATCTTGATTGCGAGAATAGTCTCCCAGTGCTCGATCCAACTGTTCGGTAACGCAGGCCGCCGTGCCATCAGTCGCTGAGACCAGCCAAAGCATCTGGTTGCCGTAGTGGCCCTTAACAGGGTCATCGTGACCACAGACAGCAATTGTACTGCCATCAGGCGACCAGGCCAGATCACTGCTACGCATCTCCTCTAACCCGAAAAGCTGCTTTGGCGAGACGGGCACTTGCCCATCTGTCTCTAGTAGGTAGATATAGCTGTTGCGGAGTAATTCTCCACCTTCGTCTAAATTGCCCGTGGTGGCCAAAGTCTTGCCGTCCGGCGACCAGACCGGTGCCGTCAGATTGGTATTGACATTAGTCAGCAGCACCGGTTCTGGCATCGCTGCATCTTCTGCATCAAAGGGAATCCAGACGACTTGGGTGCAATAGTTACCAACATAGCCAACACTATCCACCTGCCAGCGCACACGTTCGATGACCAATACGTCGCGGTTATAGCGAGTGTACAGATCGTCCTCATTGGCGGCTGGCTCATCATTTCCCATAAATTCCAGCCCGACTCTGGGATCTACATATGTGTTGAAGGCAATTCTCGTGCCATCGGACGACCAGCTTGGGCTGCGCACGCCTCCAGCTAAATTTGTTAGCGTCCGCCCCTCGCCGCCTGTTACCGCAATGGCCATGAGTTGAGTGCTGCCGTTGGCCACGCTCACAGCTTTAGGTGGATCGAGGGGCGCAGTTTGTTCAGTTGACGGGCCTTTGCTTGCAACATAAATAATAGTCTGGCCGTCAGGCGACCAGCGAGGGTGGGTGTCCAAGGCGCTGCCGTTGGTCAATTGGTGGCTCGAACCGCTGGCAATATCAGTCAGATAAATGTTGGAGCGATAACGATTTTCGGCTGTATCCATCCAAGTACGGACCCAAGCAACTTGGGTTCCGTCCGGTGACACTTGGGGATCATCCACCATCTGAAAGCGAAGCAGGTCTTGGGATGTTAGGCGTCGTTTGGTCAAAGTTTTCTCCTATCAAGCCTTGTTGCCGAACCATGTTTTTCAAAGGGCGATTTACTTTCAGAGACAACCCTACGTCTTCATCCGCGGATCTAACACATCGCGCAACCAGTCCCCGAGCAAGATAATCCCCAGCACTGCAATCGTAATTGCCAGACCAGGAAATGTGCTCAACCACCAGGAGGTAGCCAGATGATCCCGACCTTCTGCCAGCATGATGCCCCAAGTAACTATGGGTGGCTGCACGCCTAAACCCAGAAAACTAAGCGACGATTCGGCGATGATCACAGTAGAAATCTGCAAAGTACTCAGAACAATGATCGAAGCCGTGACGTTGGGCAAGACATGCCGGATAAGAATGCCCTGCTGTGATTGACCAATGCTGTTGGCGGCCTCGACATAGTCTCGTTCCTTAACCGAGAGCACCTCCCCACGGATAACCCGCGCAAAGGTCACCCAACCCGTTAACCCCAAGATGGCGATGAGGGTAAGTAGGTTAGACCCTTCCCCGACGCCTAAGGCTCCGACCACGGCCAAAGCGAGCAGAATAAAGGGAATAGACATAAAGGTGTCCAACATGCGCGAGATCAGTGTGTCCAGCAGACCACCCACGTAGCCGCTGATTAAACCAAGGGTCACGCCGACGAGCATGGAGACAACGACACCCGCAAGACCAACCGTTACAGAAATACGCGCCCCATAGATGAGCCGGCTCAGTAGGTCACGACCGAGTTGATCCGTCCCCAACAAAAAAGTGATGTCACCCTCTTCATGCCAAAACGGGGGCAACAGACGGGCTTTCAGATTCAACGCTGTGGGATCATGGGGGGCCAGCAAGGGTGCAGCAATGGCGGCAATGAGCATAATCATCACCAGGATCGCACCGAGCAAACCCACCGGACTACGCGCAAGACTCGCCAGCCAGCGCCGCTTCCGGCGGGATGCTGGTAGGTCGATAGATGAATTGGAAATCGCCTCTGTTGCAACTGACATCAAGTATTCAAGTTAATTACATCTGATGAATTTATGGTACGTGATTCGTGATGCATGTTGCTGACTCCTAGAAGGCATTGGGTTGTTTGGTACGCCATAAATCGCGAATCACGGGACGTGAGATCGACCGACTACTCTGAAGAGGCACGCATACTACAACGGATTGAGATAGGAACGGATTTTGTTCGTCGGTGTTGTTGCGTTCATTTAAGTAGTCCACGTTGCAGACAAATTAGCCGCAATGAGTCAACAGAAAAACGTTGTTCGATGAGTTGACTATCATTGACCGGAAAAATCCGTCCCTGTCTGTAAGCGGAGCGGCATCCGCTGTAGTAGTTGGTTGCGTCGCACGCATCACGCAACACGAATCATGCTGCACCACCATAGCGAATACGCGGGTCCAACAGTGCATAGGAAAGATCCACTAAAAGATTCGTCCCCATCACCACGAGTGCAAAAACAAAAACACCTGCTTGAACAACTGCCAAATCCCGCACCTGTACCGATGCTAGAATCAGGCGTCCTAATCCAGGCCAGGCGAAAACTTCTTCGACGATGACTGAGCCGCCCAACAGCCACGCCATCTGCAAGCCAAAGACAGTCACAAATGGAATCAGTGCATTGCGCAGCGCATGGCGGACGAGTACTGTATAGTTGGAAACGCCTTTGGCACGAGCACTTATAATGTACTCTTGACGCAACACCTCTAACATGCTGGACCGTAAGACACGCGCCAAAGCAGTTGCGATGCTGCTGCCCAATGTGATTGCGGGCAAAATGATCGACGTGGCCTCCAAGCGACCCGATGGTGGCAGCCAACGTAGGGTGACAGCAAAAAAGAGAATCAACATGATCCCAATCCAAAAATTGGGCATGGCTCGACCTAATGTAGAGCCTGCTGTCACCACAAGATCAATCGGCGAATTTTGGTAAATGGCCGAAAGCAGACCGGCCGGAATGGCAATGAGAATGGCAACAACCATCGAAGCCGCTGCCAACTCCAGGGTTGCTGGCAAGCGCTCTAAGACCAAGGGCATGGCCGCCGTACGAAAACGAAACGAGTCTCCAAAGTCACCCAGCACAATCATCCCAAGTTGACGAGCATATTGCTCATAAAGCGGTCTATCAAAACCATAAGCCGCCCGCACCGCAGCAATCTCTTCGGGCGATGCTTCCGGATCGACTAGATGCGCCACCGGATCGCCACCAACACGCAGCAGGATAAACAAGATGATCGTCAGTCCAAAGAGGGGGGGGATCATCTGGACGAGGCGTGAAAGTAGATAGTTGGTCATGTTTCCTGACAAAAAAAGATGGCGAATGGGTTGACGTGGTTTTGCTCGATTGGTGCTGGCCACCCAGGGCTAATGGGTCTAAAGAAAATAAAGAGGTAAACAAGACGGGCACGAGGAATGGCGGTGTAGCGTATCTCTATCTGGCCACGGGGTTTTCCGCCATACCTCAAGCCCCTACGGGTTTACCGAACTATTTTCTTATGGTTCATAAGCCGCTGGGCTATTAAACAGACGCCCCATGAATTTACACGGAGTTGTTGACTTTAGTCTGAACAGCCCTAATAAAGTAGCCCTACTCGAGTAAACATTCATCCAACTCAATGTAAATTGGGCTAACTTTACTCGAGTAGAATTCAACTCAATGTAAATTGATGGGGCTGGCTCGTCTCCCAACAAGCCCGGTTAAGCGGGCGTCTGCTCTGTAGCCCTGCGCATTCATGCCAGGGCGGGCACCACGAACCGACCATTTAGACTTGGTCAATCAATTTCGCAAGCAACCACATCGCAAGCCAAGTTTCGCCTCTAACAACGCTGGGCTTGACTTACCGCATCGACATATTACTTGCCACCTGCAACTTTCCCTAATTCAGCGTCGCATTCCCCATCCACAAGAACCCGTCCAGTGGCGGATCCCAGGAGACACCGTCGCTGATGCCGACCGTATCGCGCATCTGATAAAGATAGACACTTGGGCCTTCTATTTGGAATAGCTCCTGAATTTCGACATACTTTGCAGCACGCGACTCGGGGTCCATATCCACAGCCGCGTCGCGAACCAGCTGGTCTACTTGGTCAGCAATCTCACCGCTCCAACCGCTGCGTTCGCGACGGTCACTGCGTTCGGAAAGGACCGTGATCCAGGGGTCAAAGAAGGAGTTACCCAGCGCGTCCATGTAGATCTCTTCGTTGCGATAGGGGAAGTAGATCTGTTCACGGAAGGTGGTCACGTCATAGACTTGCAGATCAACATTTAGACCCACATCGAGTAGCATGGCAGCGATGGCTTCGGCCACCTCTTTCTGGTTGAGCCACGAGGTGCTGGATTGGAAGACCAGCTCTTCGCCGTCGTAGCCAGCTTCGGCCAGTAGCTCACGGGCCTTGTCTGGATTGTATTCGCCAACCTGGTCAACAAAGCGTTCGTTCCAACCCAAAGTCGGCGGCGTGATACGTGAGAGAACGGGAACGCCCATGCCGTCAATCAGATCGATGAGAGCTTCTCGATCAATTGCGTAGCTAATGGCTTGTCGAATCAGCGGGTCTGACGTGATGCCTTCCCAATCGGGGAATTTTTCTGATGGGCCAGCGCGCAGGGCCAGCAACATGACGCGGGTAGTTAGATACTGCTCCACGCTTGTCCCTTCATTGCCATTGACTCGCTCCCAATCTTGAGAGGGCACGCCCACGACCAGGTCTACATCACCTGTGATGAGATTGGCCACACGGGTGGATGTCTCCGGAATGGCTCGCCAGATGAGGGTCTTAATTGCAGGGGCACCTTGCCAGTAATTTTCATTGGCGGCAAGAGTGATGCTGTCATCTTTGATGAAGTCAACAAACTGGAAGGGACCAGTACCCACGGGCATGTACTCGTCACCGCTCTCCATTTGGGCCATGCCATGTTCGGGTGCCTGGACACCACAGCCGGTTCCAGCCATCTTGCTCAAGAAAGCCGGCTCTGGTGCCGTGGTCACAAGTTCGACCTCGTAGGGGTCCAGCACGTTGATCTGGTCGATAAAGGTCCACTGGCGGTGAGTGATCATCGTATCATCGTCCAAGATGCGCTGATAGGTCCAGACCACCGCGTCGGCGTTGAACTCTTCGCCATTGTGGAAGGTGACGCCTTCACGCAGCTTAAACTTCCAGGTCGTGTCATCGATGTTCTCGAACGACTCAGCCAACCATGGTTCAAACTCGGCAGTTTCGCGGTTGCGCCAGACGAGGCAGTCGAAGAGGTTCATGTGAATCCAGGTGGCGGCAATGGCCCAATCAGTTGGCGGATCGAGTGACGTGACCAATTCATTCATTCCGATGGTGACCATGTCGCTCGACATTTCCGCGTCCATCGATTCTGTGGCCTCGTCAACGCTTCCGGTTGCTGGTTCGGTCGGGACAGCGCACGCCGACAGAACAAAAACCCCTATGATCAGACAGTGGAACAGCCACAAACGTGGCAATCGAAGAGAGTGTGCAGATTGCATAACCGTTTCTTCTCCTTTTACTATTTGATAGAAATTTAACGACAGTTTTTACTCTTTTTAGAGTAACACAGAGATTCACTGAGAAGACACAGAGATTCACTGAGAGGGTTTAGAGATTTTTCTCTGAATCACCATTCGAGAAAGCTGTGTCATACGCGAAGATGTTGATGCGGGTCACTGTTTGCTTGTAACCGAAGATCTCGTTGTGCGGCTCATTGTCCCTTCTGAGAATCTCTGTGTCAGTTCGAAAAATGCAAACATAATATAGATGTAGCTAGTGGGTCAGAATGTGATATAAATGAGAAAACAGAACGAACGGGAAGTAGACAGAGTCTTTAACTTTACATGACCAAGTTTGGTCTCGGCTTTATGGAAATGATAGCGGTCCATGAACTGCATATTTCGCAACCTTCTCCCTATCCAGATCAATGCCAAATCCTGGACCATTGGGGGCACGCAGTTGCAGGCCATCCGGCTCAAAGGGTTTAGCCAGAATCGTATCGTTGAGCCAAGTGTAAGGTGATGGCCACTGTACGCATGGTAATGCTGCTGCGAGGTGAGCTGCTGCTAGCGCAATTACATCATAGTAGATGGCCATAGAAAGAATGAACCCCGCACCATCAAAGACTGCGGCAATCTTCTGCACATTGCGAATGCCCCCATGTTTGGTGATCTTCATGAGCGCAATGCTGGCTGCTTTGCGCCGCACGATCTCAATTGCGTCTTCCGGTGGATAGATGGCTTCATCGGCCATCACAGGCGTGTTTAATCGTTGGGCAATGGTCGTCAGATCATCAAGCCGAGCCACCGGCTGCTCGATAGCACCTAAGCTCCCAATACGCTCCATCTCAGTTAACGCAGGCAGAGCCTGTGAAATCGTGTATCCAGTATTGCCATCGACCTGAATCACGGCCCGATTCTCAACAGCCTTGGCAACAGCTCGATACCGGGCCACATCGATCTTGGGATCGAGTGCAATCTTCATTTTGAGCACGGGAAAGCCCTCTTCATCGAGTGTCTTCTCTGCCTCCTCCGCCATACGCTCCGGTGTATCATCATGAACAAAACCCATCAGGTCAAGACCATCTCGCACTTTGCCGCCCAGCAACTGATAGACCGGAACACCTAGTGCTTTGCCTTTCAGATCCCATAGAGCAAAGTCAATACCGGCATGAGACGACCAATGGTCGGGTAGAGCCGCCTGCATCTTGGCAGTCAAACGTTCAATATCGAATGGCGTTTCGCCAATGATGACAGGGGCCAAGTGCGTCTGAATATTGGCAGCGATGCCCTCGGCTGTTTCGCCATAAGAGCGAGGGGCAACGGCTGTCTGTCCGATGCCAGTGATACCTTCATCGGTGAGTAATTCCACAACCACGGTGATGGCAGCTCCAGTACTACCATAGGAGGTTGTCAGTGTTGCTGCACGCGGAATACTTACTACAGTGGTTCGGACGTCAGTGATTTTCATACGTATTTCTATTATATCTAGCTATTCCGATATGCTGCAACGCTATCAGCTAGTCGTTGCAGCACAGTCTCGTTGTAAGGAGCACAATGGAACATCATGTGCGATACCCCTAGCTCTTCATACCCCTTCATTGCCTGCGCTAGTTCATTCACCGAACCAGTCAGATACTTTTCCATAAACCTGGGCGGCTCTCCCAGTTCTGGATAGGCCAACGACAGCATGACCGTGGTCTCCAGCGTCTTGGGGTCACGGCCAACCTCATCGCATGCAGCATGTAGCTTGGAGAGAGGTTCCTTGAATGACTCTGGCTCGTCGAGATAACCTGTGTTCCACATATCTGCGTATTGGGCTGTCAAACGCAGCATACGTGGCCCAAAACTGGCGATCATCAGGGGCGGTCCATTCTCGCGTGGACCACGTGGCGTAATCTCACATTCTCGCGCCTGGTAATAGGTTCCGTCAAAATCAACCTGCCCATTCTTCAGCAATGGATTGATGATCTGAAGCGCTTCTTCAAAACGCCCCACCCGATGATCGAATGGAAGGCCAAAGGCATCATATTCTGGTTTATTCCAGCCTGCGCCGATGCCGAGAATAAATCTACCGTTGCAGACCTCGTCAAGTGTGACCGCCATCTTGGCCAAAATAGCCGGATTGCGAAATGAATTGCAGAGTACAAGCGTCCCCAATTCTACTCGATTAGTGGCTTCGGCCAATGCCGACAGCATCGTCCAGCACTCCCAAATGCCAAGCGTCGGTCCGTCCTTAGGTCTATAAAGCAGGTGATCATAGAGCCAGATCGAATCAAAGCCCGCGTCCTCAGCCCGCAGTGCCATATCGCGAATCTCATCATACTGTGGGGCATGTCCGAGATCCTGATCCTCGGCGAGAAGGACAACAAACCCAATTTTCATCTTGTACCCCCTGTTGGGCACGAGTTTTTACTGCACTTGGACATCAATGAAAACTCAACCGCTCAACGGAATCCAATAGGAACCGCGATGTTCACGAAATGGGCGTTTCGCCAACGCAAATAAACGCGGATATTTTTCAATTGTGTTTGACTGCGAAGCAGCTTCATCTGTAGAAGAGTCAAAGTGAACCGAGATTCTATGAACCATGTTCCGCATCAGTGTTGGTTTTGGCCTCGATATATTCCAATAAGCGTCCATCGAGCCAATCGGTCTGCCCCAGCCGCTTGGAAAAGTTCTCCATGCGCCCTAGCGTCTGTAGGGCCTGCTGCGTGGCTTCGTCCAATTGCCCATGCGGTTCGCCGGAATAGTACCCCAATCCAATCAACGCTTGCTGATAGCGCTTCACAGTTGCATCATCAGGTTTCATGCGCTCGTCTCGGGCGGTAGGCAGATAGATCAATTCATACAGATCCAGCAGGCGCTTCAGTTCGTCAAACGGATTTGCATGATCGTCAACGCGTAGGTCGATGACTGGCTCGGTAAATACATCATACGACTCTTTGAATGGCGGGCGAACAATGTAGAGTGCAGCGGCTTGGCGTCCCCGGAAGTCACCAGCGACTGCATCACCGATCGCCAATGCATCGACCAGCCGTCGTGCCAGATTCCCTTCGGCATTGGCGAAATGTTCTACCATCGCTTCGCATCCCTCACCGCCCAAAAGCATATTGCCTTGTGCTGCACAGTGTGTGCCAGGGACACCGCCCGTCCAAGAGCCACACCCTTCGCCAGTATAAGTCTCTACATTTCCCTGCAAGTCAATGACGGCCATCTGGCGCAGATGAGGATAGGGATCCTGTGCCATTAACTCTTTGACTACGTCAGCCGCTGTCAACCCTTGTTTTAGCAACGTCAGGCCTTTTGGACCGTTGTCCGCATTGAGATAGGCCTGCAATACAATTACACCGGCATCTGGTGCGCCCCAGCAAGTGCGCGCACCCACCGCCAAAAAGCGAGAGGCAATTGCAATGCCCCAAGCAGAAGCCGTCGGGTCGTATCCGACAATGGAAAAGGTAGAGACCAACGGTCCTGCCCGGTGTTGCATCGTGACTCCAATTGCATAGCCACATCATTTAAACGTGACCATTTAGACTTTAACGCCTTCCGCATCAGCCGCGCCCGACGTAACCTCGACTGATGGCTAGATGCGACCCCCCACATTACCTGAAATTCTGCATATGGTCATTATCGAACCAATTTTGCCTAAAATTAACGCCGAGACAAGACTCACCCCGCTAGAGAATGATATTTGGGCGTCGGCTACATGCGGCTATTAAGGGTGGTACTGTTAAGAAAGCAATCCCGTTTCTTGCATTTTCTCTCTTACTTGCTGATAGTCAGGCATTGCTTCATAGACTGATTGTAGCTCATCAAAATGCCGATCCGCATCAATGGTTAGTTTGGCGATACGGTCAATAAGGCTTCTATCGGCCTCTGTCAGATCAGCCTCCGGCTTTGTAAGCAAGTGATGGCTCCAAACATCCCATCCCAATAATTCAACCTTGTTCAGTCGTTCCAGTTCCTGAACAACGCAAGAGCGAAGAGCCAGCCAACCGTTATGGTTTCTGCTTTCACCAAAATCAAGGGGATCCATTTCACCATTCCGACTCTTCTGCCAAACAGAACCACCTAGATAAAAATCCCGGTCATAAACCATATCTAGTGCGTCAAACTTGATCCGATCATTCGCTTGACGGGTGATGTCGTCAATCTGCGGATCAATCAAAACCCACCGTTCCTGTGTGACATCCCAGTATTCAGGGATATAGTGATCACCAATCAAATAGTGATCATTAATCAAAAAGCCAGGTAAATAGGGCGCAAACCCTGTGCGAATTCGCGCCGGGATGCCCTGATGCCGAACCATTGAAGCAAACAGTAAAGCAAAATCGCGACAGGTACCCGTCACCCGTTCGGCGGGTGGACGTGCTGTTGTTAGCGGGGCCGAATTCATCGCCAAGAGTTTCGCCAATCGTTCCGGAATGGTGCGCAGATTAAATTCTCGTTCTCTTTCATCGGTGAGTGTCAGACCATGAAGGGGCAACGTCTGATCGTGCATCATCAACCCCTGAATCACATGGGTCAAACTGGAAATATCTCTTGGTAAGTCATCGTAAAGTTCAGCATATTTACCGGGCACACTCATTACGCTTTGAGAAGTGTAGTACGACAAATGGTTATCCATAGTCAGAGCTTACCTTTCATATGAGTATACTCACCCAGATAAGTTTTGTCCCGTCTCAGCTTCGGGAGACGTGGTACGAAACTTATCTGGGGAACTATACAGTGGCTGATTGCTTGATATTGCTCTATTATAACCGATCATACTTGACAATCGTTGTCATACAGGATTATCTATTATTCTTTCCACTTGTAGCGTTAAGCTAGATATACGAACAGCCGACGCTCGGTTCAGCGGCAAAGTGAGCGCGCTCAGCAGATGGATAATCAATGTAATCCCTGTTCATTTACGCAAGGGCTGAATAGTAACGTTAGGATTCACTCTTCAGACCGTAATCAGCACGTGCACCGTCCAGTGTGATGTAGCCTAGCGCCAGATCTTGCGAAACCAGCTCTCGCTCTCGCTCCGATGCTGGACCAAACCCCGCCCCACCCGGCATCCGCAACTCAATCTCATCACCAGGCAGATACTCAATGGGCGGAAATCGGGTAACCAACTCACCGTTGATTTGGACTGTGCCAACCCTCCCCGGCTTGCCGCCATCGATACCAGGCGGTTCGCAAAACATCTTATCAGGCCGGATGCGTGCTGACATAGGGCCATCAGCAATGCTGCGAAACTTGATGATCTGGCTGATACCGCCTCTCTGCCGACCGGCACCCGCGGAGTCAGGCAGGAATTCCTTGCAGAGCATCAAGATGGGTGCTTGAGTCTCCATAATTTCGGTTGCCGTGACTGAACTATTGTGGGGGAAGGCAATCGGCAGCAACCCATCCATATTGCGCATAGCCCCGCGTCCACCATGGGGCAGGATAAAGACAGCGAAGGTGCCGTAGCCATCCAGAGTGCCACTCACGCTAAAAGGCCAGATAGAGCCGCTGCCTGCCTGGGCGTGTTCGCCCAAAATGGGCCAAACCGCGCCAAAGAGAACCTGATTGATGTTATTGGTTACCTTGGCCCGTGCTCGCACCGGAAAAGGAAACTCGCAGTTGAGAATGCAGCCCTTAGGTGCCGACACATGAATGGGACGGAAGAGACCAGAGTTGTTGGGAATCTGGGGCACTAACGCACATTTGAAGGGATACATCGTGCCCGAGTAGGTGACATTGTAGACACAATTGATGGCCCCCTTGCGCGTCTGCGGCGACGTCCCTGTGTAGTCAACATAGATATCTGACCCGCGAACTTCCACAGTGGCGTGGAGGTGAACGATGTCGATGTACCCGTCAATATCCAGACCAAATTCATGCTTGCCGTCGGGCAAAGCCTCAATCCGTCTGCGCATCAGCATTTCTGAGCGAGTATGGATCTCGGCCGAAAGCGCACGGATATCCGCCAATCCGTAGTCGTCCAAAAATTCCTGCATCCGCTGTTTGCCGATCTGGTGGGTTCCCACGATGGCGCGCAAATCACCCAGCACCATATCGGGCACCCGATTGTTGGCCCGAATGATGGAAAAAGCCAGATCGTTTTCTTCCCCCTCTTCATAAAGTTTGCAGGGGGGCATCCGCAACCCTTCGGTAAAGACGTCGTAGCATTCGATGTCTCCCCGATGACCACCCACGTCCGATACATGGGCAATCGTCCCCATAAAGGCCACAACCTTGCCATCCCAGAAGACGGGGGTTACAACGACACAATCTGGCAAGTGACCTGCGCCTAGCCAAGCATCGTTGGTAAAGAGCACATCGCCATCTTGCAGGGACTCAAGGGGGTATCGTTCCAGCATTGAGCGGGTGGTGCGCGGCAGGATCACACAGAAATCGGGCGGGCTAAAGCTGGACTGACAGATGGAGTCGCCCTCATGGTTCAGCAAGACGCAGGCAAAGTCTCGACTCTCGCCCACGATGGTGGAGAAAGAGGTGCGCACCGTGGCATTGTCGATCTCATCCATGATACTGATGAGCCGCTGCCATTGAATTTCCAGAGTAATTGAGTCGATCTGTGTGTCGGGCATTATCTTTATAGAAAAATTGTTAACGTTATGCGTTCAGAAACTGGGTTTTTCGGCTACATAACGTATTCCGAGCATAAATAGACCTAAATTTGTCCAATAAACTGTTGAACCCATGAAAAACCCAATTTCTTTTGTCCAGGGCGGACTTGTACCTTTTACAAGTCAATACGGTAATGATTAATCTTATCCCAATCCAGCTCTACGCCCAGTCCTGGTCCGTCTGGCACACGCAATTTTAGTCCTTCTGGCTCAAAGTGGGTGCCAAGAATCGTGTCGGTCATGGGCGTTGCTGGGGAAGGCCAAGTAACACAGGGAAGTGCTGCGGCCAAGTGAGCCGCGGCGACGCCGATCAGATCGTAGTAGATCGCAATAGATAAAACGTATCCAGCAGCCTCAAAGATCATACCGATCTGGTGAACGTTGGTTAAGCCGCCATGTTTGTTGATCTTCATTAAGGCAATGCTGGCCGCTTTACGGCGCACTACCTCGATGGCATCGGCTGGCGGATAGATTGACTCGTCGGCCATGACAGGTGCAGCGAGCTTCTGAGCAATCTCCACCATATCCTCCATGCGGTCTACTGGCTGCTCAATGCAACCCAGCCCGCCAATGCGCTCCATCGCTGTTAAGGCCGGAATTGCCTGAGAGATCGTGTAGCCCGTGTTGCCATCCACCTGAATGACGGCCCGATCGCCCATCGCCTCGGCCACAGCCTGATAACGCTTGACATCGTCATGAGGGTCTAGACCGATTTTCATCTTCAGGACCGGGTAACCATGTTCATCCAGTCGCTCCTTGGCTTCAGCCGCCATCTGCTCGGGTGTGCTCAAATTGACAAATCCCATCAGATCTAGACCATCCCGCACTTTGCCCCCCATGAGTTGATAGACCGGAACCCCAAGCGCTTTACCTTTTAGATCCCATAGCGCCATGTCGACGCCTGAATAGGAGCACCAGTGATGAGGCAACGCGCTATGCATTTTATGATTCAGATGGGTGATATTGAGCGGATTTTCACCCTGCAGAGTGGGGGCTAGGTAGGTGCGAATATTTGCAACCATCCCTTCACCTGTCTCTCCATAGAAGGGTGCATCCACAGAAATCTGACCGATTCCTGTGATTCCTTCGTCCGTCAAAATTTCAATCAAAATGGTTTGCGCATAATCGACGCTTCCATAGGAAGTAATAAGCCGATTTGTGCGTGGTATATTGATGGCTGTGACTTTGAGATCGACGATTTTCATAAAAGTAGGTATGCTCTTTGCAAGTACAATTACACTCTTGACTGCCATAGATTGAGAATAAATTTGCCTCTATTCACTTAGAAAAAACAGTCGAATTTATTCTCATCTATGAGCGAGTCAAGTATAAGTCAATATTGGGAAAGATACGTTGGGGGGACCAACGTGATCTGAAGGTGAATGAGATTGAATTGATGCCAACTGTTAACAGTTGACAATTGCAAGTAAGAGTAATATCATACTTCCCAAATGGTGTCAACATCATTTCACTGTAAGTAAGGATAAATCAAGCTGTTTGGCCATTTCAAACAAACAAAACCCTACCCAACTATACACCTTGCACAACCCCTCTTTGAATCAACATGACTATACGATTTGGCTTTGATATTGGCGGTACGTTTACGGACTTTGTCTTTATCGACACGGAAACTGGAAATATCTCCAGTTATAAAACCTTAACCACCCCCCATGCACCATCAGAAGCGGTCATGATCGGTTGGCACGAGTTGCTTAAGGAAACGTCTGCAAGCGGCGCAAGTGTTGAAACCGCCATTCATGGCACGACCCTGATCACCAATGCTCTAATCGAGCGTAAAGGAGCCAAAACTGCTCTCATTACAACCAAGGGCTTTCGTGATATTCTGGAGATGGCCAGGGAGATGCGTTACGACATTTACGATCTTCTAATGGTCTTGCCCGAGCCACTTGTGCCCCGCCCCCTGCGCCTCGAAGTGACCGAACGGCTAAATGGTCGCGGTGAAGTGATTGATGTGCTACAGTTAGACGATCTGGAGACATTGAAGCCCATCCTGCTTGAAAATGAGGTTCAGGCAGTTGCCCTCTGCTTCCTCCATTCCTTTACCAATCCTGTCCACGAACAGCAAGCGAGCGCATGGCTCAGCGAACATTTACCAGAGATGAGTCTATCTCTCTCTTACCAAGTCGCTCCAGAGATTCGTGAATATGAGCGCATGTCGACCACCGTCTGCAATGCCTATGTGCAGCCACTGACCGAACGTTACATCAAGCAGTTGCAACTCGATCTCTCTGACGGCGGATTTCAGAAACATCTCTACTTGATGCTCTCCAGCGGGGGGATAACCACAGCTGAGACTGCTGCGCAGTTTCCCGTACGACTCATCGAATCGGGACCAGCAGCTGGTGTACTCGCCGCTGTCTTCTACGGCGAGCTAACAGATGAACCCAACTTGGTCTCATTCGACATGGGCGGCACCACAGCCAAAATGTGTGTCATCAAAAACGGCCAG
Source organism: Chloroflexota bacterium (assembly GCA_039028975.1). Taxonomy (GTDB): domain Bacteria; phylum Chloroflexota; class Anaerolineae; order Caldilineales; family Caldilineaceae; genus JAHBNG01. The sequence continues at coordinate 140,764 of JBCCHB010000001.1, forward strand.
CCCGTGATGAGCGATGATTTTGAAGTGGCGCGGGTCCATCGCTTCAAGCGAGGCAGTGGATTGCCGGTACGCGTCCCAACGATTGAGTTGATCGAAATCGGTGCTGGTGGTGGCAGCATTGCGCGCATCGATGAACTAGGGCTGCTCAAAGTCGGTCCTGATTCGTCTGGTGCCGATCCTGGACCTGCCTGCTACGGTGGCGGCGGTACCCAACCTACAGTGACCGATGCGGATCTGCTGCTAGGCTATCTCAATCCCGACTATTTTCTCGGCGGGCGTATGTCTCTAGATCGAGAGGCCGCAGAAGAGGCCGTACGGACCGCCATTGGCGAGCCGCTCAATCGCTCCGTGACCGAAGCAGCTTATGGCATCTATCAAGTCGTCAACGAGAACATGATCTCTGCCACCCGCGTCCATGTGGCAGAGCGGGGCGCCGACCCACGTAACTTGATGCTCATTGCCTTTGGTGGTGCTGGACCAGTGCATGCCCATCAAATTGCGCGTGCGCTGAAGATGCGGGGATACATCTGTCCGGCCAGTGCAGGGGTTGCCTCGGCGTTGGGCTTTCTCACTGCGCCAGCGTCGTTTGAGTTTGCCCGCACCTTTATCGCAAATGTTACGCAAGAGAAGCTGGCTGAACTGGATGAGATCTACACAGAGCTCAAGCAAGAAGGGCAAGAGAAGCTGGCCGAGGCGGGTGTCGCCCAAGAACAGATGGCCTTTCATCTAAAGGCCGATTTGCGGCACGTGGGGCAAGGTCACGAAATCGTGGTGGAATTACCGTATACATCTCTGATAGGTGTGGATTTAGAAAGCGAGCTTCGACCACTCTTCTATGAACAGTATGAAGAAATCTATGGTTACGCCCACCGCCATCTTGGTCTAGAGATTACAACATGTCGTCTCACGGCAAGTGGCCCTCGGCCGAACATTACACTGAAGAAGGCCCCACTTGCTGAGGATGGAGCAACCGCTGACTCGGCCCGCAAGGCATCGCGTCCAGTCTACTTTGCGGAGGAAGGGGGCTTTGTTGATGCGCCAATTTACGATCGATATGCTCTGGCCGCTGGCATGACTTTTGCCGGTCCAGCCATTGTCGAAGAGCAAGATTCGACGGCCGTGATTGGTCCTGGTGCCGCGGTGTTGGTTGATTCGTATGCGAATTTGGTGGTTACGTTGGAGTAGGATACCAAACGGCCATGCAACTTTTTCTGGTTCATTTTCGAGCAATTCACCAAACGGTAAGGACAACCCAGCTTATAACAAATATACTCTTGACTGCCATATGTGGGAATAGATTTAGCCATCTCCAGCCGAGAAAAACAGTCGAATTTGTTCTCATCTGTGAGCGATTCAAGTATAAATGAATCCAATCTTGAACTACGAAGCGATTCAAAACGAGACTCGCTATGTCTTGCCTACATTAACTGGTTTTTGTTATCCTAGTTATGGTGGACGTGGTAATTCCGGCACAGTATGAAGAATCGAGATGTTTGGAGGAATAAGACGATGCAAGTTGCTATGCTCAACTCGGTCAAGACAATCACAAAGACCGAAGCGTCAAATGCCGCCAGAGACTATGTAAAAGCGACGCTAGGTAACTCTTTTGATGTTGCCAGACCTCAATTTTTTGAGGAGGACCATAGTTGGTCATTCTTTATCGAACAGCGATTCTCTGATCTCGACACCCCTGTGACGACGGGACGTATCTGGATAGACGCTGAAATGGGTAAGGTAACCCCCTTAACGGATGATGCAATCTGGGATGTGCAACAGTGTGCCCTTGTACGTGCGGAGCACAAGCGTGGTAATCGGATTGCGCGTGGTGCAGATGGGCTCGTTTTGCCTTACCAAGCCAAAATCAAAGTAAATGCCTACATGAGTAACGTTGTTAACTTCTTCTTTGAGGCGAAAGGTCAACCGAGCCTAATTCAAGGGCGACCACCATTCTGGCGTGTAACAACTGCACTACGCCTACCAGACGATGGTAAAATAGCCGATTTTGGAACAGTCGACGTAAATGCTATCAGCGGGAGCGTTGTAGCCCTAACTGAAGAAGAAATCAAAGCCAGACAGGAAAAATCAAAACATGCTGCTCAATGTGCCAAATGTGCGACAACGTCAGCAGGCTGACTGTTTAGCGGCATGCGCACAAATGGTACTAACTTATCTGGGCGAGCAAGTTGATTACAATCGCCTCCTTCGTATCCTAGATACGACAGAAAATGGTACCCCTTTTTCGAACATCAGACGTTTGACATCTCTTGGTCTCTTTGTAGAGCAAGACGAATATATTGATGATCTTACACTTGTGGCTCACTATCTTGACCTACGACTACCTATAATTATAGGTGTAAAGACGTGGGGACTTTCGTACTGGCGGCCGATCGATACAAACCATGCAGTCGTCATTGTTGGCCTAAGCGATAGTGACATCTATATCAATGATCCGGCGTTCGATGAAGCCCCCAAAGTTATCAAGGAAGACGATTTCTTATACGCATGGTTAGGCCACGATTTTCGGTATGCCATCATTGGTCTGATTGCGCCAGGGTAGAAACTCTTACAATCAAAGACTGACCGATAAAGTGATAGTCCGGTGTACATACTTCATAATTCTGTTTAGGCCTAGGGCTTGAAGGAGCCTAACCCAAAAGGTGTGCTTACTGAACGGTTTTTGAGTGGTCTTAGTCTCAAACCATTTCCCTTCTACACCGCACTCGCTCATAGATGAAATTGAATTCGACTGATTTACCCGACTGAGCGTGGTCAAATCCAGTCTCATCTATGGCAGTGCTCTGTATAATGTAAACAAGAGGAAGCTCGGTGAATACTCAAAACGCATCCACCCGCTATCGATTCGGCTTTGACATTGGCGGCACATTTACTGACTTTGTCCTAATCAATACCACGTCTGGTGAGATTCATAGCTACAAAACCCTAACGACACCCCATCAACCGGCCCAAGCGGTTATCGAAGGTTGGCAAAAACTGCTCACGGAAGTTGGTGCGGCTGGCTCCGCGGTAGAGACAGCCATTCATGGAACGACCCTCATCACCAATGCCCTAATCGAACGCAAAGGGGCTGTTACCCTTCTGGTGACAACCTCTGGCTTTAGCGATGTGCTCGATACCCAGCGTGAGATGCGCTATGACATCTATGATTTGCATGCACCGCCAGTGGTGCACCTTGTGCCGCGCCCGTTGCGCTTCGAGATCGAGGAACGGTTGGATGGTTTTGGCAATGTGGTGGCTCCGCTCAAGCTGGATGGCTTGGAAACCATGCTTGCGCAATTGCAGGCTGCAGACGTCGTAGAAAATGTTGGGGCAGTTGCTGTTTGTCTTCTGCACTCTTTCATCAACCCAGAACACGAGGCACAGGTGGGCGCTTGGCTAGCCGAGCATATGCCTGATGCATGCATCTCGCTCTCGTCGGATGTGGCCCCGCAAATCCGTGAATATGAGCGCATGTCGACCACCGTCTGCAATGCCTATGTACAGCCGCTAACGGCCCGCTATTTGGGACAACTTCAGGAGGAGCTTGGGCAAAACGGCTTTGACAAGCAGATCTATCTGATGCTCTCTAGTGGCGGCATCACCACGCTGGAAACGGCGGTGCAATTGCCTGTGCGCCTCATCGAATCCGGGCCTGCGGCAGGAGTATTGGCGGCTAGCTTTTACGGCGAAATGACCAACCAGCAAAATCTAGTCTCCTTTGATATGGGTGGCACCACGGCCAAGATGTGCGTCATTCGCAATGGTGAACCGACCATGGCCGACAACTTCGAGGTGGCCCGGGTCCATCGCTTCAAGCGGGGCAGCGGGCTGCCCGTGCGTGTGCCAACCATCGAGCTGATAGAGATTGGGGCCGGCGGTGGCAGCATTGCGCATATTGATGAACTTGGTCTGCTCAAGGTCGGGCCAGAGTCAGCAGGCGCTGATCCTGGACCAGCTAGCTATGGGCTTGGCGGTACTCAACCCACGGTGACCGATGCCGATCTAGTGCTGGGGTACCTGAATCCTGATTACTTCCTAGGCGGTCGCATGAGCCTAAATGTGGCCGCTGCTGAAGAGGCTATCGGCACGGCCATCGCAAAAACGTTAGGCATGGATCTACTGGCTGCGGCCAACGGTATCTTTCAGGTGGTGAATGAAAATATGATCTCGGCCACCAGAGTGCATGTGGCGGAACAGGGCGCCGACCCGCGGGATCTGACGCTAATTGCCTTTGGTGGCGCTGGTCCTGTCCATGCCTACGAGATTGCTCGGGCCTTGAAGATGCAGGGCTATATCTGTCCTGCAAGTGCTGGTGTTGCTTCGGCCCTAGGCTTTCTCACTGCACCTATCGCCTTTGAGTTTGCTCGAACCTTCATGGCTAAAATTACGCCCGAGACGCTGGCAGAGATGGACACCATCTTTAGCGAACTAGAAGCAGAAGGACGTCAGCAACTGTATGATGCAGGTGTCCCTGCGGATGCGATTGTCTTTACACGGCGCGCTGATATGCGTCACGTCGGGCAAGGCCATGAGATTAGCGTTACCTTGCCTTATCCGCCTCTGAGCGAAGTCGATTTAGACCAGGAACTGCGCCCTTACTTCTATTCTTGTTACGAACAGATATACGGATATGCCCATCGTCATTTGGGGCTGGAAATCGCAACTTGCCGTCTAACGGCCAGCGGTCCGCGGCCAAAGATTGCCCTGCAGGAGGCGACCGATATGGAGGGTAACTCTGCACAAGAGGCAATCAAGGGACATCGGCGCGTCTACTTTGCCGAATTGAATGAAGCAGTGGATACGGTTGTGTACGATCGGTATCGGCTGCCTGCCGGTGCGACGTTTGATGGACCAGCTATTGTAGAAGAACGAGATTCGACTGCTGTGGTTGGTCCCCAGGGTCAAGCGTCTATTGATTCTTATGCGAATTTAGTGGTGATCATAAGTGAAACCAAAAAAGGAATCATAAATAGAACGCAGATGAACACAGATGAACACAGATGAACACAAATGTAAATCTTGAGAATCCTGAAAATCTGTGTCCAAAAACTTTCTAGGATTTCCTTATCCCAATCTGAAAATTGATAAAGAGTATGCAACAAACAATCGACCCCATCACCCTCGAAATCCAGTGGCAGCGCCTCATCAGCATTATGGACGAGGTGGACAACGCAACCGTCCGCACCTCCTTTTCGACCATCGTGGGCGACAGCCGCGACTTTGCCTGCATTCTAGTTGATCAGACCGGTTCGTCGCTCTGCCAATCCAGCTTCAGCCCACCAAATTTCTGTGTGGTGCTGCCCCGCACCTCCAAGATTCTGCTCGACAAGTTCCCGCTAGAGACGCTGCAAGATGGCGATGTTCTCTGCACCAACGATCCGTGGATTGGCACTGGCCATCTGCCCGACTATGTGGTTTTGACTCCCGTCTTCTGGCAGGGGAAACCAGTTGCCTTTATGGGGACAGTAGCCCATCTGGCCGACGTGGGCGGGCACCGGGGAGATATCGAAGCGTATGATGTCTTTACCGAGGGCATTCGTGTGCCGCCCTCCAAACTCTATGAGGCGGGCCAGGAAAACGAACTGCTCTTTGAGATCATTGGCAACAACTGTCGCGTGCCCAATATGGTGCTGGGTGATTTGCGCGCAATCGTGGGGACACATCAGTTGGGTGCACGGAGGCTGCGAGAATTTCTTGACGACTATCAGATGAACGATATTGTGGCTCTCTCTGACGAAATCCATACTCGTTCGGAGACGCTCATGCGTCAGCGCATCGAAGCCCTGCCTGATGGGGAATATGAATTTGGTCTGGACATCGATGGTTATATCGAAATCGTCCATCTTCACGCCAAAGTAAAGGTACAGGGGTCGGATATCTTCGTCGACTACGCAGGCACATCCCCCCAGACGAGACTTGGTTCCATCAACTGCGTCTATAACACAACCTATGCATCGACTCTCTATCCTTTCAAATGTGCCCTTGTTCCGCAGATTCCCAACAACGAAGGGCTATTCCGACCTGTCCATGTAACAGCCCCAGAAGGCTGCATCCTCAACTGTGAGCAGACCTATCCAGTGCAGGCCCGGGCCAAAGTCACCAACAACATCAACCAAGTTCTCTTTGGAGCAGTCTGGCCCATTTTGGGGGAACATGCACAAGCTGGCAGCGGCTCGATTTGGCCCTTTAGCGTTAGCGGTCAGGTCGACGGCTATGGCACCTTCTCGGTTCACATTCTGCCCCACGGCGGTCGAGGGGCTATGCGCGAGCTGGACGGTCTGGTACCGATTGCCTTTCCCCACAACAGTGCAGTGACCGCAACCGAAATTATGGAGACCCAGGCACCATTGTTGATGCTGAAGAAAGAGTTTCTGCCCGATTCGGCAGGTGCTGGACGGCGGCGAGGTGGTATTAGCCAGGTGATTACCTTCCGCAATATTGGGGATACGGCCTACATGGCCCGCGTCCGACCAGATAAAATGTTCTGCGAGCCTCCAGGCTTGAATGGCGGCCAGCCAGGGAAAGTCGGCGAGGTGCGTATGAATGGTGAACTCATTACGCGCTTTCCACCACTTGACTTCAAGCCGGGCGATGAGATCGAGATGCGCATGCCCGGTGGTGCCGGATTTGGACCTGTTGAAGAACGGGAACGGGAACAGGTTCTATATGACTTAGCGATGGGATATATTACAGTAAATCATGCAAAAAAAGAGTACCGATTGGCACAAGATTAGCTATCCGCGAGCTTGACTCTATGATCCTGGCTAATGTGCTATAATTAGCCTATGTTATCTCAGTGTGCAATCAAAGTAGATTTTTGGTTTACAAAATCGTTCTTTGATTGGATTTTTTAGGACATTTGTTAGGAATAGCTAAACAATGAACATAGAGACTTTGCTAAACCGGATTACAATCGATCCAGAAATCTGTCATGGAAAACCGTGTATTCGACATTTACGATACCCTGTCGAGAGTATTCTTGAACTACTTAGTGCAGGAATGACAAATGATGAGATCTTAGCTGACTATGACGATTTAGAATATGAAGACATTCTTGCAACTTTGGCTTTTGCGACCCGCTTAGCCCAAGTTAAGCGATTAGAGACAGTCTTTGCATGAAATTTCTTGTGGATGCTCAATTACCGAGAAGACTTGCCAATTTCTTGCGAACGGCGGGCTATGATGCGATTCACACGCGTGATTTGCCGCTAGAAAATCGCACACCTGATACAATTATCAATGAAGTGTCCATGACAGAACACCGTATTGTCATTACAAAAGATTCTGACTTTACAGATTCACACCTTCTCAAGAATGAGCCTTACAAGTTGTTATTGATTTCGACTGGCAATATCAAAAATGACGATCTTCTCAGCTTATTTGAGCAGAATTTAGACCGTATTGTTGAAGCATTTGCTACCCATACTTATGTAGAATTAGATCGTCATCACTTGACTATCCATATGTAATTTGAACTTTGTGTGTGAACGTTATGGCAACACTTGACCCCATCAGCCTAGAAATCCAATGGCAACGACTTGTCGCCATTGCTGACGAAATCGACAACGCAGTCATCCGCACTTCTTTCTCCACCATTGTGGGCGAGAGCCACGACTTTGGCTGCGCATTGATGGATGCTGCCGGAGCCGGATTGGCTCAAGCCCAATGGAGTCCACCTCAATTCTGCACCATGCTGCCGCGAACGACCCGCGCCATGCTGCAGAAATTCCCCGCAGAGACCCTACAGGAAGGGGACGTGCTGGCGACCAATGATCCCTGGATTGGGAGTACACATCTACCCGATTACAACTTGGTTTCGCCGGTCTTTCACAATGGCAAGCTTGTGGCCTTTATGGGCACTGTGGCTCATGTGTCCGATGTAGGCGGTCACCTGGGCGACCTGGAAGCGAGCGACATGTTTATGGAAGGCACACGCGTGATGCCCAACAAGTTTTATGTAGCGGGCAAGGTTGTGCCGATGGTTGAAGAATTTATCGCCGCCAATTGCCGCGTACCTGACATGGTACTGGGCGACCTACACGCCATTGTTGGGACCCATCAGATCGGCATCCGGCGTTTGCGCGAATTTTTAGACGACTATGACCTGGATGACATCAGTGAGCTTTCGGCTGCCATCCAAGGGCGCTCCGAGCAGGCGCTGCGTCAAGCAATTGCCGACTTGCCTGATGGCGTCTCCGAGTATGAAGTCACTGCGGATGGTTACTTAGAGCCATTTACGCTACGTATTCGCATTGAAATCCGGGGCGATGAGTTGAGCATGGACTTTGCTGGAAGCTCTCCGCAGCAGTGGCATTCGGCCATCAACGCAGCCTTTAACATTAGCTATGCAACCGCGGTCTATCCCATTAAGGCCATGTTGGCCGCGCACATTCCCAACAATGATGGTTTGGTGCGACCGCTCAAAATTACGGCGCCTGAAGGTTCTATCGTCAATTGCACCTTTCCAGCACCAGTCAACGCGCGGGCCAAGGTCATCAAGCATATTCCGCCACTGATCTTTGGTGCCCTTGCGCCACTTTTGCCGGACGAAACCATTGCGGCCGCGGGCGGCATCTTCCCCTTCCACATTGTGGGCCAGGATGAAATCTACGGCAACTACGCCGTTCATATGTTGCCCCATGGCGGCCTCGGCGCAACCAAAAACGCGGATGGTCTGTTGCCCTCTGCTTATCCCCATAACAGCACAGTAACGCCGACAGAGATCATCGAACGTTCCTGTCCGGTGATCATGGTGCGCAAGGCGATGCTTTTGGACTCAGGCGGGGATGGACGTCGTCGTGGAGGACCTGGGCAAGAGATCGTGGTGCGCTGTATTGCTGAGAAGCCGATTACCCTGACGATTCGCCCAGATCTGATGAAGTATCCAGCGCCTGGGTTGGACGGGGGAGGCGACGGTGCGCCGGGCGAGGTTTGGCTCAATGGCGAGCGGATCACGCGCTTTACACCGATTCAGTGGCAGCCCGGGGAAGAAGTGATCCTGCGTGTTCCAGGCGGCGCCGGTTTTGGCGACCCGAAGCAGCGCGAGCCGGAACGGGTGCAGGAAGATGTGGCGCTTGGATATGTTAGCGTCCAATCTGCGCGGGAAATTTATGGATTGGACATCAACCTGGACAGAAGCGCCATGCAGATCGAGTCGATTCGGCGGTATGCGACAAATAATCTGTCTTAGCATATCGTAATCAATCAACAGAGAAAATCATGGGAACACAAGCCGATCTAACAGAACGAGACGACCGACTTGCACGCACACGCGCAGCCATGACCGAAGCTGGATTGGACGCACTCATTGTGGCGGGTAAGGGGCACTGGTGGACTGGGCGAGGTTATCTGCGCTACTTCACCGACTTTCACATGTGGGGGCACGACGGTCTACTCTGCATTCCACGGGATGATGAACCGTTTATGGTCTTCTCCAGCTATGCTGTAGCTGAACGGATTGCGGCGCGAGGATGGGTCACCGATGTGCGGGGTGATGTCTTTCAAGCACCCCGTTTGGCTGAAATGATGAAGGAGAAGGGGCTAACGACGGGCAAAGTTGGGATTGCAGGCTATCGCTTTATTCTCTCAGCCGGAAATTTTGACGTCTTGCGGGAAAGTCTGCCAAACATTGAATTCGTCAGCGGAGATGACTTGATCGATCGCATCCGTATGATCAAAAGCGCTCTGGAAATCCAGCAGATCCGAGAGCTATGGACCCTTTCCAAGGCCGCCATGGAGCGCTTCGTTGAGGTATTGGAACCGGGGAAAACCCAGCGGGAGCTAGCGGCTGAGGCATCGAAGGTCGCATTGGCTGGTGGTGCACGAGACATTCTGGTCTTCATTGGTGAACAGCCTGACGATGTCAATCCGCCGCGAGATGTTCCAGTAACCTGTAACGATCTGTTGCGTTACCACATGGAGATGAGCGGCGAGAGCGGTCACTGGTCGGAGATTACCGTCAACTGCGCCTTCCAACAGCCGACGGATCTGGAGCTACGTTCAATGGAGAGCGAATTGCGGGCGATGGACGCAATATGCGCACAAGCCAAGCCAGGGGCAAAACTGAGTGAGCTCGCCCAAACTTTTGAGGCCGTCCTGCGAGAAGATGGCTGGACGATCGGCAAGCCAACCGTCGCCTTTGATTTTCACGGTCAGGGGATGGATACCATTGAACGACCGTGGCATGCGGCAGAATCGCCGTGGGGCCAATCTCAGGATTGGTCGTTAGAGGCGGGCATGGTCTTCTCGTACCATCCCAAACGCCAAGTTTCGCCCAAACCAGGCTGGGGGACGGGCATCAATGAGGATATTTTGATTACGGAGAACGGGGCAGAGGGTTTGGGGAATGGGTGGAATCACCATTGGCGATTGTTATAATTCAATTGGTGAAAGGCAAAATAGAGCTGGGATAGCGTTTCGTTACAGGGGTGGAGCGTTGGGCGCTACGAGCATGCGGTTCTCTAAGACTCGTTCGTAGACTTGCGTACATGACGCAACCGCAATAGTTCTCTCTGCATGGGCCAATAACAGGTCTATCTGCTCTGCCTGTGGGCTAATACGGTGAATAGACCAGGGATGTAGACAAGGCGTATAGGTCAAGAGATTTTGTTTGGCTATGTAGTCGATACCTGGTGCATAGGCCTCGTAGACTTCTTGGGCAGTCTCGGCGGCCTTCTCTGGATAGGGCCACGGCAGGATGGGGGCCAGTAAATCATGAATGGTTGACCGATCAATACACTATCGTGCCAGGCATGGAGTGGGAGCTCGAGTAGGTCGGAGTAGCCATCCTGTGCGTGCTAAAAAGGTTGGGTCAGTGGTGCTGGTAGACTGTCCTGCGGTCCTTTTCCTAGACTGCGCACATAGCGATAGCCTGCCTCCCAAACCACTTCAAGTATAGGCTCCTGGTTGATTAGCCCGCGAGGAAATGCACCGGGGGCCGTGAGTCCAATGACGGCCCGTCCAAAGGTGCCCTCGATCAACTTCTTGGAATCGACAAGCTCATAGGTCAATGCAGCCCGGTCATTGGCAATTTCCAGCAAATTCTCATGCGTAAATGTGTGGCATTGTAGGTCAAAAAGCTCATGATCAAGGATCTCGCGCATCTGTGGTGCAGCGTGTTCCATTAACTTGGCTACAATGAAAAAAGTAGCAAGCTGATTGTGCTCTAAATGAACCTCCGCAACTGCACGGATGCCTGCTAGACATTCCTCCATTCTGGATCCTTCGTAGCGCACAACTTGCTTGTATAACCCCGCGGAGTAAGGCACATCTCCTAGCTCCCACCAGGGCTAGATTGCTTCCGTATCGTAAGCAGCAACATAAAATGACATTGCATCTCCATATCGTGGTTTTGTATAGCAGTTTGCTTGACTCAAATCATTGGCGTGTGATGATCAACGTAAGCGGCCACTCCTTTGGGTAAAGGATATTGGGGGACAAAGCCTGTCTCGATTTGCAAACGTGTAATGTCCATAGGCAAACGTTCTTGTCGTGGATGCATTGCAATATCAGCACTGGTTGGGTCCTCCACCCAATCAGCCGTCAATCCATGCGATACAAACAGATCGACTACCTGCTGCCACGTGATCGCTACGCCGCAACTCACATTGTAGACATCATGAGTAAGTTTGGGTGTCTGCAATAGCGACCAGATGGCATTTGAGGCATCTACCATATATGTCCAATCGCTGCGAATGGTCGGTCCAGCGACACAAACCTCTTGCCTCTTTTGCAAGGCTGCCATCAGTTGCCCAATGGCACTTACTCGTGGACGACTCGTTGATTGTTGCTCTAGAGGACCATACATCGCCGGTAGACGTACCCCCGCCATTGATAGACCTGATAGTTGGCTGTAGCGCATCGTTAGGAGTTCTGCAGTGCGCTTGGTGATGCTGTATAAGTTGTCCAACTGTAACGGTCCTGTTTCATGTTGCCTGCCACTCGCTTCGCTCTCTGGTGCACCGTAGACGCCGCTGCTGCTAACGACCAGTACGCGCGTAACCGATTCGCTACCAATGGCCGCATCCAGCAGATTGATCGTGCCGCCGAGGTTGACATCCACAATTCGAGTCGGTTGCTCCTCTTCGTACTCTGGCGTTGGGGTGAGGGCAGCCGCGTGAACGATATGGCTGATCTGCCACTTATCAATCGCCTCATGGCTCGACTGGCGTTCCAGCACATCCAAATGGATATGCTCAATCCGATCAGAGACTGGCTTCAGGAAATGCTCTTGCCTGGGCGTAAGGGAACGAACGTCAGCCGCAATGATTTGTACTGATGGCTGGGCAGCCAATGTGCGAACTAGATTGAGTCCAAAGAAGCCACGCGCTCCGGTGATCAAGATGTTCATAGGATTAGACGGTTTACGAAACGTGGGGAATTTTGTGTCGTCGGTAGAAGTCTTCCATCTGTATCGCAACACCCTGTTGACTGCTTTCAATGGCGGCAAAGCAGAGTGCCAACGTATAGAGATGATCGTGGCCGCTGCATTCTAAAGGGGCATCACCCCGAACGTGGGCAATGAAAGAACTCAGCAGGGCGTCTGTGTCATCGTAAAAGGCTTCACACGGCGGGAGGGCAACGGGCGTCAGTTCACTGTCCTGTATGCGGGCTGTGGCCAAATCCTCAAAGAGCTGGCGCTGGATAATGACCCCATCCGTACAATCAGTGCGCCACTCAAATTGAAGCTCGTCCCAGCCGCCGGTCCAGGTGCCCAGATAGTTGACCTCCATTCCACCCTCAAGCGTCAACAGGCAGTGAACGTTGCTGTCGTGATCATATATACTCCATGGTGGATTCCAGGTGCGACAGATCACCTGCACCACTTCGCGCCCATAGCAGTGACGAATCAAGTCTAGGTGGTGGATACTCTGCTCCAACATCATGGGGTGTTCCATGGTGAGTGGATATTTGTTGAGGCGCGGGACACGCCCGTCTCGATTACGTTGGTATGTGAACTGACCAAAACCAGGGGTGCCCAGCGCGTTTGTGGTCACCAACTCGCGGATCTTCTGGCTAACGGGCAAGTAGCGAAAGTTCAGCCCCACCATCAGCGGCAATGAATGACCCTGCGCCAGGTCAACAATTTCCACGGCCTCGGCTAGCTCCAGCGTGAGCGGCTTCTCGCAAAGCAGCGGCAATCCAGCATCAAAGACCATGCGTGCTTGTTCCAAGTGCCCATCCGGCGGGGTCACAAGTAGGACAGCATCGCTTTCCGTCTCCGCTAAGGCTGTGCCAAACGAGATGAAGGCTGGGGTATCGGGATATTTTTCTTGATAGGTGGCTATCCTAGCCGAACTGATATCGACCACGCCACTCTGCAGCACATCATCTCTGCGCGAGATGATCTCGCCCCACATATTCCCACGGTTGCCCAGCCCTACTTGAAGAATTCGAAACGGCTCCATCACCCAATCACCCCGTCACCCACTCATCCTCTTACGCTAAAAACGACTCAATCCGCCCCACCGCTTCCTGCAACACCTCCATCGGTTTCAAAAAGGTGATGCGGACATGGGTATCGTTCTCGTCACCGGCGAGAATACCAGGATTAATCATCACGCCGCTCTTACGCAGCAGTTCTTCACAAAAGACAGTTGCAGGCATTCCGCTGCTAGAAACATTTGTATAGAGATGGAAGCCGCCGCCAGGATGACCGTAGGTGAAGCCCATTTTGGTTATTGCCTCCATGAGATAAGCTCGCCGCTCACCATAGACTTCTAGCATGGCTTCTACAGGTTCTTGTGGACCAGTAAGGGCGGCAAGGGCAGCGAACTGAGAAGGTGTGCTGGTACAGATGCTGAGGGTATGACGCGGTTCGATGAGCAACTTCACAAAAGGAGCAGGTGCGGCCAGATAACCAACACGCCAGCCCGTCATAGCATAGGTCTTGGAAAAGCCATTGATGGTAATGGTGCGTTCCTTCATGCCGGGCAGCGACGCGGCGGAGAGATGTTCCGAGCCAGGATAGATCAGTCGTGAATAGATCTCATCGCTAATCAGAATGAGGTTATGCTTCTGTACTAGTTCGACGATCTCACGAATGATGGCAGGTGGCGTCACCGCTCCTGTCGGGTTCTGGGGGGTTACCAAGACAAGTACTTTGGACTTGGGCGTAATCCGTTTTTCGATTTCGGCTGGCATAAGGGCAAAATCGTCTGCCTCACGAATCGGTACGGGAACTACCTGGCCACCACACATGGTGACTGCCGTATCATATGTTCCAAAGCGAGGCGAACCAATCAGCACTTCGTCACCGGGATCGATCAAGCCCAACATGCAGAGCATAATCGATTCCTGTACGCCGCTGGTCACGATGACCTCATCCATGTTGTAATCGAGGTTGTTTTCACGGTGTAGCGTGTCGGTAATTGCTTCTCTCAATGCTGGCAAGCCAGTATAGGGCGTATAGTGATGTTGATTGTCGTCGATGGCGGCTTTGGCCGCCTCAACGATGTGCTGTGGCGTGTGAAAGTCAGGATCGCCGCTGCCCAAAGCAATTACGTCGGAGCGGCCCGCGGCGATTTTGCTCATTTTTGCGCGGTAGGCGTCATCGATCTTGAAGATCCGATTCGCCTTGGCGGCGATTAGTGGTAAAATGTTTGCACTTACAGTCATACCAATCGTTTTCCTTTTTTCGGGTTCTGCCGGACGGCTGATTCGAATATTCTGTATCCTCCCAAAGTTATTATTGGCTAAAATTGGGGTTTCCATTCCTTCTGGTTTGATGTAAAATAGATGTAAAGTCGCTAATCGTGCGAGTATATTGTTGTAACAGTATCCTATAATTGGTGTATCGCCAGCCCAATTTCTCAAATTAACAGAGGCTCTAGAAAAGGATGGGTTTGGCTATGAAGAGGATGCATTGCTCAATAGTGAAGCTTTATGCGATGATCTTTAATGTGTACTATGAATAATAAGGACGAATTATGTTAAATACCGCTCCAACATCCTATTCGCAGGAAATGCAAATCGAATCTATTCAAAAGAATATTCATGATATTGTTGAACAACTCCCCTTGGAATCACTCAGAATAATTCAGCAGTTTGCTCTGTTCTTGCAACAGAAAGAGCCACAAGAGCTACTCTTCGAAAAACCGCCAACGCCAATGAAGATTGTTACCGTACCAGCTTCACAAGTAATGAAGTTGGCAGGCGCACTTCCAACCGGCTATGAGGGGAATGCCTTGCTAGATTCTGAAGCCTATTTTGACGATGTTTAATTTGATTTTTGCCAAAAAGTCTCTAAAGTTCACTGAGTTTAGCTTTCAACATGAAAATTGTAATTGATTCATCTGTACTGATCGGTTTACTCAACCCAAACGATCACTGGCATTCCCATACGACTACCTTTTTTTCAGCAATCCAAGCAACCGATACAGAATTGATATATCTGGACTGCGTGATTGCAGAATCTGTGAGTACAGTTTTACGTCGCCTCACAGAGCAAGGTCGTATGGATGAAATTGAGCCTTTATTTGAAAGACTGGATGCATATGCTCCACAATCTGACATCAATTGGTTTCTGCCGCAAGTACCTGCGTTCTATACGGATATTCTTACACTTATGCGTTCTACAAATGGTGAACTAAACTTTCACGATGCCCTGATCGCCATCATCTGTCGGGAGCAACAAATTCCCACTATCGCCAGCTATGATCGCGACTTCGATCAGATCTCTTGGCTGAAACGGATTGCCTCACCTGAGGACTTGACCAAAGCCATTTCCCTAGAAGACTTTTCTCAGAAAGACTAACGTCTCTACCCTATTTCAACCCCAACTCCTCAAGCGCTCTCGCCGCCCCATCCAAATTCGTCAACTGCATACTCGCATAGTTGGGCGCAAAGATAACTCCTTCCCCTCCTGCACGGTAAGTGGCCAACACGCTGCGGTAAGCGATATCCGGTGTACAGACAGCTTGATCGGCGCGAGTGCGTGGTGCATCGATGCCAATGCCCATGTAAACAGGCACCTTGCCCGCCACCCCTCGCACTGCATCAGCACACTGCCCGTAGACATAGGTATCGGGATCGAGCCCAGCCTGTACAACTTCATCCCACGGCGCTTCATGTAATCCCAGCATCTTATACATAATCGGTGTCATCTCTTGGGGTGTAAAGTCGCGCAAGAACGATTGATGAAACTCGCTCATCTCGCGGAAGTAGATGTCACCCGATTGGTGCTGGTACGTGATCGGCTTGACCCAATCGGCATAGCGGGTCTGTTCGGCCCAAGGCCACTGGGCTTTGCGAAACATGTTGAAATGGTTGCGATTCCAAACGTTGAGACCAAACTCCAAGTTCGGATCGATCCACTTGACTTGCCCATAGAGTTCTCGATCCAGATCCTTGTTGCGCTCGAGCCAGAAGCGCTCCCAAAGCAGAACCTCTGGATTGTAAAGGAGCACGCGCATAAATTCGATCATGGCGCCATCCACAAATTCAACACCATCTCGGGCCTGCTCGAAGAAGTGAAAGACCTCTAAAAAGGCTTTGCGAATTGGTTCCACGTCCAGCCCACGCTGCATGGCCAAGGTACGACAATGCTCGCAGAAGCAGGCTGGTGCTTGGCCGTAGATCATCTGGTCGAGCGGGCTGCGTCGTTCATTGCACCACATGATGCCATCAAGATCGTAACTGCGGCACTGATCCTCAACCATGGCGTGCCACCAGCGACGGTAGTCTGGATTGTTGGTGCAGGGTTCGGCTCCGTGGCGACCAAAGGCATCAATTTCTAAACATTGAGGTAAATTGGGGATATCTACATTGTTGGCCGAGCCATGTCCTGCATACTTAAAGAGGGGTTCCATCAACTCGGGCATAATCTTCATGCCCCGCTCCCTCGCCGCTGGAATGACCATCTCTAGCACATCCACGCCCTCCATTTCAGGATCTTTGGCGCGAAAATCCTTGATCATGGTGTTGGCGTAATATTCTTCGTGGGGTTCAAAGTAAGCGCCACCCTTCATGGTCAGCGGCTCCGGTACACCATGATCGGGCCAACCATCCAGTTCATGTGAGATACTGCGACCAGCCTTCAAACCCAGCCAGGAGACCGTACCGATCATCAATACATTGACACCAACCCGATCTGTGAGGGTTTCGAGTACAGTGTCGACCCCCTCATCGATAAAACTGATCGGGCTGATTTGGATGCCGACGAATTTTTTGGTGGGATCTGGTCTATTCATTGTTTGCTTTCTGCCATTAAGCCCATCGGGGAGCAAGGCTCCTTATCCGTGCCATCACGAAAATGGTCTGTTCACCTCTGCTGCAATTCCTCGGATCGCCTCGACAGACGCCCGCATCCCAGCAACACAATCGCCTCCCGGACAGTGATGCGGCTCCAAGGTCAATCGACCATCGTAGCCTGCCGCGGCCAGCCGCTGAAGTTCAGCGTGGAAGTCTGTATCCCCCTCCCCGATGAGTTTGGATTGGGGTTCGCCAGAATCATGATTGTATGCAACATCCTTTAGATGGACAAGTGCGATGCGGTTGGCAAAGTGCGCAAAGTCTTCAGCACGAGGTGGCATTCCACAATAGGATGAATTGCCTGGATCCCAGATAAATTTCAGATTGGTATTGGTCAATCGCTGTGCTGCTTCGGCCATGTCTGCCGATGTCCCGATACAACAAGCTCCCTCATTCTCCAAACAGGGCATGACGCCGCTACCATCGGCGCTCTCCAAAGTGACGGCCACGGCTTCTTCTACAGCGGGCCAAAAATCGACACCTTCTTCCTTCCAAAAGGAGAAAATGCGCATAGAAGGTGCATCAAACGCTTGGGCGATTTCAATACCCCGGGCCAATAGATCAAGATGATCGTCATAGCTCAACTCCTTCGCCCCATGTAACGGCCCCGCTAACTGTGGCTCGCGGCCAGGAATTGCACACTTGAAAAATGGCGTCGCAATGGCAGAGACGGCCATCCCATAGCTGTCCAGCAACTGCCGCGCCCGCTGAATCTGGTCATCGGTCAGATCCAGCACATTGACGCCGTCAACAAGCCGAACTTCAGCATAGCGTAGTCCCAACTCGGCGCCCAGACGTAGCCCGGCTTCAAAATCAGGTGTCGCTTCATCTGGTAAAAATGATAGGTCCATTGGGTTTCCTCATGCACAAATTATACCGCACGAACTTATAACTTTAACTGGCGCGGTCCGCAAATTCCTGAAAGATCGTCGCTGCAAATTTGATGCCTTGTAAATAGCGGTCGATGGGCATGTTTTCATTAGGGGCATGCAAATTATTCTCCGCAGCACCAAAGCCGCTCAACACAGCCGGATGAGGAACATGGATCATGATGATGCCCTGGATGCTGACACCCATCACCACCGGTTGCTCTCCCCAAATCTGGTCCGCAGCATGGATCACGGCTTGACTGATGGCCTCGCTAACGGGCGTCTTGTATGGATTGGCCCGCACTGTATGGGTGACGATTTCGATGTCGTCAAAGCCATGTTTGTCTAGATGCGCCTGTAGCTTCTTGAGCTGATCCGCTGGCTCTAACTTAGGGGGACAGCGAAAGTCCATCTTGGCCATTGCGTCCATCGGCACAATTGTCTTCATCCCTGCGCCCGTATACCCAGCATTTAGACCGGCGATGTTGCACGATGCACCATAGTGAATGGCCTTGAGTAGTTCTACATCATCATCGAAAGGGAAGTCCTTGGTGAGGCCAAATTGGCGCGCTAGTTCAGCCCGATCAAAAAATTTTAGCTCTTCGCGCAGATAGTAGAGATCATCCTCATCGGGGGGAATGAGTTCGTCATACCAGCCATCGATGAGGATGCGTCCATTCTGGTCAAAGATGCTACCCAGGCAGTGGACCAGCCGCCACGACGCGCTTTGGGCCTTCATCAATTGGGCACGCCCACTCCAGAAGTCGATGCCGTGGCTCTTGACGCGCAGTTCCACAGCCAGGATCGCTTTGATGCCCAGATGGATTTCTGGCTTAAACGAGGTGCGATTGACGCCCCCGTCCAGGCCGATGCTGGCATCGCACTGGCAGAGTTCTCTGTTCTGCTCTACCCATGGTGCCAAATGAGGACTGCCCACCTCCTCTTCGCCTTCAATGAGAAAGGTTAAGTTGACGGGACTCCCCCCTCGCACCTCGCGGAATGCCTGGGCAGCGCGTACAAAGGCCAGCGCGCCGGACTTGTTGTCAGTCGCACCACGGGCGTAGATAACGCCATCTCGAATGGCTGCGCTAAAGGGGGGATCGATCCACTTTTCCAACGGTTCTGGCGGCTGAACATCATAGTGACTGTAGCAGAGCAGCGTTTTGGCGTTGGGGTCGGTGGCCTGCTCGGTGGCGTAGACCAGATCCGGCCCACCCGGAACGGAAATCCGCCGCGTGTTCGACAGGCCGTCTGCGATCATTTGGCCGACCAAGAGTTCCGCACACTCATCCTGACCGATCTTTTGGGCGCTGATGCTGGGTTGTTGGAGCAATGTCTGTAATTCGGCTACTAGTTCCTCTTGACGGGCATCGATCCAGCTGTAAATGTCTTGCATTGCGGACACCTATAATTTGTTTAAGCTATACCTGATATTTTGCGCTAAAGGAATACGACTCCATAAATCTAGTGAAATTTATGAAGTTCATCTATAACCAACTTTGTCTATCCCATCTGTCCATATTCCCACATGATCGCAGCAGCGTATTTAATGCCTTTGATATAATGCTCCAGGTCGATGCTTTCATCAGGGGCATGAAGATTGCAATCTGGCTGGGCAAATCCAGTAAGAACGGTTGGCATCCAAATGTGCTTCAGTATGGTACCCTCAGCGCTGACACCATTGACCACCGGTGGCTCGCCAAAGACCGTTTCGGCGGCTTTGATGATGGCCTGACTAATCTCCTCTTTGACGCTAATCTTGTAGGGTGGTTCTGGAATGCCGCCCATAACGTTCACCTCAATATGACCAAATCCATGCTCCACGAGATGTTTGCGCAGCCGGGAGACAGCCTTTTCTGGATCAATCAGCGGTGGTAGGCGCATGTCTAACTTGGCCCGAGCCTCGTTGGGAACAATTGTCTTGCTGCCGGGCCCCTGATAGCCACTGGTTAACCCCACGATATTGCAGGTTGGCTCGTAAGCACGGGCTTTGAGCGCCTCTACGCCTCCACGCCCCAGAGCAAATTCGTCAATGCCCCATTCTTCTTTCAAGGTATTCATATCCAGCCGTTGGGCATTGGCTTCAAGTTGCTCCATTTCTTCATCCCCTAGCTCCCATAGGCCATCGTACCAGCCATCGATCAGGATTCGGCGCTGGTCATCCACCAATGTGTTGAGCGCACGCACCAATTCCCACGCGGGCTGGGGAAGAAGAGGTGCATTCAAGCTGTGGATATCAGCATTGGCACCTCGTGCGACCAATTCGATGAAGAGGACACTCTTTAGCCCCAGGTCGATGTCAGGAACCATTGCGCTGGGGTGGACACCGCCGTCTAGACAGTGCATCGCGTCGGCGCGTACAAGCTCAGGGTTCGCCTCGATAAACGGCCCTAGGTTAATGGAGCCGATCTCTTCCTCTCCTTCGATGATGAACTTAACCCCGACAGGTAGATCACCCCGACTTTGCAGCCATGCTTTGGCTCCTTTGATGAAGGCCATGACGCCAGACTTGTTGTCGGTGGCACCGCGGCCCCATAATCGGCCATCGACAATGGCCGCGCTATAGGGCGGATTTGTCCATTTATCGACCGGTTCTATAGGCTGAACGTCGTAATGGGAGTAGGCTAACAGCGTCTTGCCTCTCGACTGACTGGGCACATGTCCAATGATGCAGGGCGGACCACCCTCAATCGGGTGAGCGGTGGCGTCTAGCCCGTCACTGTGCATCATCTCGACAACCAACTGTGCACACTCTTCGAGGCCCACGTTCTGTGCGCTAACGCTCGGCTGTTGTACAAGACGCTGGAGGTCACCAATGGCTTCGTCTCGGTGGGCATCGATCCAGTCGAAGACGGATTGAAGGTCGGGGTGGATTATTGACATAGGTTCCCTCTACGAATAAGACGCTTAATCAGGTCTCCCTAAAAGCTGGTATAATAGTTTGATAAGGTATAAAAGTAGATTGGAGATAATCAATTTTATGAAACAGATCACCATTTTTATCGAAAATAAAGAGAAAGTGAAGCTGCTCTCTTCTTTACTCAACGCGCTTGATTTTGTGAAATCTGTGCGAATAGACACGGTCGAAATAGATAGAGTCGAGGCAGATACAGAAGAAACAAATCAGGAAGATTCGAACGCTGATTTTTTTGCTTTGGCTGGTATCTGGAACAATAGAGATATTGATCTATCTATGATTCGGACACAAGCTTGGCCAAGTCGATCATGATCCTTTTATTGACGATTTAGTTCTCTATCTGCCGCAAGCTTTAGATGGATATAACCCGATCATCTGGGCCATGTTCACTCAAATATCGGCTTAAACGCTGACCACCCTCTGCCGTCACCACCATGCTGTCTATGATGCGGTAGCCATCGATACCCGGACGGTAAATGCCTGGTTCATTGGAAAAGACCATCATAGGCTCCAATAAGGTCTCATCTCCATCGGATAGCCAGGGGGGTTCATGACCTTCAATGCCCATGCCATGCCCAATTCGATGACGGATATAATCACCGTAACCAGCATCGCGCAGCACGGCCAGTGCTGCGTCATTGACTGAAGTACAGCTGTTGCCCGGAATCAGAGCATCCACTGCTGCTTGATCACATGCCCAGGTCGCCTCTAGGCATTTCATTTGATCGGGCTTGGGTTCGCCAATGATAAAGGTGCAGCCGCTTTCGGCAAGATAACCGCCTACCTTGGCTCCGATGCCGACGATCAAGGTATCGCCTGGCTGGATCTGGATAGGACCGGGTTGCCCGTGGGGTAAAGCAGCGCGTGCGCCCGTATGGGCCGTGAGCACAACAGCACCGCGATAAAAATTGACCAGATCGTCTAACTCCCGCCGCATTTTGGTGGTGGTCTCGCTCTGGACCTCCTGCACAACTTCCTGTTCGGTAATGCCTTTGTGGAGGCGCTCGGCAACAGCCTCTTTGGCAACCTCCAAACCATAGTCCGCGTAGTTAGCGGCCTGTTGAATCAGAGCCAATTCTTCTGCGCTCTTTATATAGCGCAACTGGGTCACGGAACCATCAAGACAGAGACGCGGCTTGATGGCCTGCATCTCCAGAAATCGACCATGCCCAACCCCATCTATTCCAATGCGTTGGCCGCTAATCTGCTGAAGCATCCAGACTTCTGGCGGTACTTTGCCTGGGAATTCCCAATAGGTCTGTACACTTGCAATGCCATTCGCCTCGGCATTCTCTTTCTCCAAAAATGGGGCAAAAAGAATTGGCTCACCACGGACGGCAATATAGAGACCTAACGGGCGCTCATTGGGGATATGGAAAAAACCGATTGCCCACATGATGTTGGCTGCATTAAGCAGGAGCAGACCGTCTAGCCCTTGCTCTGCCAAGTACTGTTGGATCCGAGCAAGGCGCTCCTGGTAATGGGCTTGAGGTAGGCTAACTGAGCTATGGTCTGCGGCCGTCACTGGGATTCACTCCTATCGGAGGTGGCACTTGGTGGAATGGCGGTAAAAGAGCCGTCTGGCTCTACCTCGATCTGAATCGTCACGAAACCCGAACGCGAACAGCCTGCCCGAATGGTCAAGGTCTGGGCGGAGGTTTCTGTAAGACGTACCGTCCAGGAAACGGCCTGATTGGAAGCGGGCCAATCGTAAAAACGGGTGTAGGCCATATTTCGCCCTAGTCGCCCAGCCAAATGGCCAATCTCTTGGGTTGGCTGTCCGTCAACAAAAAGAAGCTCACTCTCACTGTTCAACGTAACTTGGACAGGAACAGCTTCCTGCATGGCCAGGGCTTGGTCACTTAGATTGGTCGCCAAAAAGCCCATGTTATCGATGACCAGACGGATCTGGTAGAGGCTCTCGGCAAGCTTTTCTACGGTCAGGTTGCGGCCACGCAAGCGGGGGGCACAGGCCGCATGGCGCAGGGTAAAGCGACAGTTGGTTCGGGCCATCTCTGCCAAATAGTGCTCGGGTGGCGGATTGCGGAATGTGTACATACGTCGCCAACCACCGATTTCTACCGGCCCAAGCTGAGGGTGATCAAAGGGAATCCACGGTTTGAAGCCCTGACCGTCTAGCTTATCGTCCTGCCAACGCAACAGTTTGAGTTGATCTTCCTCGCTAAAATGACGCAGCGGATAGAAATCCTCGCGCTCAATACCAGCTTCTTTGAAGACATCCCACAACTCGGTGCTGAAGGTCGGGATCCCCAATGCGCCAAAGGTCCAATCGATGGATGAGCCAAATCGTTTTAGATTTTTATCTGGCGTAAAGTCGTTATAGACAGAGATAAGGGGATAGCCAGTCTCTTCCACACCCATCTCGCCAATCATCTCATAAAGAAGCTTATCGCTGCCCTTGAAGTGAGAATCCGGATAGGTGAGCCACGGACGCAAGATGACGCCGCTGTGGGTATGGTAACATTGCATTCCGGCGATGTTGGGATGGTCTAGAATCCAGCGCACAACCGCAGCAATTTCGGGTTCGCTCAATGGATGTTCACCAGAACCATATTGCTGGCTTTCTGGCACCCAGTTGGACGGATAGTTGCGATTTAGGTTCCCATCTTGAGGATTGGGAATGACAAAGTCGCCCCCCTGCCAATCGATCAGCCGCCCTTCTGGCACAACCCGATAGTAGTCGCCACCAACCTCATCTGGATCACGGGGAAGCATCAGGCGCTGATCTTGCTCGCTGATTTTCCACTCGCCGGCGTCATCGCGCAAGCGCATATCGAGAATCTCGCCATCGCCATTTATATCAGCGTAGTGAAGCCCAGCCCCAAACTGTTCTTCTCCTGGCAAATAGCGGCCATTGCCAATCCACTCATAAAACGGCATCGTCTGAACGATTTCAGCACCGTCAGGGTTGACCCGCGGAACCAGATAGAAGACCTGCTCATCTACAAGGCGTGTCACAAGTGGATCTTGCCCATATTGACTGAGCAACGTCCAAGCAGTGTGAACAACGACCGACGTGCCACTGATCTCTTCAGCATGGATGTTGGCATCAATATAGTAACCTGGCTTCTCGTCTGCCGGGCCAGTCTCTGGATTATGGATTTCAAGCAGCCAGATGGTACGTCCACGGTGGCTCGTGCCAATGTTATGTAATTGGGTAAGCTTTGGGAAAGCGGCGGCTAAGTCGGTTAACAACTCAGTCAGTTCTACATAGTTCAAGTAGTGGTCAAGGGAAAGGTGGCGGATGGTGGGTGTCATAGGTAATTGTCTGTTATTCTGTTGAGCTGTGAAGGTCGTTTGAAGAAGCTACGCTCTACAAACTGATCATATTCCCTAAACCAGCTTTTTGTCAACTGTCAACTGTTAACAGATTTCTCTGCAATATAACTGACAGGATTGAAATACAAACCCATTATTTACCCATCAATATTACCAAAGAAACTTATTCTCTTGTAATGGACTTAAATTGACGAGGTGGCATTGTATCAGTTGATAGAGCCAAAACCATTGGCGTGATGACTTCCGTTTTGATAGCCAAACTCACCCAATTGACCATTCATTTCCCAGCCACGAATGATCGTTTCGGCTGATTCGGTAATATGTTCACGCAGGATTTGCGTGGCTGCTATTTTATCCCGGTCAGCAATCGCTGTCACAATGGTAGGATGGGTCCCCACAACCTCATCCAAAAAGGTATAGCTGCTATGTTGGGTACGGATGCAACGCTTGACGCCCACTGTCAGCCGCTGCCATAAAGTCATTGCCAGGTTATGATCGGCCATTGTGACGATCTGTTCATGGAAAGACAGATCAAGGTTGACCAAACGCTGTTCTTCGTTGTTACGAGCCGCTGTGCGCATTTCATCGACAATCTGTTCCAACTTTTCCAGATTTTCCGGCGTAACTCGGTCAATACTTCGCTCTAATGCCATTGTCTCTAACGCGGCCCGTACAGAGTAGAGCTCTTCTACATAACGACGATCTAGTGGTGTGATGAAGACCCGCTTGTACGCGGTGACCCGAATCAGGCCTTCTTGTTCTAATCGACCTAGCGCTTCGCGGACAGGTCCACGCGAAACACCCAATTTTTCTGCTATCTGCGCTTGGTTCAACTCAGATCCTGGTGCTAGATCGCCGTCGATAATCGATTGCCGAATAACATCAATTACATTTTCTTTGAGCGTGCGGGGAGCAATTGGGGCTAAATTTTCTCTATTCACAATATCTCACTTGAAACTACACCTTCCTACTGCCAACTACTCATTGGCACAGCATTTTTTTAACGGAATTCAAGGCTTAAAAACGATAATATATATACTCCACAGCAGCACATTATAATATGCTTATTCTACCAAAAAGTGCTATTTTATGGTGCCGCTCAGTATACTATTCGATCTCCTCCAGTATTATCTGAAGTTATAAAACTTCACTATAGTAGTATTGAAGATAGGTTTTTGTCAATAAAAGCGCAAATTCAGTTTTATGTCCGACTATGACTAGTCTTTAAGAGAAAAGAATTTCCTGCCTATCGTCCCATTCGACAGTCTCAATGGATGATAAGCAGGAAATTCTTTTTTACGTCAACAAGTTCTGTGGTTTTGGGGCAGAACGCAAATCCAGGTTACCTGGGACCTATCTACTGCCTCACAACGGGCATATAAATCACCTCCGAGAAATCGGTCCCTTTAACCGACAAAGTCGAAGTGACCTCCTTCTCTGCCGACGAAGAAACAACCTGTTGCTGGAATGGATTGTGTGAAATCAACGGCAGATACAAGAGCTGTTCAGGCTCCAACACCCGCATCAGAGGGAACGTTGTGCTCCGTGCATTGCCATAGATGTCGGTGGCTCGTATCAGGCCAAGCGTCTGCTGGGAGCCGCTGTTCCAGTCGGCAAGGTTAAAGCTAAAGGTTCCACCATCAACTTGAACGGGTTGGTAGTGTGCCCCACCATCCAGACTGACCATCAGCGAGGCGACCCCAGAACCATCCGAGACCTCGCCTTTGAGAATATCACCGTCCAAAGAGACGCTTAGGCTTGGGCCGACCGTATCAAGCGTAATGAAGACTGGCTCCGACTCAGAACCCACATTGCCAGCCTCGTCAACTGCACGGGCCACGACTTCCACCTTTCGGCCATCTGCCCGGGAGATCTCTAAGGGCATACGCCAAGTGGCTCCCGTCGTGTTTATCAATGTGGACGCCGCATTGACCGCTCCACGCTGCAGCGCGACAGGCTGCTTGCTCACCAATACAGACTGGAATGGACCTCCATCAAGACTCACTTCGACTCGTTCTGGTGCCCGGGTTGTGGGGAAGGTATCCCAAGCAAGCCCGGTCAAAGCCCCGCGACTACCGGAGAAGACAAGCGTCGGCGATATCTCGACCGATGGCGCAATGCTATCTTCGACCACGCGTACCTTGTGCATTTCGGATTTGCGTCCATCTTCGCTGACTGTCCGCACCTGCCACTCCTGATCGTTTGTGGCATTGACAAAGGCTTCGATGTTGAAGCAGTCGCCAAACCCACAAGCAACCTTCCAACCACCGCCAGTGTTGACTTCTACCTGTGAGAAGCAGCGATGAAGAGCCGTCCTGGACAATGACGGAAGCACCGTAAAGACACTTTGCCCGGCTTGGCGATATTGAGTCTCTCCACCCGAGATCCTCATGACTGCCTGGCCTTGGTCCAGAACATACTCACTACGTGTTGCCGCTTGCGGTTTTCTTAACAGACCACTATTCTTCAATCGTGCCCGCACGGCCACAGGATGGATGCCATTCTGACCATTCCCCTGCATCTGTGCTTGGATTGTGACCGTCTGTGTCTCACCTGCGGCGACATCGGCCAACAATTCCCATTCATCTACACCTGCGGGACAACTGCTACACTGGGCACCATCAATGGTCTGTAACGTCATCATCGAATCAACGGTGAGTGAGATTGGCTCATTGACATAGTCACCCACGTCAGGGTTGTGGATGGTGAGTTGGAAGGTGGTCGATTCTCCTGCAATCAACGAATTGCGTAAGGCCGGTAGAAGCGTGACAACAGGGGCGATTACCTGTGCTTGACCTGCGCCCGGTTGCGCACCATCTGATAGCGACGCCCACGAGAGGCCCTCTCCAAACGTGAGGCTTCCCGTCATGGGAGAGGTTACATCGGCTCGTGCACCGCCGGGTAGCACCATCCAGACACCCTCTTCATCCTCACCATACGCCAGTAACCTAACTGAACCGGTCGCTCCGATCTCATTCCGATCTAGCACGATCTCTGTATCCGTTCCTTGTACCGCAAAGCTCTGCGGATCGGAGACCATAGTCCAGTTACCAGACGCCTGATAGAGACTCACGGGTTGCTCCGGTGAACCGCCGACGACTAGCGCATAATCTGCGTCGAATGGCAATGTATGGCTACTGCCAAAGAGTGACAAGCTACTGTTCAGACCACCACCCTGCGTATCCAGATAGAGTGCCAACTGATTTCCATCGCCCCAAGGGCGACCTGGGATGCCTAGGAAGAGTTGTTCGCTATTCCACGTCCCCCAAAGAGCGGCCGATTTGTTGCTGGCATAGGGATCATAGTTGAGCAAGGTGCCCGTTGGATATTCGCCACCATTCCGATCCAGCAGGCCATCTGGCAGAATGACGGAAGGTGTGCTGCTCCGATTGAAGAGGAATGGGCCACTGCGAGCGATGGCCAGGTTGCCAGCCTCATCTTGGACCCGCACATGTGCCCAGTAGACGCCGGGCTGCTCAAGGGTCTGAGTCAACTGGTTCTCTTTGGCTGGTGCTGTGGAAACCGACTGACTGTCTGTATCAATGGTTGCCCACTGCTCAACAATGCCGCTGGTGTCTTCTGGCGTTGACCATGTCAGATTCAGCGTTGGTGCAGCATCCGTATGCCAAGCATAAATGGGCAGATCAGCTGAAAGGACAGGCGCCTCCACAAGCGTATCAACCCGCTGTGCTTGGCTGGCGTGAGCCGTTGCGCCAAAGGCATCTCGACCCACAACCCGATAGACCTCGGTATAGAAATCATGCAGCGGAATCTCAGAGTTCCATTGCCAGTTTCCGACCACTGGCGGCAAGCGTTTCCAACTGTGGCCGTTCCAGGCACGCAGATATTGAGGCAGTTCATTGGCAAATGCGCCACCAAGGGTCAGGTCTGTCTTATCCGTTAAGACAAGTTTATCCATCGAGACATCTGCATTCGCAAACGGCGTTGGCGCAGGTTGCACGTGTACAATGCCCATATACAAATCAGGGGAGACATTGCCTGCTCGATCTGTCGCTCGTGCGTAGAGGCGATAGTCACCGTTACTGGGTGCGGTCAACTGACCGTTCCAGGTGCGGATGCCGTGCCATTCGCCATTCAATGAAACAGTCTGCCAGTTCGTCGGAATGGTGCTCGTCGGTGGTGCTGTGTAGTCACTCATTGGCCCAAAGAGACCGATTTCGACCTGCTCAACACCAGCCACACGTCCTGGGTCGAAGCGACCGCGGAAGAGGTGCGCTTTCTGCTCGCTCAGAGCCGTTCCGAGCAGATCGGGCAGATGATCGCCCGTCACGTCACCGCTCGAAAGCAGCGACCCAAAGTTCAGGCTACGTCCTGTGCCAGAGATGAGATAGGTGGCGCTCGGTACAGGAAGGTTGTGCTGGAGCACCGTTTGTCTAGTGAGTACGATTGCGGCCCGGCTAGCCCCACGTCCATTGCCTGGTTCGCCAAAGGCAAAGTCGTCTTGACCATCTCCATCGACATCACCCAAGGTTGTCAACCCTGCGCCGACCTGGGTCGAAGGAACGCCCACAGCCTGCACAAACGATGCGTCAGTTGCATCATCAATGGCTGTCACAACAGGTGCCTTGTCTAGAGCATCCACCAATCGTCGACCGTACAGAAGGTAGACGGCTGAAGGTGTGGCGTCAGGATCACCGATCAGTGCATCGGCCAACCCATCACCGTTGACGTCGCCTGCGGGCGCAACGGTCTGCTGATTCCCTTGCCCGTCGATTAGCGCATCGGCTATGTTACCAAGGTTGACTAGATCGTTGGTCCATTCAGCATCGGGACGGCCTCGCACGAAGGCGACTGGTGCATTCTCTGCGGCAATGAGGAAGTCAGAGAGACCGTCTCCATCTGTGTCGCCCAAGCCAGCCAGCTTTGGTGGCAAAGTTGACGCACCGGATGGAGAGACGAAGGTATGATGAGCGACAGGTTCCTTCGGTGCTGTTTCTTGTCCCATATAGAGCCAAACAGGACCGATCGTGCGTCCCGTGCTTGCTGCACCGACCAAAAAGTCTACGAGACCATCGCCATTCACATCACCTGCTGGAGAGACACTCCCACCAAAGCCAAGCGTGCTTCGTTGCGTGATGCGCCAATCTGCATCAGCTAGATTGATCGTAGCGGGCCATGCATCGCGTTGCCCTAGTACCACATAGGCGATACCGGCACCCGATTGTCCACTGGGGTCGCCTAGCAGTAGATCTCCCACGCCATCGCCATTTACGTCGCCCAGACCGGCACCGTCTGGTGGGAAGTCGAAGAGATCCACAGGCAGTTCGCCAACAAGTTGTACATCTGCCTCATTGAGCGTCAATGCTGCGGCAAAGCCACCCGGACGCCCAAAGAAGAGACCTGCACGGAACGGTTCAGTACGACTTGCACTCGTCGGCGGAACCAGGAGCAGCAGGTCGTCGATCGTATCACCGTTTACATCGGGTACGATGATCGATTTGCCATTTCGGAGCAGCGTCAGTTGCGTGTCGCTCTCCGCGGTCGTCAACGTTGGGCTAAATGGGTCCGTTGGCTGTCGATCCAGGATTGAAGCTGTGTCGTCTGCCAGACCAGAGAGCTTGATGCCTATGTCGCTTATCTGTGGCGGCTCAAGGCGAACCACCGGAGGCGTATCATCGATAACGATATTCAAGGTTGCCGTCGCGTCGCTCGCATTGCCTGCCGCGTCCTGTACACCAAAGACAAGGTTGTAAGCCCTTTCCAGGTTCTGATTCCCTTCATCTGCAATATACTTGGAAAGTCGTTGCGCACGGCCGAACCCTGCCAGGGGCGGCGACCAATCAAAGTTAAAGCGACTGGACGGGGCACCAGGCATCTCGACATCGGCCATATGCAATTCACGGCTTCCATCTACAGAGACACCAATCTTGTCTACACCAGAGACAAAGGCAGGACCGGTGGCGTCACTGGCCTGACCGCTGATTGTGACGACTGGCAGGCCAGGAGCGGTGCTGTCGGTTGTGTTGTTATTGGTTGAAAGGTAGACGGTTCCACTTAGATCCAGGCTGATGGCGTTCGGCTTGGTGCGGTCGATCCCAAGATTGGCGGTGGCTGTTGGGCCGCTGAGGCCATAGGTGTCAATGCCGTAAGCATGGGCGACATAGGTACCATCGGCAGACGGCGTGAAGCTATAGCTCCAAGTATTGCGCCCATTGGCTAGCTTCCAGTCACCATCGCTGCAACTGCCACTCGAAACAAGACAGGCATAAACCTGCTTCACTCGTTGGGGATCAGCCGCAGTTCCTTGGACTACAACAGGGCTATTGGCTTGGGCATAGAAGGCGACGCCACCAGCGCTGGCGGCCTGGACCTCCTCCAGAATTACACCACCACTGACGCCAACGATTGTTACTTCCGGACCTCCCGCGTTTACCAGTAGCGGTACTTCGGCCCTTGAGGTTTGCACAGTGGTTCCTACATTGTACTCAAGGCTGGCAGTGATGCTCACTGGCTGACTCGGCAGCACCGGCGTCCCAGCTAGTGTAACCTGCGCATAGCGGTTCAAGAAGAGGGGTGATAGTGTCCAGCGATGGACATTCGGATTGCCCGTTGATTGCTCAGTCACTTGATTGAACTCAGACCAGATGGATAGTGGTTTCACCACCCCAGTTTTGCTGAGATCGTTGAGGGCAACCGGCATGCTTACGGTGAGCGATGCGTTGATGGCCGCCACCTCATCATTTTCCCAAAGCCCAGTGTTGATGGTGATTTTTGTGCCACCACCGGGTTGTAGGCTCTGGCCGATGGAGAGATTGAGTGGTTCACCTATTGGAATTGCATTGAAGGCGTTGGGGCTGGTCAGCTTCTTCTTCTCTTGGCCATCTTTTCGATGATCGCCGTCCCGGTTGCTCTGAAGCGGATTGGGGAAGGCAGGTGGGTTGGTGTGACCAGGATATTGCCCCTTCAGATCGATGGTCCAGGGCGCAACCAGATGGCCCGAGCTGCTATGGCGGGCAACCTCATCATAGTCGCTGAGGCCGTCGTTATCCGTATCTGTATCGCTGGGATCGGTTCCAATGCGTAGCTCTTTGCCATCTTCTAGCTTGTCACCGTCGCTGTCCTTCTGACAGGGATCGAAGCCGTCGGTCTCCAACTCAAATTTGTCTGATAGGCCATCATCGTCCGAGTCCCAATCTTCAATCGTACTAGCCCCCGGTTTATTGGAACAGAGGTTTGCATCTGGACCAATGGGCTGACCATTCACAGGGTTGAAATAGCCGACTAAACCATCTCCGTCTATGTCGAAGTTTCTTACTTCATCCCACTCCCACAGACCAGGTAGCCAAGCAGGTAGAATGTCCAGTCGAAGATCGATGATGGCTGGCGCACTGACGCCTTCGAAAATATAGCGATCGCAGCCGCCAACTGTTGAACATTGATCATACGGGATCTCGATATTCATTGAAACATCGATGACCATGCGCCCATTGATGTCCGCCGATGGCTTGACATCGACCCAAGCAGAAGAGTGTATGTCCCGATACCAGCGGCCTTGGGACTTCAATTCGGGTTGGGTTGCAGTGAGCGAACCGCCAGGATAGAAGGTCCACTCCTTCTCTGAAGGAAGACGGAAGTGAACACAGTCTGTATCCTTTGCATGGAACTCCTTGAACCAGTAGCCCTGCAAGCTCTCTTTATATTGTTGGTAGGTCTCTGGATCGGGTGAGCAGAGACTATACTCATGGCCTTCTGCCCAGCGCCCCACATGCATCTGTGCCGATGCCTGCTCTAGGTCGCTCTTTGTACCGCCATTTTTTGTCCGCATAGTCGTGATAGCGGATACATCCACCCGGAAGAGTTGTCCAGAGAGGACACCTCCACCCGGCTCCCGCGGATTGATCGAGACAGCGCCGAGCTGTGGATCGCCCCAGATTTCGGCACGTTCATGGACATTGATGCCAAAGAGCCAATCGAGTAAGAGAGAGAGCGGGTCAAAGACGAAGCCAATTAAACCTTCGATGAGCTTGATCAATCCGTAGGCCAAGGCGATCAAGGTTCCGATAGGATAGACGGTGGCCACAACAAAAAGGACCACCAGCAGAATGGTTTCGACAATGGCTTTGACAA
Organism: Chloroflexota bacterium; assembly: GCA_039028975.1. Classification (GTDB taxonomy): domain Bacteria; phylum Chloroflexota; class Anaerolineae; order Caldilineales; family Caldilineaceae; genus JAHBNG01. The sequence goes on from JBCCHB010000001.1 coordinate 173,185, forward strand.
CAAGTGTCAGTGCAATGCTAGGCCCGACGTCATTGAGTTGGACAGCCGTCATAATCCAGACGAAGCCGATAGCAAAGATGAGCCCAACGATACTGAGTGGTTTGGACATCTTGCCCACTTCTTCAACTACAGTGGCCGTAATATCTGCGATGCTCTCGCCCGTCTTGGCTGCTTTGACGAGCACCATCACGACGTCGATAATCTTGCGAAGCTTTTTGTAGATCTGCACCAGCTTGGTTAGGACATCCACAATCTCCTGGAAGATACCACCAAACTTAGATGCGAGCATGCCTAGAACACTTAAGGCAGTCTCAGTGTACCCCATGATCTTCTTGTCAATGGGTGCAGCGTCCTTGCCGGGCGGATCATTAATGCCACCTTCACCTTCTGCTCCAATTGCGGTAACGCTTGAAGCAGCCGGTGAATAGTCTACATAGCTGCCTGTGAAGAACCCGTCAACTTGCTCATAGTAGCCAACAATCTGGTTCCACTTCTTCTTGAGCCACTCGACTGGTCCACCCTGCTCCCAAATTTTCAGTAGCTCGAAGACTACCTTCTTGAATTCTTTGGGGAAGAGACCATCTTCAGTCAGGAAGTGCACCGCTAGCTTAGCATCAGAGACTATCTTGGTAATATCCTGCCAGCTCTGCTGGCCGATGCTCATCACGGCTGTCTGGCCGATATACCAAGCTGTTGTGCTAAGCTTGAGGATACTAAGTTCCTCATCGAAAAATTCGTAATTGGGGTCTGTCGCAGAAAGATAGTCGTTCTCGACCTTTGTGATCACTTCGTCCAAGGAGAGAGGCGCCCAACGAGGGGCAAGACCATCGTAGCCCCAACTGTAGGTCTGAAGTTTGACCGAACGGCTGGTCACCAACGGCTTGAGACATGTATTGAGTGAGAGGGTTCGATAGTCGCTGGACCAGTCATCATCCAGATTGACAGTTGATGTACGCTGTTCCGTGGCCAGTAGCAACGTTGGCTGTAAGTTTTCAAAGCCACCAAATTCTGTGTTCAGAAGCTCCTTGGTCGTCGTCATGGTCGTGGTGGCCAATGCTGCATCCAGGTGGGTATAGCTCATCGTGACATCGTGCTTAACCCGGAAGCGCTCTGAATGGGGAATGCCCCACCGTTCTTCTTCGGTAACATTGCTGGGATCATTGAAGCGATCCTTGATTGCCTTCATCCCTAGCTCGCCGCCGAGGAATTTGTGCTCCATTCCAGCACGTAGGGCTGCAATGGGACCGTCATCATAGGGAACGCGGGAGGAGTCTTCTGGCAGATGAGCCGCCACCAGGACAGAGGTCCCACCTTGTCGCTGCACCTGCAATCCCGTCACATGAAAGGGCTCGTCGTAGACGACGAGTCCATACCCGCCATCGGAACTCGGAACGGGAATGCCCTCTTCGTTGTTCATCAACACATCGCCGATGATGGCCCACTTCAGGCGGACGTCTTGCCAACGGCGAAGAAGATCGTCGCTGCCATTTTGGTCATGCAGCATCTTGGTCTGGAAGGCAAAGACCTGTCCACCCTCTTCCACAGGAACCAATGGCAGGGCCAGATCATAGAGCGCTTCGCGTCCATGCCATAGCGGATCGCCATCGGCGTCTTTGGACCGATTAGTGCTGGCACCATATTCAGCGATGGCACTGCTGCTGGGCAAATCACTTTCCACCACCTGCACGGAAAGGAAGGGAACCAGAGTGAGCTTACCGCTCGTCCCAATGTCGTTACCCGTCATCAATTTGTGTAGCGCACGGATGATTGGACTGGTATTCTGAATGGCGCCTTTGTCGTCACCGGGCCAATAGAGGTTTTTGTACGCCCAGCGTAGTGATTGGGTATGCTGCGGACGGACCTGGGCTTCCACATAGAAGGGGTACATGCGGGTGCGAGATGGTTCGGGATCCATGTCAAGTGATTCGAAATCAAAGTTGGCCCCATCCCAATCTCCACCAAGGACGACGCCATCATGGGTGCCCTGGCTAGCTGATGAGGAGAAAGGTGAGAGATCAAGTCCATCTGGCACGCCATCTTTGTCATTATCATCGGTCCAGACATTACCCACGCTGTTGCTGCCATCATAGCAACGATCTCGCCAATACTCATCTCCGTCGCTAAGACCGTCGTGGTTGGAGTCGGGGTTGACTGGATCGCTGACAATTAGACGCTCTTTGTTGAGGAAGTCAATAAAACAGGGAACGCCTTCGACTTCCTCAGCATCGGTCAAACCATCAAAGTCTGTGTCTTCGGCGAAGGGATTTGTGCCCAGAGTGAGTTCATAGCCATTGGGCAAGCCATCCCCGTCTTCATCACCGTGAGAATCGAGTTCGTTGGCCGGATTTTCATTGTCAAAGTTTTGTACCGTTGCAATCTGCTGTACTTCATTGATCATCTGCTCGAATGCACCAGATGCATCGGCCTCGGCTTGCGTATCTTCACCGCGCAGGTGCGCCCCTAAGCCCGATGCCTCCACAACCGAGGTCATACTTGGCATGAGCAGCCCCAACAGCAACAGCGCTGTAACGGTATGGCGCGCGGCGCGCCCTCCCCGATAGGCACAGTAGAGTAGAACAAAAAAGAGCAAGACCGTCATCGACATGCCAATCGGCACCCAGTTGAGTACCATCGCTTCGGGAATTGGCTCACCCGTTCCGATGTAACGATAAGGATCGAAGCTTGTTGTGCTAATGGGCATACCAAAGTCGCTGTAGGTCGTCTCGCTATGGACGGCGATATGGATAGGCTCGGCGTGTTCTTCGCCCGCACGCACCCACTGGAGAGTCAAAATTAGTCGAGCTGGATAGCCGTCATGACCGATCCATAGCTCACCTTCGCCATTGATCTGGGGCGCTTGAAGTCGGGCCAAGGTTAATGCTTGGGGACTCAAGCCGCGATTACTCAATAGCGCATCTGTCACGGCATCCGACCGCAAGACAAAGCCAACTCTCGTCACGTCGTCAAAGAGGCCGTCGAGTCCTGGAGGCGCATCTGGCGCATCAAGCAAGGTCACCTCTTCAGCCGCGGAGACCAGGAGCAAGTTGTCCCGATCGACGCCCGTGAGGCCTGGCATGCCGTCAGTACGGGTCCAGCGTTCACCTTGACGCAGGTAAGCGACGCCATCTTTGAGCAGAAACTCCTGCGGTTCGGCTTGGGCCATGCGGAAGGTTGCACGTCCTGGTGTCAAGGTAAAACGTGCCCGATTCGAACCGGCAATCTTGCCCTCTAGCTCAAAGTGTGCTGATTCTGGCTGTGCACCAATAAAGAGGGAGCGTTCGGGGGTAAGGGTTTGGTCGAGGCTGGTGTGAAGGGTATAAGTGCCTGATTGCTCAGCCTTTTCCAGTGCGTCGTGCAACAGTTCGTCCGGCGATGATGTATCGGCCCTAGCGGATTGATGCGCGGGCACAATGCTAAGTAGGAGTAAAAGGAGTAGCAAGGCAAGCCAGCGCATTTTCTTGCACCCCCTACTGCGGTTTGTGGATATGGGAATGTACTCTTTCAGAAACGTTTTGTCCCGTCTTTGTTCCGAGAGACTTGGTACAAAATGTTTCTGGGGTTCAATTGTTGAATTCATACTGTCCTCCAAAAGGATAATTTCTTTAATGTTAGAGGGGTTTTAATTGAGTTAGCACATTTTCTTAGAAAGTGTGCTGCATCGATAGGACGAATGGCAGAGGACTGACCTTTCCTCCAATTTTGGAGCGAGATGATGCGACACTGGGATCAATGACTCAAGCTCTGTTCTACAGGGGTGGGTAGCCTATATTTGGATAGGTTCATTTCAGCCGGAGCCGATGTTGATTCAACAACGGTGGTTCTGTAGGGGCGGTCTAGATCACCCCGGGTAGCAAATAGATACTGCCAGACGCAAACCTTCGCTATGAAAGTAAGCTACGCCGCTTCGACCCTCGACCCTGAAGCCACACCTGCTTCTCAAAATTTGGTCTACCTGCTCCTGAGTAATGACCCTATACCGGACTTGGCGGATATCTTGACATGGTATCCAGATGTGGTATTATCCAAATCATGCATCATGCATGATTCATCCTGCTTTTTGCATAAGCAACACGGACCAAAATTCACTGATATGGTATTGTGGCAATGGACACGGGGACATTGGTCGAACGCGTATATCGAACGCTAAGGAATCAGGATCAAATAAAACCAAAAACTTCGGTTCTGTCATCTCGAGTACCCGAGAGATCTTCTATTACGTTTTATTAAATTCTCGATCCTAAGGGAACAGATTCTACAAGGCAAATATGAACCAGGGCGGAAATTGAACTTGGATCAGTTAGCGCGTGACCTTAATGTAAGCAATACACCGATCCGTGAGGCGATGGCGCGGCTGGAACGGCTAGGGTAGATGAGCAAGCCTTTTACCTGCTTCGGTATGAGAGTGTTGCCATTGCCAGTCTATCTGCATCGGTGCGAGCACCCGTCAATGTCGTCGTAGAGATCATCGGCCGTGAGGGCAAGATAACCGTTCCCCGGTTTCTAGCTGCAACGTCTGCAGAGCTACACAGATACAAGAAAAGGGAGACGATCCGGCGGGACTTCCCGTTCCCAGACAAGCAGGGTTTTGAGTGCGAGAGCCAGGAAGTCGTGGACTGCCTGAATCAGGGGCAGTTAGAGAGCGATGTCATGCCCCTGGATGAAACGCACTCCATCATGCAGACGATGGATGCGATCCGGAAGAAAATCGGATTGGTATACGACAATGATAGGTAGACGATTAAGCCACTTAAAGAAGCTGCGGCATATTTCGTTAGCGGCCCAAATTTTATAGACACAAAGGAGAAAACAATGATTCAGATTGCAGAGGCCCTTGGCCCCCACCCTTCATCTCTATGGAAAATGGTCAAACAGAGTGGCGTGGATTATGTTGTTGGCGGCATGGACATGAGCCTGATCGAAACAGCCCGCAGCAAGGAGGAGCTGCCTTGGGGGTATATGTCTCTCATGCGTCTAAAGACTGGCTACGAGGATGCCGGTTTTCAGTTTGACGTGCTGGAAAGCCGTCCACCTCTGACGAAAGCCAAACTGGGTCTACCCGGACGAGACGAAGAGATCGAGACGGCTATCGACCTGCTTACCAATATGGGCAAGTTGGGCATTGGGGTCTGGTGCTATGAGTGGATGCCGGTGATGAACTGGCTGCGCACTTCCTCGACCATCCAATCCCGAGGCGGTGCCCTAGTGACCGGATACGACCATGATCTAATGAAAGACGCGCCATTAACGGAATACGGCGAAGTCTCTGAGGAGCAGTTGTGGGAAAATCTGGAATATTTCTTGAACGCGACCCTTCCCGTAGCTGAGGCAGCAGGCGTAAAAATGTCCATGCATCCGGACGATCCCCCCCTCTCCCCCATCCGGGGTCTGGGTCGCATTATGCGCAGTGTAGACAACTACAGACGCCTCCTCGAACTAGTACCCAGCCCAGCTAATACCATCACCATGTGTCAGGGTAATTTCACCCTGATGACCGACGATCTGCCCTCAGTGATTCGTGAATTTGGTGAGCAGGACAAGATCTCATTCGTGCACTTCCGCGATGTTCAGGGCACGGTTACCAAGTATCAGGAAACGTTCCACGACGAAGGCAAGACCGACATGTTGGCGTGCATGGAGGCCTATCGAGACATCGGGTTTGACGGCGTCTTACGTCCAGACCACGTGCCGACCATGGAAGGGGACAGCAACGAACGGGCTGGCTACTCATCCATCGGGCGATTGTACGCAATCGGATACATCAAAGGGCTACGAGAAGCAGTCTATGCAAACTAGTCGTTCGTACTAAAACAACGTACTCGAAATTATGTCACATTATCGTAGGCGCTGCTACTAAGAAAAGCACTCGGGTAGAAGGCCTGGCAAGCAGATTCCGGACAGACCGTAGCCGCTGCATTTTGCTGTGGGTCTTCCGAGCGTTTCTTACCATTCGCATGAGCCAGATGTTCGGCTCTTTGGATGCTTGTAGCTACGAAAGCGTCGCGGACAGCATCATTTTCAAAAAATATGAATCGATTTTCAGTGCCCGTGCGGTTACAAACCGTGCCCATTTCTAAACTTTCACTTAGAGTACAATGTATAAGAAGTACAAGGGAATACGATAAACTCAGCGCTGATGTTCTTGCTAGGCTGGACTAGATATTGGGTATCGACCGGAACCGCAGGATATAGGTCTGTAGGAGTTGCATTTTGAGAGGACTAGGTTAGCGTCTTCATCAAAAAGAAATAGAAACATCAAATATCGGTTGAAGTGTATGAATAGACCATCACATAATTTGGTTAAAACAATAGATCGGCAGATGCTTACCCCGCTGGCGCAGGCTGCGGTAGATTGCCCTACATTAAGGATTGATGGCTGGGAAACAACAACGTTGAGCGTACAAGGACAGCGCTCCGTATTTCGTTTCTCCGGAATCGGTTACGATGGTGTTGCGTCACGCGCCTGGTCACTCATCTTGAAAGAGATAATGGCTCCAGAAAGCGCAGATGACCCTGCCCATGAGCCAGATTGCTTGTGGTACTGGCCGCGCGAGAGTTTGCTTTACGCAACGGGTATCCCACAATCCCTCAACAATCGAGCCAATACGAGCGGATTACGTGCCCCACGTTGTTTTGGCGTTTTGGAGCCGACCCCCCAAGTACGCTGGATTTGGCTCGAAGATCTCGAAGATTGTTATGATGGTAGATGGCCGCTTGAACGCTATGCTTTGGCTGCCTATCATCTGGGCCTCTTTAATGGACACTATTTTATCGGCGAGTCGGTGCCTCCTTTTCCTTGGCTGACAGCCAGTGGATTAGATTTCGAAAGTGCATCGAAAGCCGCCGAGATTAGATGCCTACACGATCCAAAGATATGGGCACATCCGATGCTCACACGCGCCTTCCCCACGCCTATCCTTCCAGAGTTGGAACGCCTCGTCGCGGAACGAGAAAAATTTCTTGCTGAGGCTATGGATTACCCACGGGCTTTCTGTCACCTTGATGCTCATCCAGGTAATATGGCAGCCCTTAAAGATGAAGATGGCAATGAGATCACCGTTTTATTCGATTGGGCACTATCTGGTTATGGTGCCCCGGGCGAGGAGATTAGCCGCCTTGTATGGGCCACGTTACTTGACTTCAAGGTAGATATTGCTGAAGCAGAACGGCTGGAGACGCTAGCTTTCGATAGCTATCTTCAGGGCTTGACGGATGCTGGCTGGCTAGTGGATCCCGAGCAGACACGTTACGCATATTTAATGAGTTCAGTACTCATCTTTGCTTTAGAAGTGGAGGCGATAGAACATGCGTTTAATGAGGATGTAGACTGGTTAGAGACCTACTACGGATGCCCAAAAGACCGTCTAGTTGAGCAAAGTGCGCAAGCCACTTATCTTTTATTGAAACGAGCCGATGCGTTGCGAGCGATCCTCGACAAAATGTAGAAAGTGGTAGTGGTAATTTATTTCAATAAAGGGCGAAACGACTCATGACATCACTCAAGAAAGTTCTTGTCACCGGGGCAATTTGGCAGGCGGTTGAGGGGATAAATGTAGTGGTTCATCTTGGGGCGGATCCGGGCGACGACGGGAGCTGGGATAGCCTGTTGAACAACAATGTTGTGGGTACCTACAATAATGGCCTTGAATTTAACGCGCATCGGCCTCACGCATTGGCGTGAGGCCGATTAATATTTGGGAAATTAGGTACTGAGGTTAACCGTTACTGACCGCTACTGGTAATCATAGGCAAATAGAGATCTTGGATACGCCGTTCAATTCGGTGCTCGCCATTCTCGCCGTCGTTGCTGCGGCGGACGGCTTCCCCATCCAGCACTTCGGCCTTCTCTTCAGCGGAGAGGCTAGCAGCAGAAGCTCCTTCACATTCATTGACGGTGTCGTTTCCGGAACCACCTTTACAGTAATCATTGCCGTCCCCACCGTTCAGGTCATCATCGCCCTTATTGCCATAGAGATCATCGGGACCCGTGCCACCAAAGAGTTGATCGCTGTCGGAGCCACCCACTAGTACATCGTAGCCGCCATCGCCGTAGAGCATATCCTGACCACTATTGCCTTCCAGATCGTCCCACCCTTTGCCCCCGTAGAGGATGTCGTTGCCGGGGCCACCGATGAGCCAGTCGGGCTGATCATCACCATAGAGGATGTCACTCCCTCGTTGACCCAAAATGATGTCCACACCAGCACCGCCACAGATGATGTCGTCGCCATCTTTGCCCCAAATGTCATCGGGGCCACCCAAGCCAAGCATCAGGTCAGGACCGTCAGTGCCTTGCAGCCAGTCATAGCCGCTGGTACCGACATGAAGCATACCGGCAAACTCGGGCGCTTCATAGACGCCGGGAGCTGTCTCCAAGACATCATAGCCGCCGCAGGTGGCAAAGGGGGGGGCGGCGGCATTCACTGTAATGGTCACCGTGGCCACGTTTGAGTTATCAGTCCCATCGTTGGCTGTGTAGGTGAAGGTATCGTCTCCTGTAAAGCCAGCGTTGGGTGTGTAGGTGAAGGAACCATCACTGTTCAGCGTCAGCGTGCCGTTGCTCGGCCCACTGTCCAAGGCAGCCGTCAGTGGGTCGCTATCCACATCCGTGTCGTTGGCTAAGATGCCAGGAACAGCGATAGTGAGCGTTATATCCTCGTCTGTGGTGTAGGCATCGGCTGCGGCAACGGGCGCATCGTTGACCGGATTGACCGTGATGTTGATGGTGGCAATGTTGGAGTCGACCAATCCATCATTCGCTTTGAAGGTAAATGAGTCGCTGCCATTGAAATCATCGCTCGGTGTGTAGATCACATTGGGTGCCGTGCCGCCCAGCGTGCCGTTACTTGGCTGGCTAGCGATGCTGTAGGTCAATGCATCGCCATCTGCGTCAGTTGCGCTCACTGTAATGGGCAAGTCGGTATCCTCATCGGTACTCAAGTTCTGGCCGTTGGCGACAGGTACCCGATTAACGACCGAAATTTGCACTGTATCGCTGTGGCTCGCGCCATCCTTATCCGTAACGGTGAAGGTTAGATTCGCCACCCCATCAACCACGAAGCTGGTGCTGCGATCAATCGTTTCTCCATAGCTAGCGCTGCCGCCCTCATCGGCCGTGCCATCCCCATTCAAATCCCAAGACCAGGTATAGGCGTTGTCATCCGCGGCTGCCGGGTCGGACCATGTACCAGAGAGGTTCACTGTTTGGTTGCGGAAGACGCTCTGATCGCCACCGGCGTTGGCCGTGGGGGCCACGTTGTTGATGGTGATGACTGCACTGTCGGTGCTGGTTAGGCCACCCTCATCCGTGACTTGCAGACCAACCGTCACGCTATTAGGGCCATCCGCAGCCGAGAAGGTAGGATTGACACCAGTTGCGTTGTCATACTGGCCGTCGCTGTCCAAGTCCCAGGCGTAGCTCAACGCTCCTGTCGCCGCTCCATTGTTGCTGCTACTGCTTCCGTCTAGTTGTATACTACCGCCCTCCGCGACGCTATAGGGGCCGCCCGCGGCGGCTGTGGGTGGGGTAGCATCGCGTTGGATGGTGATGCTGGCGGAGTTGGTGCCGCCGTCGCTGGTGGCTTCACAGGTGAGGGTTGTGCCAGCGGTATCGCTGTCGATGGTTGTGGTGTCGCAGCCGGTCGTTGTACTAACGGTTGATTCATCGTCAATAACGGTCCAACTGACTTCAACATCGCTGATGTACCAGCCGTTGTCCCCCTGTGTGCCGCTGACGTCGGGGGTGATGACGGGTGGGGTGCTATCGGTCGGTATGATGCAGTCTGGGCTACCGCAGTGTAGTACTTTCAAACTTTTATTGTCCTGGTCATAATAGCTGATGACAGGGTAACCGTTGCTGTCCAGTGCCAGCGAGCTCCATTTGCCAACCCTACCGCCGGTATCGGGAGCAGTGATGGTCTCGTCGTCGCCGGTGCAGTTGGGATCGTTGCAGTGCATCACTTTCAGGTCGTCATTGGTATTGTCATAGTAGCTAATGACAGGGTAGCCGTTGTTGTCCAGTACCAGCGAGGTCCATTCACCGACCTTACCCTCGGTATCTGGGGCAGAAATGCTCTCGTCACCGCCAGTACAGTTGGGGTCGTTACAGTGGAGCACCTTTAAGTCCCGATTGGTGTCCAATAGGCCTTGGGCGAGGTAGCTGATGACAGGGTAACCGTTGCTATCCAGCGTCAGCGAGTTCCATTTGCCGACAGTAGTGTCGGTACCGATATCTGGGAGGGTGATGCTCTCGTCGTCGCCAGCACAGTTGGGGTCGTTGCAGTGGAGCACTTTCAAAGCTTTACCCTCTTCGGCATGGTAGCTGACGACAGGATAGCCGTTGCTGTCTAGCGCCAGCGAGGTGTGCGAGAATCTTAAGCTGCTGTCATCAAAGACGTTAAAGCTTTCGTCGTTGCCAGCACAGTTGGGATCATTGCAGTGGAGCACGCTCAGGCCCCGGCCATCGGCGCTGATGACGGGGTAGCCATTGCTGTCTAGCGCCAGCGAGGGCCATTCACTGAAGGGCTCAAGTGTCCCTTCTGCGGTAGTAATACTCTCGTCACCACCTGTACAGTTGGGGTCGTTGCAGCGCACCACCTTTATGCGATCACTCTCGTCGTCATAGTAGCCGATAACGGGATAGCCGTTGCTATCTAGCACCAGCGAGGTGTTATAAAGGGGATCTATGATGTCCAAGTTACCCGGATCTGGGGTTGCAATGCTCTCGTCGCCGCCCGCACAGTTGGGATCGTTGCAGTGCATCACTTTCAGATCGCCATTATTGATATCAAGGTAGCTGATGACGGGGTAGCCGTTGCTGTCCAGCACCAGCGAGGTGGCCTTGCCGACGTCACTGGCATCTGGCGTAGTGATGCTGTTGCCACCCCCCTGAGCATGGGCAGGCAGTGTCACTGCCTGCGCGGTGATCAGTGCCAGTAGCAGACCGAGCAAGCGGGTGGGCAGATGTAACCAGGGGCGTCTCTGGATTTGGAAGAAATATTGATAGAACATATTTATCTCCTACGTTGTGAATGGTTTTCTAGGCCGTATCGATTTCATCGATTCATCAGATCATTTATCGATATGTTCTCATAATAGTGTCTGATCGCGTCCAAAACGTCGCGGAAGCAGGCAAAGAGCGTTTGAAGCTGAGGAAGAACGTCAGAAGAGCGTGACAGGGTGTTTATTGGGTATCTCGGTGCTGTGCCCAGTCTGGAAACAGATGTGGATATGGGGTATACTTTGGTCAGGGAGTCATTGCACAACAACGATACGGTTGCGTAAAGGGGCTAGGATGCAATCTGAGCTGCATGTTCTTGGTACGGTCAAATTGACCATTGGCGGCAGAGTGGTGGAAAACTTCCCCACGACAAAGGCATTCGCGCTGCTGCTTTATCTCGCGCTTGAATCGGCACAGAACGACACGCGAGAATTCTCCCGATCCATGTTGGCCAACCTATTTTGGTCGGAGATCTCCGACAAATATGCACGCCAGAATCTACGCAATACCCTCTATTACGTCCGTCAAACCCTGAATACCTTTGGTGACCCTGAGCATCTGTTTGAGGGCACCCGTCAATTGATCCGCTTTAAGGCCGAGAATGTTGCGCTCGATGTCGCTGATTTTCAGGCAAGGGTCGATAGCGTATCGACCCACACCCACACCTCCTTAGCCGATTGTCCTGCATGCCTCGAACAACTAAGGGAAGCCATGGCCTTCTACCAAGGAGACCTACTAGCCAACTTTAGCTTGCCCGACGCACCAGCCTTCGAGGACTGGGTGACGCTGCGTCGCAAACGGCTCCATCATCAGGCTGTTTGGTGCCTCTGTAAACTGACCCAGGCCTATGAGGCGCTGGATGATGCGGAGCAGGTACACCACCATGGACAGCGATTGCTCAAAATGGAGCCTAGCTGTGAGGAGGGACACCGTGCCCTGATGCGCATTTGGGCCAGGCAAGGGCAGGTCAATCAGGCGCTAGCTCAATACCAGAAACTTCAGCAGCAACTCACAGAATCAACTGGGCTTGAGCCAAGCCACGAGATGCAAACATTCGCCGAAGTGATTCGACGGGGAGAAATTGCCAAGCCAGCGCCAAGCAAAGATGACAAGGTGACCCAGGCAACCCCTCTCACCTCTTCACCCCCTCACCCCCTCACCTCTTCACCCTCTTCACCCTCTCACCCTCTCAGCGACATCCCCGATCCAGGCTTCTTTTTTGGCCGTGTGTGGGAACGACAGCAGATCGCCAAGTGGCTGCAACAGGATAGGTGTCGGGTTGTGGCCATTCTAGGCATTGGCGGTATGGGCAAGACCAGTTTAGCCGCGCAGTGCGTGCGGGAGTTGGTAAAAGGAACCGAAGATAGGCCGTTCGATATCATTCTCTGGCGTTCGTTGCTCAATGCGCCACCGGTAGCAGAGTTGCTGCCATCGTTGCTCCAGCTTCTTGCTAGGCAACAACTCGCTAACATACCCCAAAGCTTCGATGAGCAACTGCGCCTTTTTTTAGGCTATCTACGCGAGAGGCGTGTCCTGCTGGTCTTCGATAATATGGAGAGCATTCTGGCGCCAGCAAGTTCCGGCACATATCGTCCCGGCTATGAACGCTACGGCCAGTTGGTTCAACAGATAGCAACGCTAGATCATCAGAGTTCCCTATTGCTGACCAGCCGCGAAAGACCGCGTGGCTTTGCCCGCTTAGAGGGTGATCATTCACGAATACAGTCGCTGCAATTAGACGGGTTGGACGATGAGGCCGGGCATGAATTACTTGTTCAGCGCGGCATACAAAGCATTGGCCGCGAAGAGAATGAACTCATCACGCGTTATTCGGGAAATCCTTTGGCGTTGAAATTGGTAGCCGATACGGTGACTGAGATCTTCGACGGCGATATCGCCGAGTTTCTGACTGAAGAGTCGCTTGTTTTTGACGATGTACGTGACATCCTCGACCAGCAGTTTGCTCGACTCATGTCTCTAGAACAAGAGATCCTCTATTGGTTGACGGTTGAACGTGAGGCAACTGCCATTGGGATACTCCGAAATAATTTTCTACATCCACCCGCCCAACACGCTTTTCTGGAGGCGCTGCGCAACCTGCAGCGGCGATCACTGATTGAGCGCCAGGACGCGGGATTCGTCATGACGAATGTGGTGCTTGAATATCTAACCGACCGGCTGATTGACGAGATTTGCGCTGAAATTGAGACGAACCAACTCCACCTCTTCCATCGTCATGCATTGCTCAAATCACAAGCCAAAGTCTATGTACGTGAGAGTCAAGCGCGATTGATTTTGGCACCCATTGGCAGGCGATTGTTGGTACGGTTTGATCGTCAAGACTTATCACAGAATTTGCAAACTATGCTCGACCATTTGCGCGCTAATTCGCCAAGTATACCCAGCTATGCCAGCGGCAACATCCTCAATCTATTCCTCCATCTTGGGATTGACGTGCACGGCCTGAATATGTCTCAACTCAATGTTTGGCAAGCACATCTGCAAGGGGCCAGATTGAGGGACGTGAACTTTGCGAATGTCGATTTTGCTTATTGCTCCTTTACCAACACCTTTAATCGCGTCAAGGCCATCGCTATCAGTCCCGACAGCGAATTCTTAGCGCTGGGGACAGATGACGCTGACATTCGGCTGTGGCGTATGGATAATGGTGAGCTCTTTGGAATCTTGCGTGGGCATACCAGCCTGATCGTTTCAGTTGCATTCAGCCCAGATAGCCGCTACTTGGTCAGCTGCAGCCAACTGGAGGATCGAATCTTCATTTGGGATGTAACTTCCGGCGAGGTGGTAAGTACTTTGTCTGGTCATACAGGAGGGATCTTGATCGTTGCCTTTAGTCCCGATGGTACGCTGGTGGCCAGCGGCGGCGAAGATCAAACGCTCCGCCTTTGGGATAGTTCGTCTGGCGAACTATTGGGTATTCAGAAGGTACATGAAGATTGGGTGGAGAGCCTTGCCTTCCATCCAAGTGGCGAGATGTTGGCAAGCAGCAATAGAAGCGATCGGGGCTATTATTTATGGCGTATCGACCCTCCCAAGTCGGTAAACCCGCTCCGCAACCTTGAGCGCGAGGGAGGAGTCCTTCACCTTGCCGATAGGGTAGTAGGGCATGAACAGGGTATTTTTTCGCTGGCGTTCAGCCCTGATGGGGCATTGCTTGCCAGCGGCAGCCTCGACCAAACAATTGGGCTATGGGATGTTAAAAGTAGACAGATTGTCAGAACGCTGCATGGTCATCAAGATGGGATTAAGTCTGTAGCGTTCACCCCTGATGGGAAGAGGTTAGCTAGCGGGGGCCACGACTTCACCGTGAGATTGTGGGATGTCGCCAGCGGAGAACTCGAAGACGTCTTGCGCCAGCATACCCATCAAATCTGGGCGGTGGCCATCAGTGGAAATGGCCACAGATTGGCAAGCGGTGGCAGCGACGGTATAGTCTGTCTGTGGGATATAACAACCGGTTCACAGGCACAGTTATATCGAACACTGGACGGCCACGTTGAACCCATCTACGCAATGGCCATGGGGGCTGATGGCCAGACGCTGGTAACCGGCGAAAGCAATGGCATCGTGCGCATCCGGACGATTGAGCGCGCATCGGGCGCGGTTCAGGCAGAACGTATCCTCACCAAACATTCGGCATTGGTCGACGATGTAGCCATTAGCCCCGATGGTCGCTGTTTGGTCACGGCAAGTCAAGACCAGACGGTACGTCTTTGGGATATTGCCTCGGGTGAAAATATCGATACAGCCAGGGTAGACCAGAGTGAAGGGATTCGTGTCGCATTTCACCCAGACAGTAGCCTTGTGGCCTATAGCGCGGGAGACACTATCTTTCTTCATGATCTAACCCGGTACGCTGAGCGAACAGCACCGCCAAAGTTGATCGGTCACACACATTTTGTTCGCAGCCTGACCTTTAGCCCAAACGGCGAGATTCTGGCTAGCTGCGGTTTAGATCATACTGTACGCCTATGGGATCTCTCTACCCGAGAGTGTCTACATGTCTTTGATGCGGTTGGGCGCAATTATTGGTCCCTTGCCTATAGCCCCAATGGAGACTATTTAGCAGGTGCCAGTCGCAGTGGCATCTTTATGTGGGATATGCGAAGCAGCTCATTTTCGCTGCTTCCGTACCATGCGATGGCGGAGATTCAGAGCGCACGGGTAGTGGTATTTAATGCTGCCGGTACGCTGCTCGTGAGTGGTGGTACAGATCGGCTGGTGCGCGTTTGGGATGTTGAAACAGGTGCCGAGGTGCGTCGCATGGCTGGCCATATAGCTGATGTCACCTCGCTTGCTTTCTCTCCCAACGACGACATCGTATTGACCGGCAGCTATGATGGCACGATCCGCTTGTGGCATATTCACACGGGTAAATTTCTAGAGATGATCCGCATTCCCGGCCCTTATGAAGGCATGAATATCGCGGGCGTCACCGGTATCAGCGAAGCGCAGCGGGCGGCGCTCAAGGCGCTGGGGGCGGTGGAGGAATAATCCTATACTCACGTTGCTTCCTCCACCTCTATTGCGATTAGCACTTCCCTGGGCGACACTTGCGTCCAGAACGATTATTCCCTTTGTACGTAGCACTATCCCCTAAGATATCTATCACCGGGTTATTCGTTTCCATAGTATAGTTGGCAACCCCTTCCCCATTGTTGATGATTGCAAGCGTATCAGTAGTAGCGTTCACTAATGTGTCGCCGGCCAGAGCGGCAGGCGTATTGCTCAGAGTCAATACCAGCGCTGCACCCGCTAATGATAGCGTCAGCTTGCGCCCTAAGCGTTGTTGTATGCAGGATGCGCCGCTAAGTCGTTCTTCTGTGCTTTGTCGGATTGTTTGGAATAGTGTTGTGGTATTCATTTGTGTGTTCCTTGTTTTGTACAATGTTGGATTTGTCGTCGTCTTATCTATTGTTGATACACCTCTATCATAGCAGGCGAACGTGTCCAGATCGTCGCGGTGGACAACGCTAAGCGTGTCAAGATGAAGAATATCGTCAGAAGGTCGTTACGGGACAGTGGTTGCCTGCTTAACCTCTTGGGGAAAATATCCGCTATGCACACGATGTAATCAAAGTTTTGATAGTTTAGAATGTAGGTCACGCCAGAGACGTGACAGAGATGGCGACCCCTATAACCTTCCTGAAATGACTGGATTCAACAGACTTGTTCCCCCGGAGGAGGGACCTACCATCTTCTCTCCTAATTTATCAGGATTTATGTGACACTGTGGCGTGTATGGCGAATAACCATCGATCAATCTTTCACGTAAGGAATAATCCTGACTGTAAGAACAGACGGCCTCGCAATCTTTGCGAGGCCGTCTGTTCAGAAATGATAGGTCAGCAGGCTAGATAGTTACCTGCATCTTAATGTCTATCCGAAAAGCCCTGTGACAATACACGCTCGCTCGAGTAGCAACGGGACTCACAGCCACTTTTCGGATAGGCTCTTACTGAGTACTGATGAGCGGCAAGAAGAGGGTTGTCATGGCCTCTCCATCAGGTTCGTCGCTAACCGGGAGATTCGTAGGTATCGTATCCGCAGCATCTGAGTTGGATGAGATAGCCAGAAGCCCAATCTCTGCCTCCGATAGGGCACGATCGATGATGATGAGTTCATCAATCTTACCTGCGAAGAAGGAACCGGAAAGATTCTTGTGTACACCGATAACTATGCCACCGTCACTGGCTTCCATTGTTCGGTCCTGGCTGTTGACTAATTGACCGTCCAGATAGACACGAATCGTTTGACCATCATAGCTTACAGCCGCGTGATGCCATTCATTGACGGTCACCGGAGTGCTGCTACTGAGGCCGGAACCCCCCAAGAAGGTAAAGAGTCGTCCCTGTGGGTTAATGCCCAGCCATGTGCGTCCTGTACCCGTTCCAGTCTGTTGGGCCAAGAGGATGAGCTGGCCAGGACCAACGGCACCCGGCTGGAACCAGGCCGCTGCGGTGAAGTGTGTGGCAGCCGGATCTAGCACCTGTGGCACGGTCAGGTAGTCATTCGTACCGTCGAAGGTCGCGGCAGCGTTGTATTCACCACCGTTGCCCGCTACTGGACACGTGTCGGTACCTGCATCACAGGTTGTAGTGTACCCATTGTCCGATCGATCTTCGAAGGTTGTGACACCAGCAGCCTCGTCGAATGGCAGATGGAGTTGCATGTTCTGAGTAAGCTCTGCAACAGAGAGGGCACGGTCGTAGAGCGCCACCTCATCGATTAAGCCATGGAAGTAGTTTGTCACGTTCTTGCTGGCACCAATGTACATCTCGCCAACGTTGCTCTCCATTGTTTTGACCTTGCTGTTCTCCAACTTGCCATCCAAGTAGAGGTTGACTGTGGTCCCATCATAGGTCACGGCTGCGTGATGCCACTGACCCGGCGTTACGGTCGTTGAACTAGTGGTCGCACCACTGCCTAGGAAGGATACCAACGCACCGTTCGTATCGAGAGCAAGCCATGTACGGCCCACGTTTTCGCTTGTGCCGCTTTTTTGCGACAAGAGGATACTGCGACCGCTCGTAGGTAGTGTTGTCACATTGAACCAGATTTCCGCACTGAATTGCCTTGCACCCGGGTCCAGAACATGGGGAGCCACTAGGTAGTCGTCTACACCATCGAAGAGGGCCGCGTTGCCCTGATGCCCAGATTGACCAAGCAGCGGGCAGACGCCAGCCGCATCGTCACAGCTTGCGTTGTGGTCATTGCCCGAAAGGTCGCTGAATGTCGTAACTGTGACCACGCTGGCAGCGGTAACGTCCCCGTCAGTCTCATCCAGCGGCAGGTAGAGCTGGGTGTTGCTGGCATTCACCTGAATTGAGACTGAAGCCACACTTGATTCAAGCGTACCGTCGCTGGCTTTGTAGGTAAAGCTGTCGCTACCAACAAAGTAGAGGTTCGGCGTATAGGTGAAGGAGCCGTCGCCATTAAGCGTCAAAGTGCCGCTAGAAGGTGAATCGACCAAGAGGGCCGTCAGCGTGTCTCCAGTGGCGTCGCTATCGTTGCCAAGGAGGCCCGGTGCACTTTCTATGATGGCCACATCCTCCTCCGTGATGTACTCATTCCCATTTGCTACTGGCGCAACATTCCCTTGGATGACTGTAATCTCAACACTCTGACTATCGGTCAGCACACCGTCAGAGACGATGACCGTGGCCGAATAGACACCTGTCGCAACGGCTGAATCCGTGGCCCAGGTGAGGACGCCGGTAGAAGCATCGATTGTGGCAGCGGCTGGCGCATCACCTAGGCTGAAGGTCAGGCTGTCGCCGTTGGCATCGCTGGCCGTGGCTGTGAAGGTCAAGGTTTCGCCTTGGAGTACGCTCTGCTCCGGAATCGCATCCAGGACAGGTGCCGTCGATCCAAGGTTGATGGTGATCGCAACCGTAAGCTCAGAGGTGGCTTCGCCATCTGCGGCAAAGAAGCGCAGGTTGGTGATGCCCACCGGATCTTGGTCGGTCGTTGCCCAGGTGAAGAGCCCCGTATTGGTATCGAACTGCGCACCTGCTGGTGTCCACTCCATGCTGTAGGTCACGACATCGCCGTTGGCGTCGCTGGCTGAGACTGTAAAGGATATCGTCTCACCTTGTGTGACTGTCTGATTGGGCATCGGGTCGAATATCGGTGCCACGTTGTCTACACTCACTGTGATCTCAACACCCTGACTGTCAGTCAACACGCCATCAGAGACGATGACCGTGGCCGAATAGACGCCTGTCGTAATGGCTGCATCCGTGGCCCAAGTGAAGACGCCGGTAGAGGCATCGATTGTGGCAGCAGCGGACCCATCGCCTAGGCTGAAGGTCAGGCTGTCGCCGTTGGCATCGCTAGCCGTGGCCGTGAAGGTCAAGGTTTCGCCTTGGAGCACGCTCTGTGACGGAATCGCATCCAGCACAGGTGCGGCATTGCTGATCGTGCCGTCAAACTCATAGGCACCGATGTCACAAGCGCCATTCTGCGGTCGAGTCACGCCTCGCTGGTCCATACTGATGAGACCGCCACACTCGTTCTCACCATTGGGAATGGCGTCGAGGGCGGGGCTGCCGGAGCGCAGGGCGTAGGTTTGGGTTGCGCCGCCATTGTCGGCCAATTCCTCTAGCACTTCGGTGAAGAGCAGGGACGGATCAACGGTCTGGGTCGTCCCTGAATTGGTGGGGCAGAGGCTGCCGCTGGCAAACAGGTTGTAGCCCAGGTCGATAAAGGAGCCGCTGCCGCGACAGTCGCCTTCGTCTTCGATGGGCATCACAACGATGCTGCTGCTGAAGCGAACCTCACCCGCATTCTCGATGCGTCTGGTTGGCGCGAATAGGCTGATATCATTGCTGTCGTCATCGCTGTCGTCATCGATATCGTCGACCAGCGTACTCTGTTCGACGACAACGATGCCGCCGCTGGCATTGCTGAGCGAGGGCACAGCCGTGCTGTTTTGGAAGACGAGCAGCCCGGTTTCTCCATTCACAATGGCAGATGTGTCATTGTTACCCTCCACACTGATACTATCGCCAAAGACCGTACTGTCGATGAAGTTTAATACACCGTTGTTGACATAGGCTGGCGCATCGAGTGCACTAATGCCGGTCAGCGTCACACGCTTCATCGTCACCGCAGCACCTTGATCGACCCCGATGACCGGACCTGATTCAGAATAAGCGTTGCGGATAGTCAGATCTTGCAGCATGACAGGATCGGCGCCACCAGCGAAGGAAACGAGGCGCTCGCCGCCAGCGTCGATCACAACATCGTAGCCCGAACCATCAATCGTCATGGGGCGGTCTATCAAGAACCGCGGGGCAAAATTAGTCGGGTCATCGATGAGCGTAACGGTCAGGTCGCCGACGAAGGTAATGGTGCCGCCAGGACAGACATTCTCGACGGCATGGGCAAAGGAGCCAACACCACTATCGTTGCCATTCTCCACGACCATGGTTTCGCCACAGATGGCCACCGTCGCACTATCGCTGTCGCTAAAGGTAACGTGCTCTACATGCACGGTGTTGACAACCTCTCCTTCTGTTGCCGTAACCACCGCGGGGATGGTATAGGTCACGGCTTCACCCAAGGCCAGATCAATCGCCTCATCGATGCCGGTCACGCTGGTGGTTGCGGTCACGCCGTCGGGCAGCGTATCGCTGATCTGTACATTCTCCAGGGCATTGAGGCCGTTGTTGGCCACAACGACGGTATAGACCACCGGATCCCCAGAGAAGACAAACTGAGGCGTCACCGACTTGGTCACTTCCAAGCTTGGCGCGTAGACCAACGTCTCGCTCTCGTCGATGAAGACGCCCGGTTCGGCTGGATCGAAGGACGAGCCGTTATACTCCTCAGTAACCATTAACGCCTCTAGCTCAAAGACGGGGGTACCCGGCGTTGGTGTCCAGGTGACCGACCAAGTTCCATCTCGGCCGCGCTCGACAAGACTCCAGTTGATGTTGGCAATTGTCTGGCCATTGACCCGGACAACAACCACATTGATTTTGTTGTCGCTCCAGACCTCTCCGCTGATGGTGAGCGGCTCATAGTTGGTCAAGACGGTACCGTTGATGGGCTCTAAGATGGCAATGCCTTCAGGCGTAAATGTTTGGGCAACTGTAACGCTAGAGCAGTTGCCATGTAGGTCACAAGCCGTCATGGTGCCATCTTCTGTTGTTGCCAGCGTCTGGACGGTTGAAGCTAGCGCAACGGTGCGCGTGATGGGGCTGAAGTAGTCGACGAACCAATCTGCGCTCAGCCGCGTTGCATTGGTTGGCTCGCCCGCTGGGCAGACCCAGCCTGCGTCGCTGATATTAAGGTCCGTTGCCATGCAGTGCGCTTGAACATTATCATTCGGCAGCGACTTGTAACTGAGCGTAACCTCTGGTGCTCGTAGATCGATGGGGCCTATCCAGGCGCGTGGGCTGACTTGGACGTTGCCTTGATTATCCATAGCGCGCAGGGCGATGCTGTAAAGCCCCTCGAGTTCGTTCGGTAATGCTCCCTGCCACGTGCTGAAGAGGGTGTTGGATGCGTCGAGCGTTGCCGTCTGCCACGGTTCCCAGTCCCGCAGGATGAGGATCTCATCTTCGGTTAACCCGCGGTTGAAGATGGCAACTTCATCGACAGTGGCCGCACCAACGAACTCGAGTGAGGGGTCACCGATGGTGATAGGCATATCATTATCGGTCCATATAGCCCCTTCGGATTCAACGGAGGCAGAGAGATTGCCGTCGATGTAGATGGCTTTGGTCCTGCCGTCAAAGGTAGCCACGATGTGATGCCATTCGCCATCATTGATCGCTACATCGCTCACCAGGTCAAAGTTGCTCGTATTGATCTCTTCCAACCCCGGCGTTTGGAAGACGACTCGGCCATCGACTGCTTGGTTGTTGGGGCCAGCGAAGATACGCCAGCTCGCATTTCCTTTGCCGATTAGGTCGTAAAAGTGGACCGGAGTCTGGCTGAGAATCTTGGTCCAGAAGGAGACGGTTAGCTCATTATGGTCTAGCGCTTCGGTGCCGTTGATGGTCACGAACTCTTCGATACCAAAATTGAGCGCCTTGCCAAATTCGCCGGGTGCACCTGCCGTAGGACAGGTCGAGCAGTTGACGGTGTCGGTGATGAGGTAGGACGAATAGGCAAAGTCGGTAGAGCCACGCGGATCATCGAGTGGTAGGTAGACTTGCAGGCCATCGGGATCGACGCCGGGCCAGATGGCACCGTTCATATAGCGAGCCTGATATTCGAGCTCGACCACGGTTGTGTCTAGTGGATTGGCGATATTGTAGATCTCATTGGCTGTAAGTGCGTGGCGATAGACCAGCACCTCATCCATGAGCCCATTGAAGTGGCCGCTGCCGTTGGCAGAGCCGATGTGCAACGGCAGGCCCGCCTGTGTGCCCAGCGTCTGGGTGACTGCTGCTGTTGCTAGCCCGTTGACGTAGCCAGTCCACTGACCATCTTCAATGACCAAGGCAAGGTGGGTCCACTCGTTGGCGTTCATGGTGATGGCAGCCGATTCGGTGCCGCTAGCTGTGGTCAGACTCATGCTGCTGAGGTCATTGGCAAGCTGCCAGTTGAAGCCCGTTGTGGCACCATCGCTGGCCGCGAGTAGGGTGCCGCCATTTGCTGACTGTACCCAGGCCATGAGCGTGCCGTTGGTCAGCTCTAAGTATTCGTTGGCCGCTAAGGTGAGCGAGTCGCCACCGTCGAACTGAAGGGCGCTACCGTGCTGGCTGCTCTGTCCGGCTGTGGGACAAGCATCAGCGCTACAGGTAGCAACGAAGTGATTCTGGGTAGCATCCACAAATGCTGTGGCACCGGCGGCTTCTTCGAAGTGGAAGTGAAAAGCCCGGTTGACCGCGTTATAGCGCAGATCGCTGACTGTGCCGCTAATCTGTGAGTCGGAGATGGCTGTATCGCTTAGGGTAATGTCAGCCCAGGGGCCAAAGTCATCAACGTCAATGGTGGCTATCGATTCCGTAGTCTCGTTGCCAACCGCGTCCTGCATGGTGGCCACCACGTCATAGCGGCCATAGGCCCGCTCTGGGACGAGGTAGTCTACTGCCCACGGACTGTCTAAATCAGCTCGTCTTGTGAGTGAAATGGCCTGCGCACTCTGGATCGATGTGCCTGTCCAATCGTGAACGTCGATCACCATCGAGTCATCTAAGCCACGATTGTCATGAATAAAGCCCTCAAGCGTCAGTTGATTGTCCTCTGAAATGTCGTCTGAATTGGATGTAACAACCGATGCTGGTGTCGGCTTGCGGAGGTCGGCCGTGGGCGACGTGTCATCTACGTAGACCAAGACCTGATTGGAGCCAACATTGAAGACCGCATCTTCGGCGTCGATGTCAAAGGTATACTCACCTTCCCCTGTGGGCGTGAACATAAAGTACCAGAGACCGGTTCCACTGTCGTCCTGTTCAGCGGTCACTACCTCAACGCCACTGCTGGGTGAGCTGATGGTAATATTGACGGCTTCTACTGTCGACAGATCGTCGATGGCGCTAATCCCAAGCATGACTGGCTCATTGGGCAGATCGGTGTCCAGAAGCAGGACGTTCTCTGGCCCTGTAGCATCGATGATGATGGGCAGTTGCTGGGTCACATCAAATAAGCCAAGCTGATACTCATAGAGTGCGGTTGCGTCTGCGGCAGAGAAGGCACCGTCAAAGAGCAGGAGTTCATCCAGCTCTCCCCAGAAGGCACTGCCGATGGTGAAGGGCTGATCATCTGTCTTGCAGACGCCGCCAGTATGAGGCTGCGTTATGGGATCGAGGATGCCGTCGATATAGACTTGCATGGTCGCGCCATCGTAGGTCGCCAAGACGTGGGTCCAGCGTCCTTCAATCAGCGGGGTCTGGGTCCGCAGCGTCGTTTCGCTCGTGCAGCTACTGTCCTTGATGGTAAATTCGATACGCTCAATATTGTTCAGCTCCAACGATTGTGGGCCGCTGATCAACGGTCGTTGGATGTTGCGGCTGCCCCAAGTGTAGGGTTTTACCCAAAGCCCGACGGCAAAGGTGTCTAGTTCCAGCGCATCGCTGTGAGGATATTGGGCGATCCGCTCGCCAGGGAGACGGATGCTGTTGCTGACCTTGCCCTTGGCGCCAGCTTGTGGACAGCCACCATCGGTCGCGGAGGGATTACAGGTTGCTTGGCCACCAAGTGTGCCGACATTGGCAAAGGCCCCTGTGGTATTGGCTTCATCAAAGTGGAAGTTGAGCAGCGCATCCCCACTTGGATCTGTAGTCATTTCCCCCGGCAGGTCCAAAGAGATCTCGGCACGCACGGTGACGCTGGTATAGGCGGTGGCAGCAACGGTGCCAACCGACGAGACGCCGCTGACCGTGGTCTCTGCATCTGGAAGAAGCGTCGCGATAGACTGACTTGCCTGGATGTCGCCCACCGGAATTTCAACCAGCAGGTCGCCCGAAATGGTCTGAACGTCGTCTTCATTCTGCAGCGTGGCAGTATAGGCGACTGAATCGTTGAGGCCCACAACCCCAGCCTGCACTGAGCGGGTGGCGATGGTTGCATCAATGGAGAGTGGGTTAAATTCAAAGCCTACATTGGGATTGGTGCTGTAGACGCGCTCTTCGGCATCGAGCAGCGCATCCAGATCGCCATCGGCCGAGAGCGGGTCGGCAGAGACTACCGTTACCAAGATGTTATCGTTGGCGTCATTGCCGTAGGCGACAGGCCAGCCACCGATCCAGGCTTGGGTGTCTGCCTGCCGCGGATGGAGTGCCTGCGAGTGGGCAAATTCCAGTCCATCTGCCAAGCCATCAGCATCGGTATCGCTGCGTTGAGGGTTGGTCCCATAGAAGACTTCCCAGTAATCATTCAGGCCGTCGTTATCCCGGTCTGCCTGCTCCGGATCGAGACCATTGTTTAATTCCCAGGCATCGGAGAGGCCGTCGCCATCGCCATCGGGATTGTTTGGATAGGGATCGGCAAAGGTGACGAGTGAGTCCCCATCGACATCTGCATCGCGGTAGTTAATTGAGCCAGCAAACCAGGAGAGTTTGTAGCCAGATTCATCGTGCCGTAGAAAGTCGTCCAAAGTCGCGGGGAAGATATCCAAAACCAAGTCGTCCAGTGCGGTATGGTTTGAGCCACGCACGGGGTGCTCCTCGCAAGTAGCCGATGACGTGAAGACAAAGCCCCAGCACTCCAGATTGACAACGTTATAGGATTCGGTGAAGTACATGGCTGCACGCTGATTGATGCCTGCCTCATCATAGGTAAGGGTGAGCGATGGCTGGAAGACCTCAGTGTTGTCGTTGCCCCAGCTAACGTCGCCAAAGTCGAGTTCATCGTGATGGTCAATCTGGCTCTGTTGCAGATAGTAACCCATGGCCGAGCGCCGCATCTTGCTGCGCAACTGATCGTAGGTGAAGCTAATGTCGATCTCTGAGCCGCTTGGCGGTCGATTAAAGGGCAGGGTTGAGGTCACATCCAGCCTGTAGTCAACCTCCACGCCTTCGATGAAGCCTTGAGATGCATCAATCTGCGGCTCATGGAGTGCTATGTCAAGCCGATCTTTGGCCGTCAGATCCACCGTCAGCCACACGTCGTGAATAATCGAGGTAAGCCCTTCGACAACGGCACCGGTGATACCGCCACAGACCCATTTATCTACATCCTCACTTGTCTCATCTTCTCCTTCCGCCAAATCAATGATCTTACAGACGGCAAAGGCAAGCGCATCGATCAGGCTAATAATGGCCACAATGGCTGTGCCCACCGGGAAGATGGCGCCAATCACGGTCAGTACAATCGATACAGCCAACTGTAGGCTGGCTTCTAAGATCACGTCGTTAAACGCGATGGTCCCAGGCTTGAGGTCGCCATCAATAATGGTGTACAGGGTAACCCCTACGATAATGCCACCTTCTATGAAGACCCCTGCAATCGCGCCCGCTTTGGCGGCTCGCTTGGCCGTCGTTAAATTCTCGAGAAGCTCGACACCACTGCCTGCAAGTCCTTTTTGGATCGAGCCAAAGGATTCAACGGCTGCGGAAAGTTCGCCCAGGGTGGTTATGCTCATTTTGGTTGCGGTGAGCGCACGTTGAGACATGTTAAAATCAGGCCCCGCAAAGGAAACCACGGCAACAAGAATACCCGCGGCAGTTGCCCCGTTCTTCGCCGCCCTTTGCCACGAGCTGCTATCGGGGTTGATCTTAAATTTTCTCTTGCGCAGCTCGCTTGCCCCCTTTTTGAGAAGACCTTTGGAGCCCTTAATGGAAGACGCATACGCATTGCTGGACAATTCGCCGCGCGTCGCGCGGGCGGTCACGCCGAAGGTATCGAGAATTTTGCTCTTACCCAGACTGCCGGTGATTGGCGAGGAGATTTGCTCACCTTCGGCCTCAACAAAGATCTCCTGATCAATCAGCGCTTGATAGAGATCCAACTGTTTGTCGGCTAGGCTGACAAAGGCTGGTACGTCCGGGCTTAGCGTCAGGCTGGCGCTGTCGACCAAATAGTCTTCAACTGGATCGTTTATGGGGTCAACAACCAGATTGCCTGCACGCTCGACGCTGCTCGTCCAGCCATGGACCATGCTGAGATAGTAGCTCTCGGCCAGAACAATCAGGCCAGCGCGCGCGTTTTGAAGATTTAAAATGCTCTCGCCGGGTGCGAGAAGAGAAGTGATGTCGCTATCGTCAAGCACAGCATCCAGATTGGGGTTGAGCGAATCAATCACATAGTCACCAAGGTCGGCTGCGTTCCATTGGGCGCCGTTGTATTTGTAGGGGTTCCATTTGACGGAACCGTGAACCACGCCTTCCTGTGCGCTGAGGTCAACGGCAATCGTCGCACCAGAGATCGAAACGGCGCTGCTGTCTTCCAATACGGCTGCACGAGAGGTCTCTTCACGCAAGAGTATCAAATTTACCTCATCGTCAACGTTTAGATCGGGGCTGCCATCATAGGTGTCGGCCAATATCTGGGGGATTTGTTCGATTATCATCGCCTCCAGACCGTCAACCTGATCGGCCGCGCTGTTGTCCAGCAGGACCTTGAGCTGACCATTATCGATCCCCCACAGTTGGTCTGCGCCATTGGCATAGGGGGCAGCACCTTCATTATCAAAACGGTTCTTCACCTCTTCAATATCGAAGCGGTCGTCAATATCATAGCTGTTGGACGCATTAGGAATGACCTTGCCCTGGCTGAAGGATTGGTTCAAGCCATTGGAAAGCCGCCACAGATCCTCTTCCACATCGACGGCAAGTGCATCAGTTTGGGCAACAACGGCTGTCTGCACGTCGGTAAATTCGGTCACGTTCATGCCGGTGACGGTAAAGTTATCGTCATAGACGTGCAGGACAGAGCTTGCCTCGTTCGTCTCCCAGTTGGCATCGTCGGCGCACCATTCGTCATAAGCGACTTTTTGCAGATTGTCCGAGTTGTCGCAATAGTCGTTGTGACCCGTCACAAACCAGACCACGCGTGCTGTATGGTTGTTGCCCCACGCCGCAGTCTGGGGGCGATAGAGCATGCGCGCGCTCCACGCCACGGGCGCATCGCCCACGCCGTCGGTGACGACAGAGAGAGGAACGTAGGCGATGATCGTATTGTCCTCATCACTTTGGCTCACGCTAATGCCATATTTCTCCAGCGCTGCGGTATCGAGCCACTCATCGATGGTGTCGTTGGCCGCTACATCGTTGATGGTTTTGCCTGCGAGGATAGGCAAGCTCCCCACGCGATTGGCGTTGTTGGTCGCGGGATTGGGGATGGTAACCTCCAGCATGGGGATCAGGTTGATGACCTCATCCTTTACTTTGGTGACCTGCCCTGCTTTGTCCCTAGGCCAGTTGAACTGATTGTTGGTTTGCCACAGGTGAGCTGGGTTATCGGGACGGATCTGGTATTCAACGACCAATGTTTCGTTGGGCGTATAGCCGCTAATGTTTAGCGCCAGGCTCTCTTGCGCGCTGGCGGTCAAATCGCCAGTATAGTAGGGTGAGAGATCAGCGGCATCCGGTATGCCATCGCCATCATTGTCAAAGTCAAAGGCATCGGGTGCACCGTCGCCGTCGCTGTCGGCGCAGAGGTTGTTAGAAACGTCGTTACCGCTCAGCGTGCCATCAATGTTGACATCCACGCGCGCGGCACATTCACTCCAATCACTTTGACCATCGCCGTTGGAGTCGAAATCAAGTGGATTGAGATACCATTGTCGCCCGTTGTTAAAGCCAGCCACCTCGGCCAGATCACTGAGTAGGTCTCCGTCGGAGTCGACATTGTCGGGGTCGGTGCCTAATTGGTAAAGCTCCACACCGTTGGTTAGGCCATCACCGTCGCAATCTTCGTCGGTAGCAGTGAGGAGGCAATCTCCCTGGAGCACACTGGCATCAACCGATCCGCTAATTGTGGAGCCGCTTGGCGCTGAGTCGTCTAGGGTCGATGATGTGCTTTGTAGGTTGCGTTGGTCGCTTCCGTTCTGCAATACTGCTGGGAAGAAGGTAAGCTGTTGGGTGCCTTCTTCCGCAGAGTTCTTAGAAGTTAGGGGCGTTGCCAGCGGGTCGACCGTTGGGTTAAACGAACTCTCTTCATCTGGCGCCTGGACTGCTTCCTGCTGTGCTTGCTGCGCCTCGACCGTCGCCTGTCTCTCTTCTTGCCATAGGGAATAGGCATGGAGTTGATTGGTCTGCAGCAGTGGCGTCACTACCATCGCTGCGATGACTGCAAACGCAACCGCGACATAGACATGCCGGGAGCGGCCGTGGGTAATGAGAAAGAGGACAACCGCTATCAATAACGCCAGCAGGGCCAAGTTGATACCAAACGTCTGCAAATCTTCTGCCGTAAGCGTATCCACACTAGAAAAAAGAGAGAGCGGATCCTCTAGCAGGATGGAGGGATTTTCTATGAGACGGGGCATGAGCCAAAAGAGATGATTGTTGATGATGTCGCTCTCCCAACCAGAGAAATTGGTGACGATATCGACCTCGGCTCGATTCATGGCTCCCTTCTCTGGGGGGAATGCTAGATGGAGCACCTGATGAACGGGCAGACCGTCGGCATTGACCCAGAGCTTGCCGTGGCCCTGCATATCGACAAAGCGCTGCGCGACATCCAGGGTCATGCTCGGCGGGAGTTCACCATTGCGTCGCATTTGATCTTGGGTCTGCTGGCGCATGTACTCCGCAAAACGTGGCCCGCTGATATTAAAGGTAAAGAGCGTTGTGGCATCCGTAACTTGCGCAGCAGTCACGACGTCAACCTCTTCCGTTTTTGTCCAATTCTCAACGAGTTGGATATTTTTGGCAGCGGATGCAAAGCCCATCACATCGTTACCAGGCGCAAAGATCATGCCGGGATCGTCGAGTTCGATCCACGCTTCATTCGCGCTCGTGCGCCCAAAGGCGGTATCTTGCTCTACCCGAATCTCAAGTGCTTTGCCATCGTTCTGGAGATGTAATGTCATCTCCTCGTCGGGTATGTTGGCCCGTCCGCTGGCTAACACCTGGCTTGTTTCGGGGCCACGTCCTATATTTTCGACGCGGGGCATCGGGTAGTTGGTTTGTAAGACGTTGGCATCAAAATCGTAGCGGCCAATATCTCTTGCCAGCGTCCAGACGCGTTGAAACTGATGCTGGGTCGTCAGCGGCACCGCGGCCACCAACGACGGCCACAAAAAGAGCGTCAGTAGCCCAATACAGGCGAGCCAGAGCCAACTACTCTTTCTTAAACGTTTTCGTAGACGTTTTTTTAGTTGTGTATGCATGGGAAATTCCTTATTGAATTGAGTTGCAGGAAACGTTTCTTCTGTGAGTATTGGCCCTCACCCCTAGCCCCTCTCCCAGCTTGGGAGGGGGGACTATTGCTCCTTTCTCTCACAGATGGGGGAAGGGCCGGGGATGGGGGCCTATCCGTCAGAAATTTTGTGACAGTTGTCGTGACACGACATAGGTCGAGTATAGTCACAAAACGTGTCCAACTCGCGTCTGGGTCGGTTCTGTAGCGTTTCAAAGCGTGTTAAAAACGTGTCCACATAGATCGGAACGTCATATACGCTTTTGTCCTTGCCTAGCAAGGCTGTATAATGATGGAAGCAATCGAGCAGCTGGCCAGCTTATTTTCGTCTTTATCTTGCATCCTTATTAGGACAGCCCTGTTCTCCATGCAGTAGGCCATTGTATGACCCAACTCCGATTTAACTTCCTTGGCGGCTTTGTCGTCACCGAGAGAGAAACCCAGCTAGATAGCTTCCGTTCTGATAAGGCACGGGCACTGCTAGCCTATCTTGCTCTGGAGCCACGGATCCACATGAGGCGAGTGCTTGCAGGCCTCTTCTGGCCCGATATCGCGGAGAAAAATGCGCTCACCAACTTGCGCACAACGCTTCACCGTCTACGCCAAGCATTAGCCGCGGCCAAGTCAGTCGATGTCAATGATCTCTTCATCATTACGCGCCATACGGTAGAGTTTGTAACGGAAACGGCCACCACCGATGTGCTCCAATTCGAAGAGGTGCTCGATGCTGCGTCGCTAAAGATAGATGGACCGCCAAACGGACAGGCAAACGGACGGGCAAACCCTCCAACAGCGCCATCGGTCAACTACTTGAACCATCTAAGTAATGGTGTTTCGTTCTATCAGGGTGAATTGCTTGCTGGGTTCAGTCTGCTCGACGCACCCGCCTTTGATGAGTGGTTGCTCTTTCGCCGTGAAGAGCTTGTGCAGCGGGCACTCCTCGCCATGCGCACCTTAGCAGATGGTTATGAAACGGGCGGCCACTTCAAGGAAGCCCACACGGTTGCCAATCGTCTGCTGGTACTGGATCCTTATCGAGAAGAGACCCATAGCCAGATAATGCGCCTCCTTGCGTACTTGAAACTTCCCGATCAAGCCCTGCAAGCCTTCGAGCAGATGCGCCAACTCTTCCGCGCTGAGTTGGGTGTCGAGCCATCAGAAGAATCCCTGGCGCTGGCCCAACAGATTGCCGCAGGAGAATTTGCCAACAATCAGAATGACGAGATGACAGGGCGGCAAGATGACAAGATAACAGGGACCGCTCCTTTCACCCCTTCCCTACGTTCGGCTGAGCTCACGTCGAAGCCTCACCTATCCCCGAGTGTTGCTATCGGGGACACCCCTTCACCCTATCACCCCCTCACCCCTTTATCCTCTCTCGACCTACGCGACATCCCAGACCCGGGTCTCTTCTTTGGTCGCATCGAAGAACGCCAGGTAATTTCCCAGTGGCTACTGCATGATCGATGTCAAATTGTGACGATCTTGGCCATTGGTGGTATGGGGAAGACAACCTTGGCCGCACAGTGGGTGCGAGAAGTAGCGGGGACAATGGGCGAGGATCATTTCGACCAGATTTTCTGGCGTTCGCTTGTCAATGCCCCCCCTTTGGAAGAGCTGCTGCCCCCACTGCTCCAAATCCTCTCTGAGCAACAGCTGCGCGATATACCCACCAGTTCTGACGAACAGTTGCGCCTCTTGCTGGGGTATCTACGGGATAAACGTGTTATCCTGGTGTTGGATAATATGGAAAGCATCCTCGAAGCAGAGCGGGTCGGTACCTACCGGCCCGGTTATGAACCCTACGAACAGCTCATCCAGCAGATGGCAACCTATGACCATCAGAGCCATCTGTTACTGACCAGCCGTGAGCGACCGCGTGGCTACGATCGCTTTGAAAAGGATGGCCTGCCGGTCCGCTCGCTGCAGTTAACGGGGTTAGACGATGATGCAAGCCACGATTTGCTTACGCAGCGGGGGTTGAGCGGGGACGATAATGATGAAGCCACACTCTTTGCGCGCTATTCAGGCAATCCGTTGGCGCTCAAGCTGGTAGCTGACACAGTGGATGAGCTTTTTGGCGGCGACCTCAATGAGTTCCTTGCGGAAGAATCGCTGATCTTTGATGATGTGCGAGACATTCTCGACCAGCACTTTGTGCGCCTCACAGACCTTGAACAGGAGATCCTCTTTTGGTTGGCGGTGGAGCGGGAAGGTTATTCACTCGCACCATTGCGCAAAAATCTCTTGCAGCAGCCGACTCAACGAAACCTTGTGGAAGGATTGCGCGGCCTGCAACGACGGGCACTCATCCAGCGCTCAGAAATCGGTTTTGGTTTGCAAAATGTGATCATTGAATATCTAACCGACCGCCTGGTAGAGGAAGTGAGTCAAGAGATCATCAGCGGTGATCTCAATCGCCTGCATCGACAGGCATTAATCAAAGCCCAGGCCAAGGAGTATGTACGCAATAGCCAGGTGCGCCTGCTATTGGCACCGATTAGCGAACGGCTCATGGATACCTGGGGGCAGCATGGTTTGGCTCGCCGACTAGATAAATCGCTTGAACAACTACGTTCCGATCCCCTTGCAAGGTCAAGTTATGCTGGCGGTAATTTTCTCAACCTGTTGCTCCATCTTGACATTGATGTCACCGACTTCGACTTTTCGGGACTAGCGCTGTGGCAAGCGTGTCTACAAGATAAGACGTTGCAGAACGTCAATTTGCAGAATGCCGATTTGAGAGGTGCCCTTTTAACCGATAGTTTTGGTCGTATCTTTGCTGTAGACGTCAGCACTGATGGTGCCCTATTAGCGGCGGGAACTGACAATGGTGAGGTCCGCCTGTGGAGCCTGCCAGATATGACGCCCTCAAACATCCTGCAGGGTCATACAAATCGGGTACGTGACGTGGCCTTCAGCCCTATGCTGCAAGCGAATGGACAGTTATACTCAGCTCCGTTTGAAAACCCGAGTTTGCTCTCTCCTATAAAGGCTGGGGAAAACTCCGGTTTTCAAAGCGACCGCAGTATAGCAGAGCCGGTTCACTCTACGCAGACATCCTCTGGTACTCAGTTGCTTGCCAGCGCTAGCTTGGATGGATCCATACGCGTCTGGAATGCCCAGACTGACGAACTTTTGCGCGTCTTTGCCGAAGGGGCGAATGCCTTCCTTGCCGTTGCATTTAGCCCCGACGGTCTCTTACTAGCAGGTGGTGGTGAGGACTGCACAATCTATATTTGGGAGGTGGCTAGCGGTCGCCTGCGCTGTCAATTCTATCATCATACCAATTGGATCAATGGCTTGGCCTTTCATCCCGATGGGTCCATGTTGGCTAGTGCAAGCCTGGATGCAACAGTCGGTTTGTGGGACGTTACCGACCTTGCCTTTGCTCAGGATTCCACGAATGAAACGAAACCAGAGGAAGGTAGCAAGGAACGCCTACGGCATCTCTTCGAGAGCGATAATCCACAGATGGATAGCGTTCATTCTATTGCCTTCAGTCATGACGGTGCTCTGCTGGCCATTGGTGCGCGTAGCCCAACAATTCGCATCTATCGCGTGGTAGACAAAGAGCAAATTTGGTCTTTTGATGGCCCTGGTCGCGTCCATGCCATGTGCTTTAGCACGATTGGGCGAAAATTTGTCGCCACTATTGGCGCTGTAATCTATCTTTGGGATATGAGCGACCCGGAAGGGGCAACCCGTTCCCTTAGTGTTCTCCGCAGCCATACGGCAACGATTTTTTCCATTGCCATTGATCCTGCTAGCGACACGTTATTCAGCGGCAGCGTCGATGAAACCATCCGCCTATGGGATATTCGTAACGAAAGACACGCCCAATTGATCCAGAGCATTCATGGGTACAATGCCCCTGTGAATGCTCTAGCATTTAGCGAAGACGGCAACTTGCTGGTAACGGGCGATGAACGCGGGCGTTTAAGTATTTGGGCTTTTGGGCGCCTTGAACCCCACGAGACCGAGCAGTCCTCAATCAGTAGTAACGCTTCACCGGAACTAGCCCGTGATTCGGACCTCGTCTGTCGCCACGTATTGACGGACCATACCGCCTCAATTGCGTCTGTTACTTTCTGTCCGCCTGGCCCTTATGTCGCCAGCGTTGGGCAAGACGCCACGCTCAGGCTGTGGGATGTTCAGCACGGGCAAGCCATTGACCTGCTCACCAGCGCCAACGCTAGATTGTGGCGCGTTGCATTCCATCCTCAATATCAGATCGTTGCGATTGCAGGAACCGGAAACTCGCTTGGACTATGGAGGCTTGACGACTCAGGGCGTGGGAAGCCCCTCAGCGCAATTCAGCTCGAGGCTGATACGGTCAGGGGCCTAGCTTTTTCTCAACAAGAAGCGCTTTTGATCTATACGAATAAGGACCATCAGATACGACTTTGGGATGTAGAAGGCGGCACGCATGTTGGCACAATAGAGACCCCAAATCAGCTCTTTTGGTCCATTGCCATGAACGTCGATGATACGATCCTGGCAGGGGGCGAGCGCAACGGTTCCATCTATCTGTGGGATATGCGACCAGACTCACGCGGCGAAACGTTGGCAACACTCGAAGGCCACACCTCTGTCATCCAGCAAGTTGTCTTTAGCCCGGATGGCAAACTATTGGCAAGCGCCAGTGAAGATTGGACGATTCGTCTATGGGACGTGGAGCGTAGCAAGCTTCTCTATACAATCCGCGGCCATACACAGATTGTGACAGACGTCGCCTTTCACCCATATGGCGCAGTGCTCGCCAGCAGCAGTGATGATGGTACGGTCAAGCTGTGGGCTGTAGGAGATGCGCTATCCCAGGGAGCATCTGAGGTTACCTGCCTTCGGACGCTGCGGCAACCCGGCCCCTACGAGGGCATGAATATCACTGGCGTCACCGGCATCAGTGAGGCGCAGCGAGCGGCGCTTACAGCGTTGGGCGCGGTGGAAGAATAGCCGTTTCAACAAGCGATGTCGTTTTATAGTTTTTAAGATAAAGATTTTCCACACTTCCCCTGAGCTTGTCGAAGGGAAGTGCGGAAAATCTTTATCTGGATATCTATAGACTTAATGTTGCTACATGAAATATCCTGAGACAGAAATTGCAAAGCGCTCATTGACGCTCTTCGGCATAGCCGGAACGATACGTAGGGTTGCCACTGGGTTGGACGTTACCTATCGTGTTAAAACGAATAATGGTCAGGTCTTCGCGTTGCGGGTATCAGGAAATCTTCCAATCCGTCAACTTTCAGCATTTAGGGTCGAGGCGGAATGGATTGATGCACTCTCCTGTAACCAGTGGTTTTGCGTTCCACGGGTACAGCGTACTGAAAAGGGAGAGCTTGTCGGTCAAGCCCAGGATGCCAACGGCGTTACGCGTGCAAGCACCTTACTTTCATGGCTCCCAGGGCGAAGATGCTTTCGGCCCGGCAATGAACACGCTCACAATCTGGGACAGATGGCTGGCGCGTTACATCAACATGCGCAATCTTTTGTTGCCCCGCCGGCTGACGCTATCAAGTCCTGGGATGCTCGACTTATGTGCTTCATGCCTCACAATCCTCAAGATGGGCTTTCTGTCATCGCGCCTGAGGCGGCCGAAAAAGCACAAAAGGTATATCTACACTTGGAAGGTCTCGTCGCGACACTCGATGCTCATGAGATTGGCCTCATTAATGCCGATCTGGGATTACACAACGTCCTTTGGTATAAAGGGCAAGCAGGGTTGGTTGATTTCAATGATGCGGGCATCGGTCCCTATGCGTTTTGTCTCGCTCGCTTGGCAGCGAGAATGCGTTTGCATGAAAATGGACAAGCTCTGGTCGAGGAACTTCTAAATGGTTATCGCGAAGTTATGCCCGTGCCTTCAGCCTATGAGAAGTGGGGGAGCCTGTTTGAACTCGCGGCGGAACTATTCCGGCTTAATTATGGCGCTAAGCGTGCCGTCCATCGTGGCACGCCGTTACGAGAGTCTGAACAACACATCATCAATACATTAGATAGAAAGTTAAAGTACGTGGGCCTGTAGCGACCTAACAATTGCGTCAAGAGG
This sequence comes from Chloroflexota bacterium, assembly GCA_039028975.1. Lineage (GTDB taxonomy): Bacteria > Chloroflexota > Anaerolineae > Caldilineales > Caldilineaceae > JAHBNG01. The sequence continues at coordinate 208,518 of JBCCHB010000001.1, forward strand.
ACGGTGCTGTGGTTTTTTCTGCTGGTTTCTGGTTTTTTGGTAATTGAAAGTGCTCCGAACGACTCTCCAGAATGGCCGTCTTATTCGTACTGCCGACGGCTGTTACATTCACGTATAACGGTAGCCAAGAAGATTGGCTGCGTGACGGCATTCGAAAGAGGCGCGAACTGGGCTTCAACTGCGTCTGGAGCGGACCCTACAGCCAGGAGCAGATTCGCTCAGGCTCTTCATCAGCGGCAACCAAAAGCGTGGAAGCAGATATTTGCAGAAGGGCAGACAGGACAAGAAGCAGATATTGGAGGAGATCTATGAAAGGCATTGTCTACCTGGGTGAGAACGAGGTTGAGGTCCGCGATTTTCCGCGACCCGAACCGGGTCCAGGGCAAGTGGTGATAGAGATGAAGGTCGCCGGCCTCTGTGGCAGCGATCTGCATAAATATCACAGCAGCCGGGCTTGGGCGCAGGGCCGCAATAGCATGATCGCGGGACATGAGCCGGTGGGTGTCGTTGCTGCAGTGGGGCCGAATGTTGACCATCCTGCGGTCGGTGATCGCGTCTGCGTCTATCATCGAGTGGGCTGTGGACATTGCATGGATTGTCGTTCGGGGTATGCGGCGTTCTGTGACGATACACGAGGCGCGTTTGGGCGGACTCGTGATGGGTCACTGGCCGATTATATGCTGGCAGAGGCCAGCGATTGTCTGCCCTTGCCAGATGAGATCTCTTTTGCCGTGGCCACCCAAATCGCCTGTACCGCGGGTACATCTTTTTCGGCGCTGCGCAAAATTCCGGCGCACTCTGGTGATACGCTGGTGGTCTTTGGCTTGGGGCCGGTTGGATTGTCGGGCTTGCTGCTGGGGATTGGGATGGGGTATCGCGGGATAGGTGTAGACGTTCACCCGTATCGGATTGACTTGGCCAAGAAGGTGGGCCAGGGTGTCGTCATCGACGGGCGCTCATCTGATCCGGTCGCGGCGATTCGCGACTTGACTGCTGGCAAAGGCGCCGGTGGTGTGCTGGAGTGCTCTGGCAACCCCATTGCTCGCAAGCAGGCCGCATCTGTCGCCGGGCGTGGTGCCACCGTTGTCTACGTCGGTGCCGGAAGCGCCGAGCTTACCGTGAGCTTCGCAGATATTTTAGAGAATGATCTCACCATCAAGAGCAATTCGGTCTTTTCAATGGCCTCTTACTATGACGAGATTGACTTCTTGTGCCAACACCCTGTGCCGCTGGAGGAGATTGTCACGCATCGTTTCCCTATCGATCAAGCGGTTGACGCCTTCGCGCTCTTCGACAGTGGTGAGACCGGCAAGGTGATTTTCGAATGGACTTAAGAGTCTATAATGAGTAACTATTTTAAGGAACCACCGTGACCAAATCAGTTTCAAATAAACGAGTTCGAGTCGCGTTCTACGGAACCGGCCACTGGGTCCAAACTGTCCATATCCCCAACCTGTTCCAGATCGACAACGTTGATATCGTGGCGCTGTGTGATACGAATCAGCAGGCGCTTGACGCCGCCGCTGCTATATTGGGTCCTGGATCAGCCCAAACCTTCACTGACGGCCACGAGATGTTGGCTGCCAAAGAGATCCTAGGAGAGATTGATGTCCTCTTTTCTTGCGTTCCCGCCTTTGCCCGCACTGATGTTGAGATTGCTGCCGCCCACAAAGGTATCGCCATTTTTAGCGAAAAACCCCAGGCTCTCGAACTGAAAACGGCGCAGGCAATCGATGCGGCCATTCAGGCGGCGGGGGTTCTCAGTACGGTCGGCACGCGTGAGCGGTATCGACCGTTATTGCAGGCCATTCGTCACTTTCTGGCCGACAAGGAGATCATTCATGTACAGTGCAGCCTACCCCGTTCAGATGCAGGGGGATCCTGGGTTCGCGACGAAGATCGCTCAGGTGGTTATGCGCTCGACTGGGGTCAACACGCGGTGGATTACGTTCGCTTCATGACGGGTGAGAATATCACCACGGCTCAGGCTTTCTACATGCGGCCCGCAGCAGAATCCTTTTCTCTGGCTTCATCCTTTAACTTTCAACTGACCAACGGGGCCTCCATGGCGCTGACGTTTGTCAACTATCTGGCCGAAGGTGAAGTCAAAGCGGGGCGCAGCAATCTGCCGCTCTTTACCATTTACTATCGTGGTGGGCGTCTCGATATTTATCGCGAGGGTCGCGATCGGTGGTCTTACGAGCACAATGGCGAAGCCGTCATCGATCGCGAGGTTTTCGATCCCTGGCTGGCCCAGGATCGAGCATTTATCGAGGCCGTCCGTACGGGTGATGATCGTGCTGTGCTCAACGACTATCACGACGGGCTTTACTCCCTGGCACCAATTTTAGCTGGCTGGGCGTCGGCCCAAAACGGCGGTATCCCTATTCAGCTTGGTGCATTCATGGCGTGAGAGGCATTTCTAAAAAAGCTTTCAGCCACTCAGCCGTCAGCTTTCAGCTAGCTACGACTCACATCTAGCGGCTAATTTTATACTTTCCTATACAATAAAAAAGGGCTTCGCCCAATTGGCCCTTGGACTTCTCGTCCGTCAGCCAAAGGGATGTACCTGGACCGAATTTTATACTTTGCTATACCACGAGCAAATAATGCTTCTTATAAGGGTAGGGTTTACACGGATCGATCACAGTGGCGAATTGTAAATGGTGAATGGATATTATGAAGATTACTGAGATAAAAACATATTTGGTGAATGCAAACGAAGAAGACGCTCAGATGGTAAGCCGACCACGAGGGCGAAACTGGCTTTTTGTCAAGGTCTTTACAGATGAAGGCGTGACAGGTGTGGGTGAAGGAGGGGGCTGGCCATTTCTGGTCGAGAAGGCCATTCAAGAAATGAAACATTTTTTGATTGGCGAGAATCCCTTTGCCATTGAGCACCTGTGGTTAATGCTCTACGATATTTTACATGGACACGGCGCAACCGGGGCGGTGCGTGGCGGCGTGATCAGCGCTATCGATTGTGCGTTGTGGGATATCAAGGGAAAAGCGTTAGGGGTGCCGGTTTGGGAGCTGTTGGGTGGCAAGATGCGCGACAGCATCCCAGTCTATGGCCATGCCAGCTCACCGCAAGCGGCTGAGAAGCTGATCGATCGCGGGTATAAATTCTTCAAATGCAACCCAACCGTGGAGACGATCAAAACCCTACGCGAGGCGGTGGGCTACGAGGTCGAGATTGGCGTTCACTGCCACGCCGAGTTTACCCCTGCCGCGGCAATTCAATTGGGGCGCGGTTGTGAACCCTATCGGCCCATGTTTTTAGAGGATCCGGTGGTGCCAGAAAACATTGAGGCATTTGCAAAAGTAGCCGAGAAGATCGGCATTCCACTGGCAACGGGTGAGCGTTTCGCCTCTAAATGGGCCTTTAGCGAACTGCTGGCCCGCAATTTGGTCGATATCGTTCAACCTGAAACCACACGCTTGGGCGGGATCACCGAGTTAAAGAAGCTGGCGGCAATGGCCGAAGCGCAATCTGTGACGGTCGCCCCTCACGATGGCTCGGTTGGGCCGATTATTGAGATGGCCAATGTACACGTGCTAGCCAGCATCCCGAACTGCATCTTCCTTGAACATAAGGCCGATGATGTTCCCTGGCGCTATGAAGTGGCTCCCGGCGCGGTTCAAGAGGAAAATGGCGCGATTCGCGTTCCAGATGCGCCGGGGCTGGGCTGTGATATCGATGACGTGGTCGCGGCGGCCCATCCAATTGCCGACATCGATGCCTTTGAGTACAGCCACCGCAGCCCAGAGCAGATTCAACAGTCGTTTGTGCGGTGACAAGCGTGATAATTGTATGAATCCTTCTTTCATGAACACCAGACTACGATCACCTCAGCTTACACCCGCCATCTTTTTCAATAGAACGATATATTCGGTCAGATAGAACGGATACCTATGAGCACCTCAGATTTGAACACAACGCGCGAGCAATTATTGCAGAAAGAACGAGTGAAGTTCGAATGAAACAAGCATCAGCAGAGTAGTATGAAAAAAGCACTTCAGCTAGTCAGCACTTCAGCATTATGGACCCTTGAACCATGACCTACACAATCCGTCCATTCAACCCTGTCCAAGAAGAGTATGAAATTTTGGTGGATCTCCACAATGCCTATTGGCCGGACCGCCCTGACGTAGCCAGGGATTGGCAAATGGCTGACGAACGTTGGAATCCGAAGTACCTTTTTCAGCGTTACGTTTATGAACAAGATGGCACTATTGTGGCATTTGGGCAGGCCAACGAGTCACCCTGGAATTATGTAGAAGGCCAATATCATCTGGAGTTTCATGTTCATCCTGAACATCTTGGGCAGGGCATCAAACAGCGACTTTATGAGCATATCGATCAGATTTTGCGGCAGCACACGCCCAAACCGACGAGTTATGCTGCATACACTCGTGAGGATAAGGAGGAGTTGGTTGCCTTTTTGAAGTCGCTTGATTTTGCCATTGTGCAGCGAGAGGCGGTATCCGAGATCGATATGGATGGATTTGATCCCACCCCTTTTGCCAGTCATGCGGAAAGAGCAAAGAAAAACGGCATTATCATTTATACGCTCGCAGAACTGATGGAGATCTGTTCAGACTGGAGGCAACGCAATTACGATCTCATTCTGGCGATTATCAACGAAATTCCAGGGCCAGAGACATCCACCCCACAGCCAATCGACGAGTTTTATAAGATTTATGATCATCCCAATTACATTCCTGATGGCTGGTTCATTGCATTGGATGGTGAAGAGTGGGTAGGGAATAGCTCGCTGTGGAAGGTATCAGGACAGGATGATCGACTCGACGTAAACGTGACGGGCGTGTTACCATCGCATCGACGCAAAGGAATTGCAACTGCGCTCAAGCTGAAGACGTTTGAGTATGCGCTACGGCACGGTGTACGCTATATCAAAACCGGCAACGAAGAGAACAATCCGATGTATGACCTCAACCTGATGCTGGGTTTCAAGCCAAAGCCAGGTTGGCTGACCTTTCGCAAAGAGCTATAGATAAGGAAGAACCCACAATGAAAACAACCCAGCCCGAACCCGAGGGCTTTTTCACCATTGGTCAGTGCAAGGAGCACTGGTGGTTGATCACGCCTGACGGAGAACCATTCTTCTCGCTCGGGATCAATCATATCGATCCCGCAACCATGCGTTATCCAGAGAATATCGATTGTTGGCATAACAAATACGGCAGCAGCACGATGCGCTGGATTCGGGAATCGGTTGTGCCCAATCTCAAAGAGTGGGGCTTCAATTCTGTAGGCTGGGTCCAGGAGGTGACGGTGCGCAATTGGCAACATTCCCGTGCGTTTACGCCTGCGGAATACCAAGCGCTCGATATGCCCTATTGCCATCTGCTACCCTTCACCGAATCCCATCAGTGGGAGCAACACGTCCGCCATTACGACTTCCACAGTACAGAATGGGAAGAGTGGTGCGACTATGTGGCCCGTTCCCACTGTGCGGAACTGAGTGAAGATCCCAACCTGATCGGCTACTTTTATAGCGATTGCCCAACCTGGATTCACGTCCGGCCCGTCAACGAATGGCGCGGTCCAATCTTCGATCCCGATCGTCTCAAAACGGAGGCAGGTCGCAAAGAGCTGTCAGAACTGGCCCATCAATATTATCAAACCACCCATGATGCTATTCGCCGCTACGATACCCACCACCTCATCTTGGGCGATCGCTACGAAGCCAATGCCCCCATTGCGATAGAAGTGGTTGACGCCGCCTTGCCTTATGTCGACGTGCTCTCCTTCCAGGATTTCCGTGATCCGGTTAAGCATTTGGCGGAATGGCACCAGAATACGGGCAAGCCTGTGCTGCTGGCCGATGCAGCCAAAATGAAATGGCAAACCGAGCACGGTGAGGTAACCCACAACAACGGTCAATGGTATGCAGAGACGCTGGCACAGTTGCACCAGAATCCTGGCTGTATTGGCTTTCATCTCTGTGGTGCCTACCAACGCAACCGAGCGCGACGTTACGGTCTAATAGACGAAGCGGAACAACCTGATCAGAAAAATGTGGACCTGATCAAGGCGGCCAACGAGGAAATCAAAAAGTTGATGGTTCAAGCATTCTGAATGTCTGACATCTTATCACCTGAGACTAACCAATCATAAATCAAATCTCACATGAAAAAACCTTGCAGGATTGTGGCGTCACCAATCAAACCATTGCGTAGCAACATCGCGACGAGTTAGACGAACAGGGCTTCACCATTCTCTGTGATAACATTGATGACAAATGGCTTGAGCGGTTGCGCCAACGGTTTGAAGACCTAACCAAAGACGAAAAAGACCAAAGTAAATTGATTTGCTATTGTTGTCATTCTATATTTAGGTTACTCCCGCGTTGACATAATCCACACTCACATTAGTGCACCTCCATCATCTTTTACTTTCTCTATCCACTTCGGTAGTATACTATACTGGGTATGGTATTCTTTTATGGGCCGTTAAAGGGGTCTGTCGGAAATTAACATAGTCAACTTTCCCAGTCTTTGGTCGCAAAACTTGTACGACCTATTTATCGACAGATCCTTAGGGTCCGCGTAAGAATAAGTTAGTGAATTTATATGGCTTTACACCGAGAAAATTCGATAGGCTATTTCTACGCGGGCTCTTACTTGAACGTATCATCCCCCATTCAATCAATCTTATTTAGGCTTTTCCAAAAATTAAAATCTCCAATTCGGCTGGAAAAGTCATCGCTATTCCAGGAGGAAGCTTCCCTTTTAATGGGTATTTGTTTTCTGGACTAGTCTTGATTTCAGGAATTAGACAATCATGGTTTCATTAATCCTTGCTGTTGGTACAGTTATTGTTGTATCGGCGATGTGTTCTTTGTTTGAGGCTGTGATTTATGCTGTTCCCCTCAGCCATATCGAGTCATTGGTCCAAGCAAAACGCCCCAACGGTCTCATCCTCCAACAGCTTCGGGAAAAGGTTGACGAGCCGATTGCAGCCATTTTGTCGCTTAACACTATTGCAAATACCGCCGGTGCGGCTATAGCCGGAGCCATGGCCGCCGGAGTATTCGGGTCGGCCTGGCTGGGATTGTTCTCATCCTTGTTTACCTTGGCTATCCTGCTCTTTTCAGAGGTAGTGCCTAAAACGGTGGGGGTAGTTTACGCCCGGTCTTTATCGGAACGGATTGCCCGACCCCTGTTATATCTGGTTTGGGTGTTCAAACCGTTGATATGGCTGCTTGGGCTGGCGACCAAAGTCATTGAGCGTCGAGAGTCCTCCGAAAAGGTCTCGGAGGCCGATTTGGTAGCAATGACACAGCTGGGCATGCGAGAGGGTGTGATAAAGACTGATGAAGGCGAGGTCATAAAAAATATTCTATCGCTTGAAAATAAAACCGTGCGGGAGGTGATGACTCCCCGAACCGTCCTCTTTACTTTGCCGGACAACATTACAGTTGAAGAGGCGATGATTGATAAGCAACTTTATACCCATAGTCGAATTCCTGTTTACTCTGAAAACATTGATAATATAATCGGAATTGCTCTGCGCCACGATATTGTGATGGCCGTGGCAGAGAATCGCTTGAATACCGAAATCGCCTCACTGATTAAGCCAGCTGACTTCATATTTGAACGAAATAATCTGGACCAAGTATTGAAAAAATTTCTTGAGTTGCACCGTCATATGTTTGTGGTCATTGGCGAATTTGGCGATGTAAAGGGCGCGATTACCCTGGAGGATATTTTAGAGGAAATTCTGGGACAGGAGATTGTGGATGAATCGGACCGTGTCGTGGATATGCGTGAACTAGCTAAGCACCGGCGACAGGAGCTTTTGAAGGAACATACAGACAGTCACTCTAAGACGAATGACAAATAAGGTCATTTATGGCTTAATACTCTCAATGTATATGTAGTGAGTCGCTACCAAATCGGAAACTGGGTTTCATTCAGGAGGGAAGGCTAAGAAGAGAGTCGTTCTACAATGGTGAATTCCACGATTAAATCTTGTGGGGAATGGCGCTGGAAGAATATGATTCGACGAACCACATGAGTGATTAGGAGAGAGAGGAGAAAAACTATGAAATTTGGTGCCCAACTCAAAGTTTACCGAGCTCAATGGGATGAGATGGAGGTCTATATCCAGGCCATGGAAGCGGGAAGATGGTGCAGCCTGTGGTTTCCTGATCACTTCCTGCCACCTACCCCCATCGGTATTCCCATTGAGCAGGATGAACAAAACCAAGCATACGAAGCGTTTATCCCCCTTGCGGTGGCCGCGGGCATGACAGAAAGGATCAAGTTGGGCAGCCTGGTATTGGGCAACACCTACCGCAATCCAGCCTTGGTGGCCAAAATGGCTGCCGAACTCGACCAAGCCAGCAAAGGTCGCTTTATCCTGGGTATTGGGGCAGGTTGGTTCGAGCGCGAACACCAGGCTTATGGATGGACGTTCCCCTCCCTAAAGGAGCGACAGGACCGGTTGGAGGAGGCTTGTATATTGATTCGCAAGCTTTTTACGGCAGAAACCCCGGTCGACTTTCAGGGTCGCTATTACCGACTAGAGAACGCCCCTCTCTCCCCAGGTTGTTATCAAAAGCCTGCTATCCCGATCATGATTGGTGGAAATGGCGAGCGTCGCACGCTACGCACTCTGGCGCGGTATGGGGATATCTGGAACTATAACGGGTGGGCAGGGATGGATATTGAGGTCTTTAAGCACAAACTTAACGTGCTTGCCCAGCATTGTGAAACCATCGATCGCGATCCGGCAGAGATCAAGTTGACGGTACATTATCCCTTGAGACTGGCCGATAACGATGCTGAACGAAAACGCCTCCTGGAAGAAAACCCAAGAAGGACGGTTGGATCGCGAAACTTCCATCTCGATTTGATTGGGGAATTTAAGGAAGCTGGGGTTGAGGAGATGTGCTGTGCGTCCTTCAGTAGCGTTGAAGATTTGCAGCGAGTGGATGAAGAAATCATTACAGCGTTTGATTAGTCGCTCCGGTTCAACGCCGTTAGCTTGAAATACGACAAGATGCTGTTGGCGAATTCAAAAATGCCCATACGATGTGGAGGTTGGCACGCCTCGAGCCGGTTTCTGACTCATAGCCGCACGGGCCGTGCTCACTTCACAAACAACTCGCCAACAGTGCCCGACAATATCAGGGAGGCTTGAACACAACCGTTCCCACAAGTGCGTTCGTGATGTGAGCGGCTCCACATCCGCCGGACGCCCGATGTTGACGCTGAAATATCAATGTTAGGGTGCATATAGGAGAAACCGAGATGGCAATTAAAGGCGGATGTTTATGCGGCAAAGTTCGTTACGAAGTCAATGGGCCGCTCTTTGATGCGGACCACTGCCACTGTTCTCTGTGTCGGCGACAGCATGGTGCAGCATTTGCGACTTATGCGGTATTCAATCCAGGCGATTTTAGATGGATCTCAGGAGAAGACCATGTAAAAGTGTACGAAACATCATCAGGTGCCGGATGGTGTTTTTGCCGTGAATGTGGCTCCTCACTTGCAGAAGCCGACAAAGGTCAGATTGTCTCGGTAACGCTAGGTACGGTTGAAGGAGATCCAGGCATAAAGCCCGAGTCACATATCTTCGTCGGTTCCAAGGCTCAATGGCATGAAATAACCGACGACCTCCCGCAATTCGATGAAAGGCCTCCAGACTCCTAGAAACCATTGAGCAAAATCTCCTAATAGTGAAAGTATAAAGAGCACATATTATCCATTCACAGATAACGATACAGAATACAAAATGAAAGACATCCAATTTTCTGGGTTGGACTTTTCAAACCAGGGCGAAATCAGCCGTATTGCTAGAATTCATATGGAAGGCCCTCTGGACTGGATAGAAGGCTATCAGGTGAGTGAAGAGGCTGTCGAACAGACCTACAAGGTTTTGAGTGAATCAAACGATAATCCGAATACCCATGTGATAGTTGCTAGGGATAGAGATAAAAGTTTAGTCGGCTTCCACTGGATCAGTATCGTTCCCGAAGACGAAGACTCGGCCCGTATCGAATCACTTTGGATTGATGAAAGCTATCGTAGGCGCGGAATAGCCACCAAGCTTAAAGGTCTTGGCGAAGTATGGGTGAAGGAAAAGGGCGCTAAGCAAATCATAACAACCGTGTTCTACGTGAACAAAAAGATGATCGACCTAAATATCAAAGAAGGTTTCGTCCCGGGTCAAGTACAAATGACGAAACAGCTATCTTGCTTGAATGCGAATGGAGAAGTGTAAAATGCCCCAGAGCGACGAACAATCCAGCCGCCCGCAAAACATTCTGTACATCTCCATGGATGATCAAAGCCTTCGCTCCGTGAGCTACTACCCTGGGGCGCATCCCTGGGTGAATACGCCAAACATTGATCGCCCGGCAAGTGAGGGGGTTCGCTAGTAAGGCCCTTCATAACCGTTCCACAACACGCTATACTCTGCTCTGTGCGAAATCCGGAGTTTCTTCTATGCTGAGCTTTTGTCGAAAACTCCGGATTTCGCCACAACCGCTGTGTAGCCAGCACTTCCTCGGAAAGATCGGTGGGAACACGTTGCTCCTGTGCTTTGGCCAATAGTTGAGCAACAAACTTCTGAAGCGCACATGAATGAACATAATGTATAAGAACCAACAACGAGCAGATAGATACTACCATCTCAATTCAGAGCTAGCACAGATTGATAATGCTCACCTAACAACTCTACTAGATTCTAGCAAGCCACTTACAGCTTGGGGAAACAACGAAGCTATCGAGATTTCGGGGACCAAGGTCTTTGTCAAGCGAATTCCAATAACGGATGTTGAACAACAAAACATGTTCTCCACTGCCAATCTCTATGATCTACCACCCTACTACAACTATGGTGCTGGTTCGGTCGGCTCAAACGTGTGCCGAGAGTTGGTGACCCACATCAAAACGACAAATTGGGTACTCAGCGGCCAGGCGGATTTCTTTCCGCTACTCTATCACTATCGAATTCTTCCTTTCAACGGTGAACATGCTGAAATCAAAATGGCAGACCATGATGAATACGTGACCTACTGGGGCAGTAGCGATAACATTGGTCGCTACATGCTTGACCGTGCCAACGCGACCGCCGAGCTACTGCTCTTTCTTGAATACATTCCGAAGGTTCTAAGTGCTCATTTAGACGAGCATCCTGAGGAATTGGATGAGCGGCTAATCGAAGTACGGTCGATTGTCGATTTCCTACAGACAAAAGGAATGCTTCATTTCGACCTTCATTTTTGGAATGTATTGACCGACGGTGAAAGCCTCTATCTGACCGACTTTGGGCTACTTCTTGACAAGAACTTTCCGCTACAGGAGAACGAACTAGCGTTTTTCCAAGCTACCACGAACTACGACTATGCACGCATGTTGGCAGATGTCGTTGTAAATATCTTCGTTCAATACCAACGCTCAGATGATGAGATACAGCAGCAGTTGCGATCCAAATTAGGGGTATCTGAAGAGGACAATCGATTTGATAAGATGATTGTGCCTCTCTTCGAAAATTTGGATGAGATAGCGGCGAACGGACCGCTTGATGTGCCCAATACCTTCCTCGCCTGTATCGACAGATATCGTGGTATCATTACGATGACGATCGACTTTATGTCCACGATCGGTGGTGGGCCTCAAAAGGATATTCCCTTTCCCAATGAGGAAATCGGCCAACTGCTCCGAGACACAGGTTTCGTTTCAAACGGAGCAAAGTTTAATAAAATGTAAGAAAGGAAGCATGACAAAGAACACTGTTGACAATCGAAGACAACGATACTTTCAACTTAATTCGCACCTCGCTCAGATCGACAACAATGAAATGTGTCAACTCTTTGATAAGAGCGACTCCCGCGCAGGTTGGGGCAAGAGCCACACACTAGACATTGGTGAACACAAAGTCTTTGTGAAGCGGATACCCATTACAGAGGTCGAGTACAACAACATGTTTTCGACCAAGAACCACTATGAACTGCCGACCTACTATAACTATGGCGTCGGTTCGGCTGGCTTCAATATCTTCCGAGAGTTGGTGGCCCATGTCAAGACGACTAACTGGGTGCTCAGTGGCGAAGTGGAGTCCTTTCCTCTGCTCTATCACTATCGAGTTATGCCCTACGACAGCGAAAATAGCGGCGAACGAATCGAGGTAAAACCAGAGCAACTCGAGAGATATGTCACCTACTGGGGTGGGAATCAGCAGATCGGCCAATATCGGCTCGACAAGTTAGACGCAAAGTACGAGCTAGCGCTCTTTCTCGAACATATTCCCCACGTTCTCGAATTCTGGCTCATGGAACACTCGGATCAGATTGACCAGGTGCTTGAGCAACTGCGGTTGAGCGTCGATTTCCTACGCAAGCACAAGATCATCCACTTCGATGCAAACTTCGACAATATACTTACGGACGGCGAGCGCGTCTACCTAACTGATTTTGGCTTAGTGCTTGATGAGGCGTTTGATTTTTCAGATGAGGAGAGGGCTTTCTTCGATGCTCATCCTGACTATGACTTTGGATGCATCTTGTCCAATCTGATTTACCCCATCTATGAACTATTCAAGGAGCTGCCAGAAGACGAACAACGCCAACTCAGCGAAAAATACGGTGTGTTAGAAGGGGACGACCTCTTCCACAAGCTGTTGGTCCTATTTGAACACCTCGAAGAGCTTCGGCAAGATGATGTGATCCAGGTTGATCAAGCTTATATCAACTGTCTGCTCAGATATCGAGACATCTGCCTCTTGATGAACAACTTCTACTTGGATTTGCGGCAGAACAATCACAAGGACACAAAATTTCCTAAGGCGGAGCTAGGAGGGCTACTTCGAGAAGTAGGATTTGTTCGAGAGGTCGTTAGTTGATCAGTATCTTGGTGAGAAAGATGACAACTGATACAATATTTCTTATGAAATAGGGGATTCGTGCAGTAAAAGAACCCACATAAACTGCAAATGTACTACTCATAGATTTACTTAATTGGAGCGGCCATCAATGGCTAGTGCAGTACGGCATCATGCTGACAATAAGATTACAGTGGCCCATGCCTCGAATGATGGAAGTGGACGTGAAGAGGCTCGAGATTCATATCTCATTTTTCAAACATCAATTTCGGATAGTGCATTAAGACTCGATCATCCATCCACCCTTAAAGTTGCCGCCTTCGCTCACATTACATCTGAAGACATTCAAATTGATAGAAAAGAGGGTAGTTCGGCTGTACTCGAAAAAATCTTCTTAGCGTTCGAAGAGAATACTTCCTCAGATCTGGCGACGAGGATGACGGATGCATTGAACATAGCCTATGACAGTACATACAACGTTACGAAACTACAGGGTAATAACCATCGTACTGAATTATCTATTTTGATCGCAGCCATCTATGATAGTTTTCTCCACCTTGCTTGGCTAGGAACCCCAACAGCATACCTAGTTCGTAAACAACAAATACGCCCTCTTTTGCAACGTAGCGACTCACCCAATCTAGTTACCGGTTACTATAGGCAACACGCATTACAGCCCGATGATAAAGTCATATTGTGCTCATGGGAGATGGCCGAGACGCTCACCGCAGGAGAAATCCAATCCATTGTTGTCAGCAAGGCTGCTGATGATGCAGCCAGCAACCTAGTGGCTCTATCAGCTGAAAAAGCAAAGCAAGTCCGTGCTGATGTCGTCATTTTTCATTACCGAAATAGGCAATTGGGTTCTACATCCTGGCTCAGAAAGCCACGCCGACTGGCTGCCGCTGCAACGTTACTGGCTTTTATTCTGGGAAGTGCTGCGATGGGATTCTACACGCTGACGCGCAGCCAAACACAATTAGCCGACGAAGGTCGTACTTCAAGCTCGCAATCTTCAGAACCCGAGCAGGACGATGTGACCGAAGAGCAGCAGATGGGTATAACGACGAATGCGAATAGACAAGTTTACACAATCCCCGTCACGATCAGTCTAGCCATTAGCGAGGTCAATGAGCAGCTTCAGAGTATCTCCGTAACTGAGGGGCTTACGGTGACGAGCATTGCTCTGCCCAGTCCGACAGTTTTACCATCCATGTCCGTTATCAGTTCTTCAACGGCTTTAACGATTCCACTTTTTGCACAGACGGCTACCGTGCGCGCCAGCAGTGCCATTACGGTTACGCCTACGAATGCCAATACGGCTACCGCCATTCCTACATCTACAGCTGTATCCACTCCGCAAGTGGCTAGTAATGAGGTAGCAACGAACACGCCGAAATGGACAGCTACGCTTAGCCCAACATGGACAACTTCACGTCTACCAACGGCGACTGCAATGCACACGCCATCATCTAGTGCTACCCCTACTCCGGAACCTACTCCAGCCACTTATACAATCAAACCAGGCGACAACCTGTCACGAATCGGGAGGGAACTAGATCTTACCGTCGACCAACTGCTTGAGCAGAATCCGGCCTTGTCACGAGGCTCAATCCTGCGTGTGGGGCAACAATTGAAGCTTCCTCCTACGCCAACTCCGATACCCTATATATCAATTCAGTTGGAGAGTACGCCTGACCATTGGATTGCAGCGGGGCAGGAGGTTACATATCGTATCATTTATCGCAATGAAGGGACTGTCCCAGTTTCCGATATCGTGTTACAAAACGCTGTACCAGCCAATACCATTTTGGTCTGGGATAGTCTTGACGAGGGTAATGAGAATGTGAGCGTGCAGCAACGTGATCATGGGCTTATCATTTGGCGTCATGAGCAGTTAGCCCCACAGGAGACAGGGCATCTAAGCTACCGTGTGCAGCGTCTTGTGGCACCGTCACCTACCGCCGCTCCCCTTGCAATTTCGCTATGGGGCCCTTCAGAAGCACTATCAAGTGAGCTCCTTACATATACCCTTGCAATCACAAACGCATCATCTATCGCAATTGAGATTTTGACAGTGACAAACCGTTTGCCTGATGGAATCAACTACATCAGAGGCGGCTCATACCGAGAAGGGCAACTAAACTGGATCATAAATGGGCTCCAGCCCAAGCAACGGAAGGATCTCCACTTTGTGATTTCATCCTACCGAACAATTGTCTTCTCTGATTTTCATGTTCGTTCAGACGATGGACTACGCATCAAAGGGTCCTCTATTTTTATGACAACGATTGACGAACTTCCACCCTATGATGGGGACGGCATCGCTTTGCTGAATGATGGCGTGCGCGTTCAGTGGCAGCTTAACGGACAGACAGTTAAGACAATCAGCAACAAAGTACGAAACCCTCCATTTGACTATCTATACTTGCCGGTCATTGCCCAGTAGGCACCTATCTCACCAAACATAGTCACTAACTTGTCTTGTCTGCCTGATTGTGGACATGAGCATTCTGCTGTACATCCGCATTCATTGTTCACCCTAAAATTTGAGGTGGGTTATGCATGCCCAAACACCGCCACTACCTCCCAAATCTTCCCCCTTGCTCCATTCTTATAGCGAATATAGCGCCGCACGGGAAAGGCATCAATCTTTGCACTTGCGTAAAGTGCTCTCGCCTCTGGCGTATCCAAATTTGAGATGATAACTGGAATGCCGCGAGCAGCCAACGCCTCTGCCCTGACAGCCAGTTCCACGTGATCCGACATGGTAAATGCTTGGTCCATGGGGACAACCAATCCATCGATGGTTGTCAGCGGTAGGTTGGGAGGGTCGCAGTAGAAGAAGTCTCCGGGTTGAGCTTCATCCATAACAGACCGAAAATCAGCCTGAACAAACTCGGCATTTTGCGCCCAATGGTAAAAATATCGCATCTCCTGGCTAGGGCAACGGGGCTTGCGATACATGCCGTAGGGCACATCGAAGTGGCCATCCTCATCGTAGTGACAGAGGCCGTTATAGCTGTGGCGGTTCAAATAGACAAAGAGCACAGAGCGCCAATAGTCACCCAATGCGGTCTCGTTGAATTCTTGCCGACAGGCGTAGTAGAATTCTTCACTGTTACTTTCTTCAAAATGGCTCTCTGCAGAATCGCTCTCTTTAACATGGCCCTCTTTGATCCTATTTTGAAAGAGAGAATTGCAATCCTCAATAAAATCAGGTCCACAATGCTGCAACCATGTATAAAGATCGATGAGATCCCGGTTGGTATCAGCCATGACAAAGCGGTCGGCGGATGTATTCAGGGCGACGGCACAACTCCCAGCAAACGGCTCAATCAGCCGCTTGCCATCAGGCAAACTCCACAAAACACGCTGGACCAAATCTACTTTGCCGCCAGCCCACTTCAAAAACGGTCGATTCGTTACTATATCAGGAAATCCCATATCAAGCATCACCGGCTACCAACCACCAATTACATTAATCCATCATGAGAGATTCACCAAGCACGAAACTCTGCCCCAAATCCTCCGTAATGTAGGCAGGGTAGATTGAGGTAAACTGCGGTTGGTCATAGATGAGAATAATTCGATCGTAGTTCAGCTAAGTAGATTATTCTCATCTATGACGGAGCCAATCGTAGACGTTATCTTATACTGCGGTCGTTTTGAAAACAGGAGTTTTCCGATGCTCTACCAGAGTGACCAAACTCTTGTTTTCAAACGGAGCTGAGTATAACTATCTCTAGATATCTCAAGTTTGTTACAAATATCCAGTTCTGTGTGCAATAGAGCAGTAAGGAATGAGTTGTCAATAACTTGCTCATTTCAATCGGGTTTCGTCCCGCCAAATGAACAAATTATTTTATTCCCGTTCCTAAAGGCTTGAGATATCGAAACATAGGTTTCTCCTTGGTTGGGAATGCTCCTGGTTCCGCAATGAACCAGGAGCGTTCGCGTTGGAGATCTATTTCATCATCTGATATGATACCAGCAGTTGTATCGTTGAGTCCACACCCATTATACTGCGGTCGTTTTCAAAGCTGTAGTTTTCCTTAGCTCTACCAACGAGACCAAACTGCAGTTTTGAAACGGAGCTGAATAGAATAGGAAACTGCCTCCACATGAACAATACCCTTGCTCAAAGCGAAAATGATGCCTCTGTTAACGCTGCCACCCAACCCACACCAATAGATAATCCGGATAGCCAAACGACCGCGACAGAGCAGAACGCTTCTGAAGAGGTAGCAGAAGAACCTCCTCTCACCAAAGCCATCTCCAGCCTTACATTGCGCGGCATCGGCCCAGCAGTCATGGGTGGACGTATCGCGGATATCGCCGTCCATCCGACCAAGCGAAGTACATGGTATGTTGCGGTTGGATCCGGTGGCGTTTGGAAGACTACCAATGCGGGCACAACTTGGCATCCCATCTTTGATGAACAGCCCTCTTACTCCATTGGTTGCGTGACTTTGGATCCCACCAATCCAGAGATTGTTTGGGTTGGCACCGGTGAAAATGTAAGCGGTCGTCACGTGGGTTGGGGCGATGGCGTCTATCGCAGTAGAGATGGAGGCCAGACCTGGCAGCAGATGGGTCTAGAGTGCTCTGAGCATATTGGCAAGATTCTGATCAGCCCGGAGGATGGTAACGTTGTGTATGTCGCTGCAGAAGGACCTCTATGGTCAGATGGCGGAGAGCGAGGCGTCTACAAGACATCCGATGGTGGTGAAAGCTGGATGCTGAGCCTGGAGATTGACGAGCACACAGGCGTTACTGATATCGCCCTGGATCCGTCCAATCCGAACGTAATCTATGCAGCAGCCTATCAGCGCCGTCGCCACGTCTGGTCATTTATGGGGGGTGGCCCTGGTTCAGGCATCCACAAGAGTAGCGATGGTGGTGAGACATGGCGGCGGATGGAGACCGGTTTGCCCAAAGGGGACATGGGCAAAATCGGCTTGGCCATTACGCCAGCCGACCCAGCTATTGTCTATGCCACCATTGAGGCCAAAGAGGATGAGAAGGGCTTTTACGCTTCTCATAACCGAGGCGAAAGTTGGGAACGCCGCAGCGCCTACATCTCCGGCGGTACGGGTCCCCACTACTATCAAGTAATCCAAGCTTCACCACAAGACGTGAATTTAATTTATCAGATGGACGTCTTTATCCAGGTGACTAGGGATGGTGGGCAGACCTTTAACCGGCTGGAGACAGGCAAAAGCAAACATAGCGACAACCACGCTATCTGGATCGATCCCCAGGATGGAGACCATCTGCTGGTTGGATCAGACGCGGGTCTATATGAAACCTTTGATCAGGGCCAAAGCTGGCGTCACTTCCCCAATCTGCCCATTGCTCAATTCTACCGCCTGGATTTAGATTCGAGTGAACCCTTCTACAACATTCTAGGCGGTGCCCAGGATTTGGGTACCCTCTTCGGCCCTTCTAGGACGCCTAATGTAGAAGGTGTACGGAATCAGGATTGGTACGTTCCGTTGGGAGCCGATGGCTATCATGTGGCCTTTGATCCCGCAGATCCTGATACCTTTTATGTCGAGTATCAGGTCGGCAATCTCTTCCGCTATGATCGGCGTAGCGAAGAGATGATCGACATTCAGCCCCAAGTGGCGCCTGATGATCCGCCCGAACGTTGGAATTGGGATGCACCGATTCTGGTCAGCCCTCACAATTCAAAGCGGCTCTACTTTGCCTCCCAGCGTCTCTGGCGCAGTGAGGACCGAGGCGATTCATGGATGTCCATCAGCGACGATCTGACCCGCAATCACAATCGCTATGAGCTGGAGATGATGGGCAAGGTATGGAGTATAGACGATCTCTACGATACGGGGGCTATGTCCCAATATTGTACCATCAGCAATCTAGCTGAATCACCATTGGTTGAAGGGCTGCTCTATGTGGCAACTGATGATGGGTTGATTCAGGTCACTGAAAATGGTGGGCTAGATTGGCGCAAGGCTACACCGCTCCCGGATGTTCCGGAGCTTGCCTTTATTCAGGGTGTAACAGCTTCCCAGCACCAAGCCGATGGGGTCTTTGCCGTAGCGGGTGCCCATAAGCTCGGTGATTTTCGCCCCTATCTTTACGAGAGCCAAGACCGAGGGCGCACTTGGCAGTCGATTGCTGGCGACTTACCTGATGACACCATTCTCTGGGCTATTGAGCAGGATCATATCAACCCAGATTTGCTCTTTTTGGCAGCAGAGTTCGGTCTCTACTTCAGCCCCAATCGGGGCATCAATTGGCACAAGCTGACGGGTGGCGTACCTACAATTGCCTTCCGCGATCTTAAAATTCACAGGCGTGATAACGACTTAGTAGGTGCCTCCTTTGGGCGCGGCTTTTACGTCTTGGATGACTATTCACCGCTACGGCAGATAGGCGAGGAGATGCTAGAAGAGGAAGCCTACCTCTTTCCTGTGCGGGACGCGTGGTGGTATGTGCCATATTTACCGATGCAGGGGCGGGGACAGCCTACACTGGGTAGCACCTACTTCACGGCACCCAACCCGCCCTTTGGCGCACTAATTACCTATCATCTGAAGTCGGCTCTTCTTTCCGACAAGGAATCTCGCCACATAGAGGAAAAAGCACTACGTGAGACAGATGAGAAGATTCCCTTCCCTGGTTGGGAAACGCTAAACGAGGAGTCGCTGAATCTCAAGCCCAAACTCCTGATCCTGATTCGTGATGCCCAAGATCAGCCGGTACGCTGGATTGAGGGGCCAACGGAAGAGGGATTGCATCGAATCAACTGGAATCTTCGCCTCTCACCACCAGACCCCATCAATCTAGAGAAGCCTGCATTCTCTGCTCCTTGGGAGGCACCGCCGCTAGGCCCGTTAGTAGCCCCAGGTCAGTACAGTGCAGAAATTGGGATTCTGACCAAGGGAAAATTGCGTTTTGTGGGTGGTAAGCAGACCTTTGACGTAAAACCTGTTTCTACGGTGGTGCCAGAGACCGACTTGGATGCAGTCACCACATTCCAGCAGCGAGCTAGCAACCTATTGCGTCGAGTGGATGGTGCCGTTCGAGAAATTGATCGTGTCCAGACCAAACTTGAGCATCTCCGTGCAGCGCTAGTCGAAACACCCCAAGCCGACGTGATGTTCTTTGCGCGTTTGGATGAAATGGCGCGAAATCTAACTGCCATCCAAACACGCTTGGTTAGAAACCATGCCCGAGGCCAGCTCAACGAAGCTGCTGCACCGTCCATCCGTATTCGGGTGGGGCGGATAGTCCGTGGGCACTGGGGAACTCGTCAGATGCCAACAGTAACCCAACAGCAGAGCCTAGACATTGCCGAGACTGATTTTACGATTCTAATACAAGAATTAGCCACCCTCATTGACAGTGACTTGGCTCAATTGGAGTCGGAGATGGGTGAGGCGGGTGCACCATGGACGCCCGGACGACGGCTATCTTAGTATCGGTTCAAGGTCATTTCGCTACAGTCGGTAGATATATCACGCTCCCGCTTTGGATCTGCAGGGTGTAGGGCCAGCAAGATGCCATCAAGCAAGCGGAAGAATCGCTAACGAAGCCACTTGGACAAAAGAGAGTGCACCGATGACGGCCCTCAAAAAAAAGGATGGACATTGCCACCACTGACTCATGAACCTGCTGAGATTCACGTCTTGCCTAATATCGCTATGTTCCAGCTGCACCGACTGAATAGTCGAATGCTCCAGACAAGCTTGTTCCAACTTGACCTCCGTGTTGTGGCTAGTTTCTGATATGGGGTGCAGACAGATTAGGGCAAGTTACACGATACTCATCATCACCAAAGTATTGCTGCCATTCGCTTTCTGTGAGGTTGCGGGTTAGTCGTTTGCATACTTCATCTACCAAGTCCTTAGATTGGATGAGATCCAGTTCATCAAAGTGATAAATTCGCGCTGAGTTGCCGCTCGCTGTCAGTAAATGCGTTCCAGCCGGATCAAAGGTAACAACTTCCACACGGCTGCTGTGCTGAAGGCGTGTCAGTTCCTCTCCCGTGTCGAGTTCCCATATGCGCGCTGTCTGATCCTCACTGGCTGTTGCAAGAAATTTACCGTTTGGATGAAATTCAACATCGCGTACTTGTCCGCCATGAGCAAATCTACCAACTACTTCTTCCTTTTCCCAATCCCAAATCTGTGCAAGGCCATCTGCGCTGGCCATTGCTAAGTAGTGGTCACGATCTGGATGAAAACTTATAGCATTGACATCCATTCCATTCAAGGGTAGCCCTGCAACATCTTTGCGAGAATCGACCTCAAAAATTTTAACCATACCGCCTTGACCTGCCGTTGCTAGATACTTCCCGTTATGACTATAAGAAATGTCCAGTACGAATTCTTCATGTGTTTTGAAGTCATGAGTACATTCGTTACGAGGCCAAGTATTGACCTGTTTGTCAGTGCTACCGCTGGTTAGGCATTGAGTCTTCGGGGCAAAAGCAAGTGACATAACCGCGGACTGATGTGAATTGTACTTTTTCTCCGTGCTACCTATATTCCAGAGATAAATCTGCCCTGCTTCAGTCCCAATTGCAAGCTCGCTACCGTCATGATTATATGCGACAGAACGAACAGTACTGTCCAGCGGTGCCGTGCGGGCGATCTCCTCACCGCTTGACGCATCCCATATCCAAGCCGCGGATTGATCCTCGGCTCCGATAACCACTCTTGCGCCATCCCCGCTAAAATCGGCCTCCCAGATGATCCGTTCCTGATGGATCGGTACATAGTCCACATTGTGAATCTGCCATGTGCGTGCCGTTCCGTCATTGCTTGCCGTCACAATACGCTTGCCCGAGGCATCAAATTGTGCGTCGCGTAAATCCTTTTCATGAATGAGGCGTGCAATTTCGACACCAGATGCCACATCCCACACACGTGCCGTACTATCTTCAGAAGCTGTGACAATCTGTTGGCTGTTTGGACTGAACGCCACTTTTTGCACAAGATCCTGATGCGTTAATCGTGCAAGTTCACCTACTGGTTTGAGGCTCCAAATTCTAGCACTATTATCATCACTGGCCGTTGCAAGCAGGTTCCCATCCGGGCTGATGGCAATATCCGAGACATTACTCGAATGAGGTATTGTCATCACCTTACTTGTTGCAATATCATATACCAAAACAGAGCCATCGCCTCCAATAGCTGCTACGCGATCGCCGTCATCATCGAATAGAGCGAGGGATAGTTCTGCATGATGTTCAAAGATACCGATTTTCTGGTGGGTTTTCTGCTGTGCATCAATTTCCCAAATTTTGGCGGTGCCATCTTGGCTAGCCGTTACGAATCGCTGGCTATCATTACTAAATTTTACGCTGGCAACTGGCTTGTCATGCGTAACGTTAATCGTCTCTTCAAGGTTGATACTGTCGTGAACAACAACACTGTAATTACTTGCAACCGCAATCCAACGTCCGTCTAGAGATAATGAGACCTCCTGGATAGAACCGCTGCTGGATAGCTCTCTTTGTTTCCCAGATTTCAGATCTATTACCTTAATGGGTTTATTTCCTATAGGCCCATCTTTATTGACGTCACTCGATACCAAGTATCTGTTATCAGTACCAAATGCGAGATTCTGGATACGCTCAGAATGAGTTAGTGTGTGCGTGCTTGCTCCAGTTGCCGGGCGCCAGATCTGCACCGCCCCATTTTCGTCTCCGCTAGCGACCCATTCCCCGTTTGGGCTGAATGCCGCCGTCATGACCATCGCTTTGTGTTGTCGGTAGGTTAGTGGCATAGGAAGCACGCTTAATCCATGCCGCAATAGTTCCTCAATTCCAGGGAAAATCCCGCTAAAACCGGCACCCTGATAGCGCTGTTGTGCCGTGATCGCGATATGCATGCTGAGCGGCAACTGTTTGTCCTCCCGGATAGCCTGCGCTTTGGCAACATCGCCAGTAATTTTCAGAAACTCGGTAGCACTACGTAACGCTTCTGCTGTTCGGACTAAATTGTTAATAATTGCTGCCCCACCGATAGTTAGAAGTAAAGCAGATGTTACAGCATATATTAGCCACCTTTGCCAACGGTTTAATTTGGCTTGTTGCGCAATCTGAAGCTGATAGGCTTCTTCCTTTTCTCGCTCCTGTGTTTCAAGCTTATCCTGGCTCGCGTTTAGAAAGCTTTGCTCTAGTTCATTTAGTGCGTCAGGGGTTTTCTTAGCATAGTCGTGTGCTCTCTCGTAGAACAGACGTCCATACAGTAGACTCGGATCTTGTTTATGGTTATTCCACTCAGATGCTGCTTCTGTGATGTGCTGTCGTATTCTTTGGCCTTCTCGATCTTCGACCAGCCACGTACGTAGCGTCGGCCATTCGCGGATAAGTGCTTCATGCGCGACTTCCGCGTCACCACGGTGAATCGTAACAAGATGTGAATTAGCCAAACGATGCAAAACTGTCTGGATGGCAGCACTATCCTGGCCTTGTGGCGTCAGTTGACTTAACGATACACGCTGTCGCGTGTCAGGGCCACTGTCGCCTAGCGAAGTCAACCTCAGGAATATATTTTTGGCGATTTCCTGTTGTTCTTTGGTTAAGCCTTCTTGAAAGAGTTGCTCGGCACTTTGGGCGATTGCGCCCTGTACACCGCCAGCAGCATTATAACCGGAAAAAGTAAGGTGACGACCGCTGCGCCGTTTCCAAACTTCCAAAAGTGTATGCGACAGTAGAGGCAACGCACCTGGTTCGGGTTGACGATTTTCTCCTGCCCCTATGTCTTGAAGAATTTCGTCAACCAATCCCTCTTCATACGCATAGCCGCTCTGATTTGCCGGTTCTTCAATCGCTGTCCGCAACTCATCTGCACTCATAGGGCCGATAAAGCGCTGTTTTTCCTCCAAAGCTTGACGAAGGTCGTCGTACTCCGCACAATTTGCATAAAAGTCAGCACGCAAGGAGATGATGGCGCTTGTCGGTCCATCGGCCATCGTGGCATGTAGGAGATTCTGAATGAACTGAGTGCGCTTTTGTTCATCTTTACAAAGGGTAAAGATTTCTTCAAACTGATCGACGACAATTAGGAGTCGGTTGGTCGAATTCTGTTGACCAGTGAATCGCTTGTTTACATAAAGATCTAAGCTGCGTGGGTCTTGCATGAGATCATCAATCAAGGTTGCCGCAGCCGTAACAGATTCACTATCTTGTGTTAGGCTTGTTGCTAGCCCTTTGATCGGATCAGCGGTTGGCGTAAAAGGAAAGATCGACCAATCAGTCATCTGCTGAAATTGCTTGGTGCCCTGCCGTAGACTAGGTAAAAGACCCGCTCGCATAACCGAAGATTTTCCACTGCCAGACGCACCAACAACGGCAAGGAATCGCTCATCCTTTAGGTGTTGCATCAACTCTTTTGTGAGCTTTTCGCGACCAAAAAAGAGTTTTGCATCACGTTCGTCAAAGGGCCGTAATCCCATGAAGGGTGAGCTCTGCACATTCTCATTTGTAACATCGCCGATTTGTCGTTGCCAGGCATTCAGCAGATCGTGCAACTGCTCACGCTTCTCCTGACCAACGGCTGCCTCGGTTACCCTTAGCAGGCTATCAAGCGCATTACGGCCATCGTCTAAGGTCCCATGTTTACTTAGTGTCTGGACAAGCAGTGAAGTAAAGTCAGCGGTTGCACCACTAAATCGGATCCGATGCCTTATCGGATCGTTACCAACTGCATTGAAAAGTAGTGCCCGCCGACTGTCTTCACTCTCTAACTCTGGAAGGGTTACGAGGTAGTCTATGATGCGGTTTTCAATCAATTTCGTCATGTTAACACGAATTTACAAGAGGCGATTATATTATAGTTTTTCAGAAAAAGGTTTTCCAACCGTCCCCTGAGCTTGTCGAAGGGAAAGGACGGAAAATCTTTTTCTTAATGTCTATAGTTGGATGAAGGTGCGAGCGTCAGCCCCTGAATCGATCGATTGTCCCATACTATTGGTTCTGTAATGAAAGAAACCGCTTCCTCTAAATTTGAATTGAACTCAAAGTGGATGGCAAATGTATCATCCTCGTCGACGGAACCACATAACGCATGGTTTTGGAGCTGCGGTACTTTGATCAAGTAACGCGTGATGCTCTCGTCAGCTACCGTAATGCTAGGTTTAATCTCACATTGTTCACCATCGATGAGAATGGAAACGGTGGGCATTTCAGCGGTTGAAAGTTCTGCATCAAATTCAAGATAGTAAACCGCGGGTGGTGTGCGCGGTGCTATTTCGTGCAGCTGCAAAGGAGCAACATTAGGACCCTCGCTATTGCTTTCCTCAAGCGATTGGTTACCCCGTAGCTTGAGAGTCGTTGGTGCAGTGATGTAGATGAGATATCCTTGGCCAAAGGTCAGTTCATCCAAATCGTTAACCCAAGACGGATAGGCCGAAGCTTGGGTGATGGACGCAGCTACCTTCCACGGTGATTCAGGATCATTTGTATCATATCCATACACAAGCGAATAATTCGGCGCAATCGAACTGAGAGCAACTGTGACTGGCCGAGTGGGCGGGATAGAGACGGGATAGCCAATGAAGTTCCAGCCAGCGTTTGGCAATTCGATTTCGATGCTTGACATTAGCGCATAAAATCCCTGCCCGACAGTCGAAGCCGCCACGATGTTATTGTCAAAGTCGCGTGTTGTATCTAGCGCGATCCATTCATCATCTACCTCATTATAGTAATAGATGGTTAACCACTGTTCCTCCCCTGGTGGCACTTCGCCATCCAGATAGTTGATCGTGAAATTTGTTTTGTTTAAAGCTGGGGCATCTGGAGAGCCGAGCAGACGGTATGCCTGACCGACCGGAGTGGCCCACGGTGGCGGATCGGGGATTAAAGAAGTTGTTTGTAGAGCGTAAAATTGTCCAACTCCGAGGTCTAGTGAAGCCCCAAAGACCAAAGCCTGTCCGTCGCCAGAAAGTATGGGAGCATGGTAAGTTCCGCAGCCCGGTCTACTTCCAAAGGTGCAATCATTGGATCCTGCACCAACTGGTGTTTTACTCGTCGGGCTACCACCGATTGTATAGCTAGTGATACTCTCGAAAGCTACATCATTTATCTCACCAGATATGCGCACGAAAGTTTCTCGGGTGATTGCATTTGTAAATGTCGCCGTAAAGACTTGTCGGTTGCGGCTACCGACTGCGCCTTCTAATGGCTGTACTTCCGACGCTGGTCCATTTGACGGATATAGACGCCCCTGGAGGGGAATTCCTAACATGTCTAAATCGGAAGACGCCCCATCTATGATGAATGTGACGTTAATTTGGACGGTTTGCGTTGACAAAGGCGTTACAATAATCTCCGACTTCACGGGGATCTGATCCGCTATCAGAAGCGGCTTCATAGGTACCTGTAAGCTGGAATCTGTGACTACATCCACACAACCGTAATACTGGACTCCATTGCGGGTATCAAATACACAGAGTTTCTGCCCAGGTGTAGCACCCCACGCCTTCATTTGGTCTCGCAGCGGCCGACCGAGGTCGATCAAGGTGTCATCGGTCAATAAAAAGGCTCTGGCTTGCCCGCTAGCAAAATAACGTTTACCATTTTCACGAACAAGCGAGAAGAAGGGCACCGGCAACGGATCCGAATCGGGTTCGGTTTGGGGCGGCTTAATCTCAACCTGCGTTACCGCTAAAGGCAGGGCGCTTGGCCCTGCATTCGGCGGATCGGTCTTGGGCACATTCAAAGCAGGATAAAGATCCTTGATGGTTTGCCAATCTGCCCGTCCGGCTCGACGATTAGAGAACGTATTCTCACACTCGTTTGCCCACTTTGGATTATGCACTGATAAAAACTCATCATAGCCAGCCCCATCATCGGTGCGGTACGGTACACTCATAACACCCGGACAGTCAGTTACGGATGTGAAAGTGCCACTATCATCATAACCGAAGTAATTGTCGTGCAGAAAGAAGAGATAATGACCCAGTTCGTGGGCCAAAGCACGCGGCCAATCTTCACCCAAGTCGCCTGTGGCAGCATCGCCAAAGCGATTCCAGTTGACTGGCATGCGCACTTGGCCAGGCAAATAATAGAGTACGCGGGTTAGCTCATCCCGCGATGATAACGGAACCGTCTCCGTGACGGATTCCGTTACAATACCGCCCAGATCGGCGTTCGGGCGCAAACGGTTGCTGGCCAGGATACGAATGTCGGCTTCGTTCCACTGGTCACGGTTTTGATGCACGCGAATAGTGCCCAGTGCGGCTTGTCCGTTCGTCCAGTCATACAACAGTTCAGAAGTACGTTGGAGATCAGATCGTAACCGCTCTTGAAATGGAGCATCACCCGTCGCATCCCACTCGAGCGATATGTCAAGGTCAAAGAGCATGAGGGGCCGATCTGCAGATACCGTGATGGTATTTATACCAGACTGAACGAGTGTTGCTTCACCCTCGATTAAGAATGTAAAGCCGCTGCCGTCTGTTGTAATGTTAGTGGCAAACAGGTGGAAGGAGCCGATAATAGATGGATCAACTGAAGTTGGTTCTATTGGGAGTAGCGCAAACAACTCGTCAGTTGTACTAATCCCTTGGCGACTGGCTAAATATCCTGCACTGTCTGTTGTGAAGAACCGATCTGCTGTACCGAGAACGTTCGCAACATTTTCATCTTGACGACGCCGAAAGACTAGGCCACCAGATAATGCTGAATCCTCATTGTACTCCTCTAAAACCAAACGTATCTGTGACCCACGCACACGAAACTGTTGTGTTTGAGCTGTAACTTTGGGATACATGTACGAGCCTGCCTTGGCATTTAGTTGCGGTTTAACGCTAGGTAGCGCCTCAAGACGAAAGACCACATGATCACTTTGACCCCACACGCCACTTTCATAAACATTCCAGTCAAACCGATAGCGATTAGACCCATCTTGAGTGGAAAAGCCTTTATTCATATCCACAAGCTCTTGACTTGGTAGCGACCTAAACTCACCCTTCGCAGGCCGCCAATTATCCCCTCCGTCTAACGAATAAGAGGGAATGATATTACTGACTTCTGGAGTACCGTCAGTGGCAATGAGAGTAAGAGTATAGGGGATAGGAATGATCTGCTGGTCGTATATGTCAGAGACTGCACTGAAATCCTCGTTTGTGGGTGGGAAATCGAAAGAAACTTTGAAATTGCGCAATAACTCATTCTGCAGATTTTTGCGGATTGTGCTGTTGGGTGACGGTTGCGCATTCAAACTAAAATCGCCTAACGCTAAATCCATATCCCCATCGCTATCAATATCGCCCCATGCCAGATCGTTGGTCCCCTTTCGCTCAAGCGTAAGCGGGACGCCTAGGGAATTTAGGATGCCATCTTCATTTAGATAAACTTTATTGCGTTGAGAACCAGAATTGCTTGCTGTAAGATCGAGATCCCCGTCGCCATCAATGTCTACCCATGCAACGGCCGTTGTCTGGTTCTTATCTAGTGACGACCAAGAGGCGCTCTTCTCTAGCACGCCATTATGATTCATGTACACACGATTGGCTTGAACAAAATTACCAACGGCCAAATCAGGAAAGCCGTCTCCATTGACGTCACCCCAAGCTATACCCTGGGTTCGGTCATTTTCTTCAGATGACCATATAGGATAAACCCCTTCATCTAGTGTTGGTTTTTGTGGTAAGCGGAAGATGTGATTGTTGCCTCGCGCTGGGGTATTACCAACTGCGATCTCTAGCTGCCCATCTTGATTGAGGTCGCCTAATGCAATATCATATGTAATCTGTATGGTACACGCTTTTGGGTCGTCTCTGGTTTCTGCACAAATTTGAAATTCTGTTCGCTTCAACTCTTTTCCAGCATCAACTTCAAACACATAAAGTCTGCTGCCTCGTCCGCCAACAACTAATTCAAGAGCCTCATCTCCAACAACGTTGCCCCATGCAAGAGCGTGTACTGCATTGGAGAGACGAGCGCCGTCGGCTGTAGTGATGGAATAGGTCAAATAGTGTGTGACGGTGACAGCCTCATTCTGCCCCTCAAAATAGTATACGCCTAAAACATCCTCGTCCTCGTCAGGACCCGCAGCAGTACCCGCTGCAAGTACAAGATTCTTGCCTCCGTCTACGTTTCCCCACGCCACCTCCCAAGTTGTTTCCGCAGTTCCCGGTAAGTCCAGCTTTTGAATAAATGAGCCATCTTCATTGATGTAGACACTATCGATGAGTGGACGTCGATTAGTTTGTCGTCCAACCGCTAGGTCTAAATCGCCGTCGCCATCTACGTCACCCCAAGCAACACTATGCACATCTGTGGATATTTCTGTTGCGGATGCACTCAATCTACCGCTTTCGCCTTGATTTAGGATTACGTATGTTCCGTCACCTGTTGTCACAATGTCCAGATCACCATCACCATCTACATCACCGATGGCGATGTCACTGGTGTACTCTAATGGCACAGGTAGGATAATACGAGGCGATTCAAATGTTGCATCACCGTCGTTGAGATAGACAGCATCACCATCGATCGGATGAATGCCATCATTTCCCACGACCAAGTCCAAGTCACCATCGTTGTCTATGTCGCCTACCGCTAATGCGGTTGTTCCATTATCGACTTCATCAACTATAGGAGCTTCTGAAATTGACGTATTTTCTGTACTCGTAAGGATACGATTTGAAGCTCTTACGGCCCCAACAGCTAAATCATCGCCCCCTATTTGATCAAAGTCGCCCCATTTTGCAATAATGAGACTGCCAGTATTAGAAAATGTAGTTGACGTTGTCATGATGGATCCGGTACGATTATTCCTATATACGGTTACACGATCTTTTGCCTCTATGTGCGCAGGGCGGACGGACGCTGCAAAACTGAGGGCAATATCCAAATCCTTATCATCATCAAGATCTCCAAAATCAATCGTCCCATAACCACCTCGCCCAGGGGGAATACTTTGCCCGTCAGCATTTACAATAAATTTGACTCGTGCATTGCTTGGTGCTTCCCAGAGTTTATCTAAAGAAGAAAGGTTTGCTTTGGCATCGTTTGTACCCGAATAGACCACGCTGGGATTATCTTCTCCAAAGTTAGCTAGCCCGATGTCAAGATTGCCGTTTCCGTTTAAGTCCCCCAAAGCCACATCAACCGTGGTAAAGATATCGGATGTAGGCCCCTCTGAGAATCTCTCCTTATTATTGGTACCTTCATTTTCAAGCATGTGGGTGCCTTTATCTGGCGACCACAGCCCAACGACAAGATCTAGGTCACCATCTTGATCCATATCACCCCATGCTACCGAGGTCCAATTGATCGGGAATTCGGAACTGAAGGTTTGAGCAAGTATAAAATCATTGTTCTCTTGATCATTTTCAAAAATCTGCAAATATATTTTTTTTTCTGAACGGCTGCTGCCGCAGCCGCCGGAAGAACAAGAATAACCAACCGCTAAATCGAGGTCACCATCCTGATCCATATCACCTAGGGCAACGTTTGTACCCCGGTGTATTACCCTTGTTACCCCATCTTCTTCTACCCAGGTGTCAGTGTTCTCGCTCCAGCCTACCCTGAATGAAGGAATCTGACCACTCGGTGCCGGCATAGCTACCTCATCGGGCGTCTGTTGCTCAGGATTGGCCTCTGGTAGAGTTGCTGTCTGTGTCGGTGCGGCGGCATCCACTTCAAGCGTCGAAAACAGTGACAGGCATACCGAGACAAGCGTAATCGCCAATACAGGTGACAACATGAGCGCAGCAAACTTACGGCTTGGGGAAAAGCGTTTTGTGAGTTGCTGGTGCTGTGAAGGGGTCATAGGATTCTCTCGCGGTTTGGTCTTGAATGGGTAAATGAAGGTATGTCAACTCTATTCTTGGTTGAGTCGTTCTCTTATGTTTTCAGGTAAATCTTTCAATATCTTCCCGGTCACTATCCCCTCATTGCGAAAGTAACGCTGCCGAGAATTCGGTTCTCGCAGATAGCCTCCGGCGCGGTGGATTGCAACCACTTCCCAATGATCATTGAAAACAGGTGAGCCAGAAGACCCTGGCATCGTTGAAGTGATATACTGAACTACATTGCCACCGACTACTTCCACAAAATTGTTTTGTAAGGAGATGTGCTTGGGGCGGCCAGACGGATGCTGGATGATGTTAACGCGGTCACCCTTGCCAATGTTAGACGACTGTAGTGGTAGCCACGCCCATTCATTGCCTGGTTCACCTTCAATCTCAACAATGGCATAATCTAGTTCTTCACTTGCGTGAAATAGTCCATCCAACTTAGCTCGATACTCATGTACGGTCTGTGCTTCGCCACGGAAGTTCTCTTCGTAGTTGAAGCGGAATATTGCATGCTCCACAAGTTCCATCTGAGGAATAACGTGGTGATTCGTGATCAGTAGATCGGGCGTTATGAGAAACCCTGTACCAGACCAGCTGCCCCTCCCTGAATTAATCCCAATATAAGAAACAGAACGCGACACTAGCATACCCTGCGCTAGAAAAGCGATTGGACGCAAAGTATTCTCGCCAATAATCTTTTCTAGAACAGTCTGCGGAGTATCTTGTCCCCGCCACTCGTCAACAGCCGGTGTGGGTACGACGGGCGTCATCATTTCGTACTTGATGAGCAATTCATCGAGGAATTCTTGTTGTTCAACTCCTGCATATCCTTTAATAGAATTTAGGAAGAGACCAAGCGCTTCATGCTCATAAGAAAGACGGCCATAGTTTGCCAGATAAGAGATAATCTGGCTTACAGCCACAAATTGCGGGCCGTCGAGGCGTATGCGTGGAGCAAGCTCGTTCAGCCCCGCAAGATTTAGCATAAGCCTACGCGATGGTTCATCCGCCAGTTCAGGAAGATGTTGTAGTATTTGGATTAGTTTCAGTTGATCTTCGTGACTTAGGTTAACCATAATGGTATCACTTTAGAGTTGGGTAACTAACTGAGGGCTATACAAAATTTGCAAGACGGGCATATTCTCATTTCAGTGTAGTACAACTTTCGGGGGAATAGTTGTCAAGAACTACTTCAGCAGGCTAGAGGGTACGACGCTATGCAAGATTCTACAATTTTAGCATGTTTTACGCGCAAAAAGAGGCTTCCGACAGTACTCCATGCGATCTTTTGACAATCTTCTTCGAGCGGATAATCAGGCGAATGTGTTGACCTCTGAACCGGATAATCGTACCCATTGCTGGTAGTATGCGTTGTCTTAACTGATAGTAGGGGATATTCTATAGACGTTGGAGTTCCCTTTTTTCTTTCAGGGGTTCATAGACCATCCACCCGGGAAAAGCTGTCAACTTAGTTTATGGTGCCCAAACCGCTGATAATTGGGATGATACAGATTGATTCCCTGATAAACCGCCCCTTGTTAGACAATTGTCCAAAATCAAGGCAGTATACGAGTACGCTAACCAATATATCATGCTTATGCCGGAAATTCAAACAGAATCTACAGAATTTCAACCAGTATGATCTTGCCTTGCGTGCGTCGAAAGGCGTCTGGCACTATCGCGCTGGCACGCTGACTACAGTTGGTTTGGTCGTCGTGGGTAGACAGACATAAGTTCCCAACTCCTATTAGCAAGTCATCTGGCTCGATATCTGTACGCACCTCATTTGCGCTAGGCTGAGTCACGTGATGTCTACGAAGTCTTCACAGATAAGGCGAATACGCTCACACACCTGTTAACCTTTGGGGGGACAGGCTGTGGCAACGGCGGCAGCCCTGAAAATATTGAAATTATGAGGCGAGAAGAGCTGGTGGAACGGGCTGCCGAGGTGGACTCCTACCTGTTACCTAAGTTAACCAAGCTAGTAGAAGAGCATCCCACGGTGGGTGACGCACGGGGAATTGGTTTGCTAACGGCCATTGAACTGGTGCAGAACAAAGAGACCAAGGAGAAGTGGGAGGTTTCGTCAGATTTTATCAAACGCGTCAATGCTCTGATGACCGATGTTCCAGTTGCCAGCAAGCTAGGTGGGATGACGCACGTTCGCTGCGACGCAGGTCTCGTTTTCCTGCCCAGACGCCCTTATCTGATTGCAGTCATGACCAAGTACGGTTTGGGCCATCCACTTGATCTAGAGATGGCTGTTGTAGAGGTTGTGCGTACGGTTCACGAGACAATGGTTGCGTTGGATGATTTGAGTGTGTATGGGCAGGGATTCAAGCGTTATACTTGAGGAACGAATCTGCTGATCTATGGGCATTAAATAGACATTGTTGGGAACGGCATTCGCGTGCGGGCGAACAGGATCAAAAAGGAATTTGCTTTCTTACAGATTATACGAAACAGCGTGATCAGGGGAATGTACAGCCAGGTGTCGGTTCCCGATTCAGTTGCATTTCACAACCAGCCCCGATTGTGCCATTACCGAGTTGGCTATTGTTATTGGCCCCCCAGCACTTTACGCCTCCACCAGTCGTCAAAGCGCAAGTATGATCGCTACCGATGGTCATCGATGCGACGTCACTCTCTAATCCAATGACATCGACGGGCGCTAAGCGTTGGTCTGCGTTTGTCCCGTCGCCCAGGCGACCAAAGGTGTTTAGCCCCCAACACTTGGCCCCACCATTATTGGTCAAAGCACAACTGTGGGATCGTCCTGCATGGATAAAAGCGACATTCGCGGTTAGGCCAATGACGTCTGCTGGTGGGCTTGGGTCCGTTGCATCATTGCCGATTTGCCCATGGTTATTTCCGCCCCAACATTTGGCCCCGCCAGTGGTGTTTACGACACAGTTGTGGCTAGCACCTGCCGAAAGCAGTTAAACGTCACTCGTCAATCCATTCACGTCCATGGGTACACTACTGGAGGTGACCGTATCGTTGCCCAGTTCCCCCAATTCATTATCACCCCAGCACTTGACGCCTTCAGCGTTGGTCAAAGCACAGGTATGTTCCCCACCCGTTTCAATCCGAATGATACTGTCAAGGGGAGTGGTGGGCAGGATAATGCTGATACTTGCGCCAAAATCACTGATGAGTTCATTCCGCTGATCGTCAGAGGGGTCATTAATATTCCACCCATCATGAGCTGGGGTGATGGTGCGGATGGCAATCGTGTATTGAGTATCCACCATCAGGCCATCCAACGCGTAGCTACTAACCGCCTTGTTCGTCGTGGTTGCAGCGATGTCGTAGGTGATACCACCATCGGTAGATAGCCCAATTTCATATTGACCACTAGCTACAGAATCGACAAACGAAATAGGCGTCCATGTCAAAATAACTGACGTTGGCGGCGCAGCGGAGATCTGAAGATTGGTTGGAGGGACTGTTTGAGTACTCTGCCAAGTGACACTACGGGCATCCATACAGGTTGCGGCTTGGGTGTTGGCACTTAAACCCATTGAAGAAAAAGTAGCACGTTGAGATCTACTGATAATATAAGTAGATACCACCATATTGCAGAGAGATACCCATGCCCACTATCAAATTCTTCACAGACGATCCCCCGGAAATTGTCGATCTCATTGTCCAGCACGCTCCTGCTGGTTTCGAAGTCAGCGTTCATGCCGACTCGTTGCCCGATGCAGAAAAGGTCATCATCGTTCAAGATGCAGACTTTCTCATGCTGACCGGGCGCTCGGTCCCCGACGAGGCGTTGCGCTCTGCTCGAAAGCTCAAATTAATTCAGCTGATTAGCGCTGGCTATAACCACATGAATCTACCCCTATGTCAAGCGTTGGGCATTGCTGTTGCCAACAACGGTGGCACCAACGCCATTGACGTGGCCGAACATACCATCGCGCTGATTCTGAGCGTTTATTGCAAGCTGCGCGAAAATGATCAACTTGTCCGCACTAATCAGTGGAATCCAGGTCACTTCAGCCGTTCCACCTACACCATCAATGGCCGAACGGTTGGGATTATTGGCATGGGCGAGATCGGTCAACGGGTGGCTCATCTGCTCGGTTCGTTTGGCTGCCAACTACTCTACCATGATCTGGTGCCGCTCTCGGTTGGGCAGGAAGAGACGTTAAGCGTTACACGCGTTCCCCTGCCCGATCTTTTGCAGCAAGCCGATATTGTCACGCTCCACACCAGCCTAACCGACGAAAGCCGCAGCCTCATCAGCCATGACGAACTGGCATTGATGAAGCCGACAGCCCTGCTGGTCAACACCTGTCGCGGTCCAGTAGTAGACGAGGCCGCCTTGATCGATGCATTGACCCACAAGCGCATCCTCGGCGTGGCGCTAGATGTGTTGGTAGAAGAGCCGCCAGCCCCAGACAACCCGATTTTACAGATGGAGAATGTGCTCCTCTCACCCCACTGTGCCGGCAACAGCTATGATACATGGTCGCGGCGGGGAAAATTTATGTTAGAGAATATTGAGCGTGTTTGGAATGGTCAATCGCCGTTAGCCGTTGTTAACGGGTAAGCCGAATCCAGCAAAAGGTTTCCCACTTGAAAGGCGAATAGCACGGGAAGCTTTGTTTTGCTCTTCTTGACTTTCCTGTGAAAGAGTAGGTACTATAATATAGATGGTCAGAAAAGTTCTGTCCTCCGTCCAAGTCATATTCCAGAGTGGCTTGGAAACGAGTCGGGATAAGACTCTTCTGACGAACTTATTCCGGAATGGCCTAAGAAATCCAATCTCCATCAGGAAGTGATCATGAATCAACGGATACTTGACGGACGTGTAGCCATTATTACAGGGGCCTCAAGAAGCATTGGTAAGTCTATGGCAACGGCTATGGCCCAAGCAGGAGCTGATGTTGTCGTCACCTATCTGGGCGACGAGGAGGCTGAAGCGGCAGTGCAAGTAGCTAGCGAAGTAGAGGCGGCTGGGGCCAAATCACTTGCCATACCAGTTGATATCTCCCAACCCAGCCAAGTAGAGGCACTCATCACCCAGGCGGTCGATACCTTTGGTCAGCTTGATATATTGGTCAACAACGCGGCGACGTTTCATCGCAAGATACCATTGGTTGATTTGCCTGTATCCGAGTGGAAGCGTATTATTGATGTGAACTTAACTGGAACCTTTCTGTGTGCCCAACGTGCTGCCCGTCAGATGATTGAGCAACGCTCGGGGGTTATCATCAACATCTCATCGTCTGGCGCGGAGGAGATCTTTTCCAACATGGGGGCATATGCGGCCAGCAAAGGCGGCATTAACACCCTGACGAGATCGCTTGCTGTTGAACTTGCGCCATTCGGTATTCGCGTTAATGGCATTGCCCCTGGACATATTGATACAGTTGCAAACACAGAGTTCCTGGCCGAAGTGCCGGGGCGCGACGAAAGATTCTATCGCAGAATTCCTGCAGGTCGGCTTGGGTACAAAGAGGAACTTGCCAATTTGGCCGTCTTCCTGGCCTCGGACGCAGTAGGGTATCTGACCGGACAGACAATTCCAGTTGAGGGCGGTCTAACCATATGGCAAGGTCCGGTAGACGAGTAATCCAAGGGCCCTATTATTCGGAGATGGATCGCCCAAAAATAATTAATAATGAATACCAAATAGTTAATAATTGAGTCGGTATTGAGTCGGTGTCGTGTAACGATAAACTGTTGCGATTTTGATAAACCAATAACACCAAAAGGAGGAAGCGAATATGCGAATCAGGATTTCTATCAGTCTGGTGGCAATCATTATGGCGTTTTACCTGTCAGCCTGTGCATCCCCAGTTCCAGACGGTTCTGGGAGTGAGTCTATGGGTGCATCGGTCGGTGAGGCTGGATCCACAGGCGGGACGCTTACAATCGGCTTAACTCAGGCGCTAGACAACTTTGATCCCCATTGGAACCAGTTGATGGCTTATCAGAACCTGGTCGCCCAAAATGTTTTTGATCATCTGACCATCATCGGGCCTGACATGACGGTACGGCCTGGTCTAGCCGAGCGGTGGGAAATCTCGGCTGACGGCACGGAATACACCTTTTATCTGCGTTCTGGTGCTACTTTCCACAATGGCCGTGCGGTCACTGCGGCAGACGTTGTTTTTTCATTTAACCGCACCATTGATCAAGAAGCGACGTTTGCCAGCAAGATGGAGCCTATTGAGACCATCGAAGCCGTTGATGATCAGACCGTCAAGATGGTCTTGAAACGTCCGGTTGCACCCTGGCCGGAGGAAGTTTCGCTGATCGCTATTGTTTCTGAAGAATCATCAGACGATCTAGAGAAAGCACCCGTGGGGTCCGGTCCCTTTACTTTTGTGGAGTGGATACCCAACGATCGCATCGTGCTTGCCAAAAATCCCGACTATGATTTGCCCGACTTGCCTCAGCTAGACCAGATTGTCCTCAAGATCTTGCCCGATATGGCCGTTGCGTTGACGAATTTGGAGTCAGGGGAAGTTGACGTTGTTTTCGAGGTACCGGCAGCCGATGCAGAACGGTTTAAAGGCCGCGACGATATCGCATTCCAGACGCCACCGTCTAGCAACAGCATCTTCGTCATCGAGATTGCGCCCAACCGCGATGAGCGGCTGCAGGATGTCCGCGTGCGCCGCGCGCTCTTCACCTGTATGGATAAGGATGCTATTCGCCAGGCTGTCTACTTTGGGGAGGGAGATAGCCAGTGGAGTCCGCTGCCCCAAAGTTCCTGGGCCTATACCGAAGGCAATGGACCAGGTTACGATCCCGATACCGCCAAAGCACTCTTGGCCGAAGCTGGTTATGCTGAGGGGTTAGAGCTGACCATCGAGACCATCTCGGGTGTGGCGGTAATGGAAAATATGGCCACCATCTGGCAAGAGAACCTAGCCGAATGTGGCGTCACGCTGAACATCAATATTTCTGATATCTCCACATGGCTGGATGCTTATGTCAACCGTGATTATCAATTGATCGCCAACTGGGCTAATTACCGCT
Source organism: Chloroflexota bacterium (assembly GCA_039028975.1). Taxonomy (GTDB): domain Bacteria; phylum Chloroflexota; class Anaerolineae; order Caldilineales; family Caldilineaceae; genus JAHBNG01. The sequence continues at coordinate 246,166 of JBCCHB010000001.1, forward strand.
CCGATCCCCACGGCATCTTTGACGTAATGTACGGTCCACACTGGAAGGATGAGAATAGCTTTCCGCGAGAGGATATGCTCGACCTGATGAGTAGCGGCGCCAGCAGCGCAGACGAAGCAGAACGCAAGGAAATTTACGCTCAAATTCAGCAAGCCGTCATTGAGGATATGGCGCCTGTCATCACTGTCCAATCTCAACCGCTCATCGCCCTCACCAAACCCAGCGTCAAGAACTGGACCATGAATGCCATGAATTACATCTTCTTTAATGAGATCTATGTGGAAGAGTAGAAGGTGAACGGTTAGTCGGTGGTCAGTAGGTCGGTTGGCCAGTGAGGCAATCGACCGCATACCGATTACCGACTCACCAATTACCGACTCACCGACTTACCGACTTACCGACTACCGACTACCGACTTACCGACTAACCGATTACCGTCGGAGGCACCCATTTGGGTCAATATGTAGCAAGCCGATTTTTGCAAATTATCCCGACTATTTTCATCATCTCCTTCCTCGTATTTGGAGCCATGCATTTGGCACCTGGGGATCCGGCGACGATGCTGATGGGTCGCGCTGCTGCTCAGAATCCGGAGGGGCTTGAGCAACTTAGGCGAGAGATGGGGTTGGACAAGCCGATTGCCACCCAGTATTTCATCTGGCTTGGTAATGCATTGCGCGGGGATTTCGGCAACTCGAACCGTAGCGACCTGCCGGTGATTGAGTTGATCGGGGGACGACTGTGGGCCTCTTTAGAGCTGGTTGTTGTAAGCCTGCTCATTGCACTGGCCGTATCAATGCCATTGGGTATCATCGCAGCAGTAAAGCATCAAACCGCCTATGATTCAATTATTATGACCTTTGCCGTTGCAGGCGTTGCCATTCCGGGCTTCTGGTTAGGACTCACGCTGATTCTCATCTTCTCGGTCACATTCAGTTGGTTACCGGCTTCAGGATACGTCCCGTTTCTGGAAGACCCTATCGAAAACCTGAGGCGGGTTCTGATGCCTGCTATCACACTAGCCGTCTATTTGATCGCCACCTTTACCCGCTTTCTGCGTTCAGATATGCTCGACGTACTCAATAATGATTACGTGCGAACGGCCAATGCCAAAGGGCTAAACCGTCGCATCGTCATCCTGCGCCATGCTCTGCCGAATGCATTGATTCCGCTTCTGACCGTTATCGGCGTTGAGGTCGGAGCGCTGTTGGGCGGGATCATCATCATTGAGCATGTCTTTGGCTGGTCTGGCATTGGCTGGCTGACACTGCAAGCCGTCTACAACCGCGATTATCCCCTTGTGCAGGGCGTTGTGTTACTAACGACCCTCTTTTACACCCTAATGAACTTTTGCGTTGACGTCGGCTACGCATTTCTAAATCCTCGCATCCGAGAGCAATACGAGAGGGCACGGTGACCGATATTGCAACCGCAGATGCTTCGCAAATAAACGCCCAAAGTAGCATCAAGCCCAAGAGCGGCCTCTTGGCCAGACGCCGGCTCTTGAAACCTACGGTGCTTGTCGTCTTGGCAGCAATCCTCTTTCTTGTCCTGTGCGCCGCTTTGCCTGATGTCGTCAGCCGCTACTCCTACCGAGAACAACACATTGAAGATGCGCTGCAACCGCCAAGTACCCAATACTGGCTCGGCACCGATCAGTTTGGTCGCGATATCTATAGCCGCCTGATTTATGGAACGCGCATAGTAATTGTCGTTGCGCTTGGCTCGGTTTTCTTTGCCATTCTCATTGGCGTGCCCATCGGGTTGCTTGCAGGTTTCTATGGAGGTCTCTTAGACGCAGTTGTTATGCGCATCCAAGACGCGATTTTGTCCTTTCCGGTGCTATTGCTGGCGCTTTTAATGATCGCCACTTTCGGTGCGTCAACGCTCAACGTTATTATTGCCATCACATTTGTTTATATCCCGCGCTTTGCGCGGCTGGTGCGCGGCAGTGTACTCGATCTAAAAGAACAAGAGTATGTGTGGGCCAGTCGGTTGGCCGGCGCGACGGACACACGCATTCTGTTGCGCAGTATCCTCCCCAATGCGATTGGTCCGATTATTGTTCAAGCCACGCTCGGTTTTGCTGTCGCTATTTTAATTGAGGCCGGTTTGAGCTATCTTGGGCTTGGCATACAGCCTCCGACGCCCTCGTGGGGAAACATGCTGCAGCATGCCCAGAGCTACTTTTATCAAGCGCCGTGGTTTGTGTTGGCCCCCGGTCTGATGATCTTTTTGGTAGTACTACTCTTTAATCTGCTTGGCGATTGGCTGCGCGGATGGCTTGATCCTCGTCTGCGTCATTTATAGACAGTCAACAGTCAGTTGCCACTCATTCCCCTGCCATTTAGCGGTTCGCGTGTGGAAGCGATGTGCTTCAACTACGCAAACCTTTCGTATCTCATCAGCAAGGCGGAGAATGGATTTTAAGGAACGGGGTTGAAATAACTTGGTCGTTTGATGGGCCAAACTCGATTGAAACGCACACGATATTGACAATGCATTCCTAAGCGAGAATATCATGAAAATATCAAACATTGAAACATTTATTGTTGATGCAGGATGGCGCCCTTGGATATTTGTCAAAGTTGAAACAGACGAAGGGATTACGGGCTATGGTGAATGCAGCGACGGAAAAGCACCCACTGGCGTGGTTGGGACCATTGCGGATCTGAAGCCCCTTCTCATTGGAAAAGACCCGCGCCCGTATGAAATGCGATTTTGGGATATGATTCGGGGAACGAGGCAGAGTCCTGGGGGCATTGCCGCCAAAGCCATTGCGGGGGTAGAGCTAGCCCTCATTGACATCAAGGCCAAAGCCCTGGGCATCTCTGTTGTTGAGCTATTTGGTGGCCCCACCCGCGATGATGTGCGCGTCTACTGGTCCCATTGCGGGACTAGCCGTATCCGGGCGCATGAGCTGATTGGTGTGCCGCCACTGCACTCAATGGACGATGTGGCTGCCTTGGGTCGCGAGGTGGTCAGTAGAGGCTTTACGGCCCTCAAAACCAATATCCTGATCCCAGGCGATCCTGGCTCGGTTGGTGGCCACGGCTTTGGCATCGGGCCAGGGACAACCGACCAAACTGTCAGCCGTCAACTACTCCGCCATATAGAAACCCTCATTGGGACATTGCGAGATGCTGTTGGTCCAGATGTTGATATCAACCTTGATCTCAACTTCAACTTCAAGCCAGAAGCCTGTATGCGAATTGCCAAAGTGTTGGAACAGTTTGATCTGCTGTGGCTGGAGATTGATATGTATGCGCCCGATGCCATCCGTCAAATCAAAGAGTCAACGTCCACCAAAATTTGCACGGGCGAGAATCTCTTCTACATGCGCGATTACATCCCCTACTTTGACCAGCGTGCCGCGGATGTATTTATGATCGATGTGCCCTGGAATGGATTTGCCCAAAGCAAGAAGATTGGCGATCTGGCCGAAGTGTACCAGCTAAATGTTGCGCCTCATAACTACTACAGCCATATGTCAACGTTTATCAGCGCCTGCCTCTGCGCCACACTACCCAATGTTCGCATCATGGAAATTGATATCGACGACGTGCCGTGGAAAGATGAACTGACCACCACTGTTCCTGAGATTGTTGACGGACACATGAAAGTCCCCACGGCACTTGGTTGGGGTACGGATCTCAATGAAGAAGTAGTGCGCGCACACGCTTGGGATAATCGGTAGCCTCGCCGATGTTCGGGACAAGCCACAATGAACATTGAAGCTACGTCCACAACGCTGCTTCAGGGTTTGCGGAAATTAGGTGTCGTGCCAGGAGATGTACTGTTTGTGCATTCATCCTTCAAGAGCCTTGGTCCGGTGGAAGGTGGAGCAGAGGCCGTGATCAGCGCCCTCGAAAATGCAGTCGGACCAGAGGGACTCCTGCTGATGCCATCCTTCAATCTGGTGGATCGGGACAAGCGAGCGGAATGCTGGAACATTCGAGAGACACCCTCTACGGTCGGGTGGATCACGGAGGTCTTTCGTCGGATGCCGAGTACCCATCGATCTGATCACTACTCTCACTCTGTGGCGGCACGTGGCAAAGATGCAAAGGCATTCGTCGCTGACCATCTCAGCCAGGAAGGGTATGGCTCTCCGTGGGACCTTGCACCGTGGGGTAAGACCTTTGGCGAATGCTCCCCAATGGTTCAGGCTTACAAGCGAAGCGGGAAACTATTGATGCTTGGCGTCGATTACTTCACGTCGACCTACATTCATTTTGTCGAAGTCATCTACTGGCACAGGTTATTGGCGCAGAATCCCGCAGCCGCATTTCCGCGCCTGGACCGATTGATTCTGGGTGAGTTCTGGGACCGGACGGGACAGCTGCAACGTGGCTATATCAATGAGGCTCCGTGTCGACTATTTGGAATTCAGCCGTATGTTGATGGTTTAGTTCAAGAGGTTGAGTGCAACCCCGAACCATACATGATTAGGAATCGGAATTAAATAACTTGTGCATAAGATCTCTCAATCCTTCGAGATGACATGCCCAACTTATTTAATGCTCATTCCTTAAGGGGCTGTCCTAGCTGCTGCGGGACTTGCGAAGGCAGGATAATGACATCGTCCACAGTGAGCAGGTCAAACTTGCCCCCAAACTGAGACGCTCCCCGTCTCAAGCCTTCGAGTGTAGCTCCTCATTGACTGTGATATAATACAGAGAGAATAACTTTCTCTCGATTCGCTTATAAATTAACATCAAGGAGACAGCAATGAGTGAAGTGACTGTACTCGTCGATGAAGAAGAGGAGTTCGATGATAGGGGGTCGTATAATCATTCTCTTGTTCAAGGTAACCTGACCCATTTAATCAAACTGCACAGTGATTACTCAGCTCTGGTAGAGGTTAGCTTGGATACCAGCGATCTGGATAAATCACAGTTTCCAAATATTAAGAATGAACTCATTCCTGATGTTTGCGCTTACCCCCGCCGTCCAGTTGCGGTTAGGGACATTCTTGTGATGAAAGAGATGCCCAAATTCGTAATTGAAGTCATCTCACCGCGCCAGGGTTCATTTAGTATCATCGAGAAATTCCAAGCTTACTTTGCCATGGGAATCAAATCCTGCTGGCTCGTCGATCCAGTTACAACTGTTATCAGTGTGTATTACCCAAATCAACCCCCACGCACATTTGCGTCCGGTGAAGTTGTTGACGAGATCGCCGACATAAAGATTCCTCTTGCAGAAGCTTTTGAATAGATCTCCTTCCCAATCCATCCCGTCCGTTCAGAAAGGCGATTCCCAATGGTTGATCTCGAACTAAAACTGGCTGAACTAAGGATCAACGGCTATGTGCTTTTTGAGAACCTGATCCCCATTGAAAAAGTTGACCGCATCCGCGAAGCATTTCTCCCCCTTTTGGAAACTGTAAAAGCTCGTCACGACCCCGTTGAATCTGGCGATATTCGCACTGGGCGAGGTCGGCTGCAGCACGCCAACCGCTACACGGTGGAAGTGCCTTGGGAGCCACCTTTTTCCGATCCCGCCATCTATGAGAATCCTGCTCTATTGGCCTTTCTGGACCAGTATTGGGGATCGGACGATTATCATATCACCTGCTATTCTTCTAACAATCCTTATCCAGGCAGTACATACCAGCATTGGCACCTGGATGCTGGTATTACGCGAGCGCTCCCCAACGTCAGCTTGCAAACGTGCCCCCATTTCGGCATCAAATTTCCGTTAGTCGATACCTTTGAAGAGAACGGCAGCTTTGAAATTCTCCCCTGCACCCAATACATCGCCAACCCAGTGTTGGAATCTCAGTTCGACGAAATTCTTGAGAATGGCGACTTTCCCTCAAAGCAGCGGCTCAATATGGAACGGGGAACGCTCTGGATTCAGGATCCACGTGCCATACACCGCGGCACCCCTAACCACTCTGATCATCCACGCCCGGAATTGGTCATCTGTTACTCGCGGCCCTGGTTCGCAGTTAATCGGCACATCGAAATGACGCAAGCGGAATTTGATAAGCTATCCGAACGGGGTAAGGGGCTGCTTAGGCGGTGTCGGATTGTCGATTAGGCCACTAATTCTTTGAAATGTCAGAATTGAAAACAGCACCAGCTCAAATCACTCCTCAGTGGCTGACTGATACGCTCCGTCGCAACGGGCATTTATCCCAAGGCAAGGTAGTTTCAGTCGACATTAAGGAGGCGCACAAGCACCATTTTGCGCTGGCAGTGACATATTCGGCTGATGTACCCAATTCCCCTCCCCAGGATCTGATTCTGAAGTGGTATAGCGGCGATTATCCGTATGGTCTGCAAGAGGCTTTATTCTTTGATCAGATTGCGCCAGCCATGTCCTCACCGCCGCTGCCTACCTGTTATGCTGCGAAGGCGGATTGGGCGAACAAACAAGCGTACATTTTGTTAGAAGATCTCTCCGCCACCCACTATGTTGCACAATCCCCATATGACGATTTAAGCATGGAGATCTTTGAGCAAGTCGTGGATGCATATGCGGAGATTCATGCATATTGGTGGGAGCATCCACGGATCAACCAGCGAGACATTCTGCGTGCAGTCGGCGTTGGCATTGCGCATGAAGCAATATCGCCAGAGACGATCCGCCACAATCAGCAGTACTTTGGCGAAACCGCGTTACCGAAGCGGATTGATCAATTCGCAGCCCAGTTTTCGAGGGAGCAGCAAAAACTTTGCCAGAGAGTGATTGCATCATGGGCGGACTTATTCATCCACCGGATAGCGAGCGGGAAAGGGCTTACCCTAATTCAGGGTGATGCGCAATTGGGAAACGTCCTGCTGCCTCGCAATCCGCAGCGTGATCGGACTATCATTATTGATTGGGAAGGGTGTATCCGGGGAGTGGGGGTATGGGATCTTGCTCGCACATTGATTCAGACTGAGTTCTCTTCACCTGTTAGACAAAAACTCGAGCGGGCTTTGCTAACGCGGTACCAGGCTCGGCTTGCAGAACAAGGCATTTGTTATAGTATTGAGGATTGTTACGCAGATTATCGACTAAGTGTGATTGCCAACATTCCTCATGCATTGTCATATGAGGGTTATAGCTATCTAGAATCCGCAATACGAGCATTTAGAGACTGGAATTGCGAAAAGCTGTTGGATGATGACATTTATATCACGTAAAGGAGAAACCTATGGCTTTTGGAACAGGAAAATATAGCTACGAAGTAGAAGTGGGTTGGGGGCAACTGCCCGATGGTTGGCACTTTGGCTGGATTCCGGCTGTGGCCTGTGACTCTAAAGACAATGTTTATGTTTACTCGCGCAGCGATCATCCCCTTGTCATCTTTGATCGCGAAGGCAACTTTCTCGACTCCTGGGGCGACGATGTTCTGGAAGACGCCCACGGTATCTATATCGATGACGAGGATAACGTTTGGTGCATAGAGCGCGAAACCCACTGTATCCACAAATTTAACAAGAACGGCGAGCTGGTCATGACCATCGGAACGCCTGGACAGCAAGGCGCAAACGATGGCGATCCCTTCCGCCTGCCAACGGATCTGGTAGTGGCATCATCGGGTGAACTCTTTATCTCCGACGGCTACGGGAACGCGCGGGTTCACAAATATTCGGCTGATGGTCAGTTGCTCCACTCCTGGGGGACATGGGGGAGCGGACCCAGCCAGTTCGAGCTATCCCACTGCGTACGCCAGGACAAGCACGGCCGGCTCTGGGTCTGTGACCGGACCAACAACCGCATCCAGCTCTTTGATACGGACGGCAATTATTTGGAAGAACGCACGAGCCTCAAGCATCCGGATACCATTCACTTTGATCCAGATGATGATGTCGTTTATGTGGCCGAGTTGGATCAGCAGGTTAGCATCTACACATTAGATGGTGAGCTATTGTCGCAATGGGGTGGTGCTGTGAAGAGTGAGAAACCAGGCGAGTTTCTGGCCTGTCCCCACGGCATTTGGGCTGATACGCGGGGCGATCTCTATGTGGGGCAAGTGCAGGCGGATGACCAGCTACAAAAGTTTGTGCGAGTTTGATCGAGACCCAATCAGGCATCCGACTCCAATAGCCCAAGCAGAACAGCCAATAGGTCAGCCAAGCCTGTTGGTGCGACATAATTGTTTGAATCACGAGTGATTGTTTTGGTGTCCGCATTGAGAAAGCCAAATCGCCAAAACTCACCGGTAGTCACGATGCCATACAGTTCTTGCATGCTCAGATTTTCCGCTGTGGCAATCAACTCTACGGAAAGTTGGCGAAATCCGCGTTCCATCTCGTCATTTTTGGCTTCAACAACGATGATACGTTCATGCCCACGAAGCAGGTAGTCAATATTACCACGCAAGCGTTCTGATGTAACCGAATGCTCGACATCGATGTGAGCATCTGAGTACTCTAATAATCCAGATAATACGTGAGACGCCAGGAATTCACGGCGCGCCGTCTCGGAGTCCATACCGACACGCTCCATATGTAGGTACAAGCGTCTTTGCAGTTGACTGACGGCGATTTCATCGATAGGAGACCGTGGCAAATCAATGATATCGTTGCGCAGTTCGTACCCAAATGCGGCGAGAATATCGCGTGTTGAGCCAGGCAATTCGAATATTTCTGAAAAGGTGTATTGCTTATCTGGGTCGATTTTGCTTTGTGGCTGTTTTGTGATCATAATTTTCTTGAACCAAAGCTGAAGAAATTCAGACTAAGCTCAGCAAACGGATACCATTATACCATAGCGTCGCTTCGGTTCACCATACGAAGAGAATGTCACAGGAGCATTTCAAGCCACATTTCAAGCCACATTGTACAAGAGTTGATGGTAGGGGCATATGGGATTTACGGCCGTTGGCGACGTTAGATACATTGGAACTGGATGAGGAAATAACATGAAACAAGCAGACCCAACCTCGTATTATAATCTGAATGGTCAGATCGCAGTTGTCACAGGCGCGGCCCAAGGATTAGGTCTGGCTATGGCCGAGCAGCTCGCCAGCATGGGGGCAACGGTGATCATCGCCGATCTGCAACTGAAGAAGGCCCAACAGCAGGCAGATCAACTTCAGGCACAGGGGCTTCAAGTGCAGGCCGCTCAGCTCGACATCACCGATAGTACAGGGGTGAACGAGTTTTTTAACAGCGTCGCGGATAAGCATGGCCACCTAGACATCCTGGTCAACAATGCCGGTACCGGCCAAACGGTAACGCCCACCGTCGAATTGAGCGACGCAGAATGGCATCGGGTACTCAATGCCACATTGACCGGCGCGTTTTACTGCTGCCGTGCCGCGGGTGCCATCATGGAGCGTCAGGAGTCGGGCTGCATTGTCAACATTTCCTCGATCAACGGTCAGAACCCGGCGGCACTCGTAGCGGCCTATAACGTTGCTAAGGCTGGCGTCATTAGCTTGACCGAGACGCTCGCTTTGGAACTGGCAGCGTACGGCGTGCGCGTCAACGCGATCTGTCCTGGACCGGTCTATACAGCCTTTAACCAATCGGTCATGGCCCAGCGTAGCCAAAGCCTCAACCTTAGCGAAGATGAGATGATCGAACGCGTGCGGGGCAGTATTCCCTTGGGCCGCTGGGGAGAGTCGTTGGATATTGCCCAAGGCGTCGCCTTTTTGTGCAGTCCCGCGGCCTCATGGATTACGGGCGAGGTCTTGAGGGTCAGCGGCGGCCTGACGGGGGTCTCTGCTGCACCACCAAAGCGGCAGAGAGCCGGTAGCGCAGATGCGGGAGCTAAATGATGGCAAAGAGTTTCACGCGCCATGCCGCGAATCCCATAATCCCCGTCATCCCCAATACCTGGCGCAATTACGTGACGGCCAATGTCGATATCCTGCAAGTTCAAGATGAGTGGCGGCTCTACTTTCGGGGCAACGGCAAACATGAGAATGGGTTGTTGTCACGAAGTATTCGCCAAGAAATGGCGGTCATGTTTAGCGTGTTCAAGCTGAAGGACCATAAAGAAAAGAGTGAGACAGCTCTGGTCATTAGGGAAAGCGCCGATTTCATCGGATTTGGCACGAAAATGCCCG
>JBCCHB010000002.1:0-245724 GCA_039028975.1 Chloroflexota bacterium
CTCTTTCGTTCACGAGAAAATTCAAACCGATTCTCTTCGTACTCTAACTAACATCCCTATCAAATCAACCGCTCCTGACCCTTTACCTACTTTTGGCGTGCCTTAACTTTTTTGGCAAACGTCAGGAACTGCACCCATATCATTTCAGCCATCTTCACATCCCCGCTTAGGGCAGCAAAATAGATCAAAGCAATACCATGAACCCCTTTTGCTGTAGCCAGAGCTGGAGCCTGTTTTAAGAAATTTGCTAATTTGTCACGCCAGCCCATCATAGCAGCAATGGAAATGTCAAGTGTTGCTCCTTTATCCAAAAGGTATTGGACGATTTGACGTTCTCCCATATGGGCTGCTGCACCGATTCCGGTTTCGTCGCCATCACTATGAACAGCGTATACAAGATCGGGGTGTTGCTCAACCATCTCTTTGATTTGCGTAAAACCATCTTCCCCTAGATACCCATGCGAAATATTAACAAATTCATCGATCAATTCCTGGGAGATTGTATTCGGTATCGTGTTCATAAAATTTGCCCCTCTGCAAAATGTACTTGGTAGAGTAGTTTGAGAGAAATGATACAGATGTGTTAGTAGTTTAGCAGGAGCGGTCAGAGGGTACTTATCGAATCTTGCGAAATTGAGCAACCGTACGCTTTAAACTTGCTTGCGGTACTGACTGGGAGAAATCCCAAATCGGCGACGAAAGAGGTTTGTAAACGACAGTAAGCTTTGAAAACCTACAGCGAGGCAAATTTCTGTAACTGAGAGGGGCGTTTGTATGAGAAGGGATTGCGCCTTTTCCAAACGTAGTTGAGTCAGGTAGGCGTAAGGAGTCTGATTAAATGCCTGCTTGAAGCAACGAGCGAAGTGATAGGGGGAAAGGAAAGGCATCATGCAAAGCTGTGCCATAAGGGTTGTTGAAGGGCGTTAGCGTAAATAAAAATTGCGGGGTACAATTGGGTCATGTTCGAAAGATGCAATCTGAACTTTGCCTAACCCTTGACACTTTATAGACATCAAACAATCGGGTTTTGTCAAATTGGTTCAATGTTATCATCAAATGGCATACTCATAATATTCGTAAACGTGCCTACTATCTATGCTGGGGCCGGGTACATATGAAATCCGATTGTCCCTCGAATCTTGAGTGAAAGGATCCCTCAATGGATTTTTCAGCAGTTTTTCAAACGTGGCTCAACGCGGTTACACAACCGAACGAAGAATTCTACGATAACGAACGGAAGAGTCCAAACGCTACATTAGGTACGGCCATCATCTGGATCGTAATCGCTGCGATTATCTCTGCAATAGTCGGCGTCATTGGTATATTTATCGGATTTGGTGCCTTATCTGGTTCGGGCATTTTTGACGAAATACTCTCTGACCCTGAAATTTCATCTGAAGTACGCGTTGTGATGGAAGCCTTCTTATCTGGCGGTGGGTTTGCCGGTTTAGCTGGTGCAGGTTTGGTCGCTAGTATTATTTTTGCCCCGATTGGATTTCTGATTGGGGTGGGGATCCTCCATCTGATTGCTCGGCTGTTAGGCGGTCAAGGTGACTTTGGTCGATATGCCTATCTCAACGCAGCATTTCAAGCACCGATTCAAATTGTCACCAGCGTGCTTGGACTCATTCCGTTTTTAGGTGGCTGCGTATCATTTCTTCTTGCTCTCTACTCTCTAGTGCTCGTCTATTTTGCAACAAAAACTGAACACCAGCTGAGTCAAGGTAGATCGATCATGGTCCTGTTGATTCCCCTCATTATTGGCATACTATTGTCAGCATGCATAGTGTTAGCATTCATTTCGTTGGCAATTCCCCAATTTCAATAGCTAAGGCTAAGGCAAATAGGCGATTTACCTTGTCAGAGTACCGACAAGAGTTGCTGGAAGCAGTTTACCAACAGGTCATCAAAATAGAAATGGTGGTGTCTTTCCCGGCAAATTTTGGGTTTTTCCACCGTCTTCAAAAGAAAGTTCGATGTTTAGAACTCAATAGCTGCCAAAACTTACCTTTTGAGAGAAATAGCCAACTCGAAATCGCCTTCGGCCGGGGCAATCCTTTGGGGGGATGCTTTCGCTGGATTGGGGAACACCCCAAACCACGCCTATCCATGCGGATAGGCGTGGTTTGCTATTGTAATGTTAAACGAGACTCTGAACAAGACTACCTACCCTCCAGGCTGTATATCCCTCATAAGGTAAATCAGGCCAGAGCGTGCCTTTTTTATGGGGCCATAAACCACATACGGACGGCCCGATATTTTCAGGCTTATGAGCCAAATATCGAGCGCAACCTCTGTGGCGTCGCGCGGCCAGCTTGTGGAGTGAGCTGTTGCTCTATCCAGTTCCTCCAGTTGCAGCAGGGTCAGCCCAAGTAGGCTAGAGCGTACAGCGATGCTGGATTTCTGTAATCTGTTGGTAACACATATAAATTTGCTCTTTGATAAACTAAAATATACAAATGATTAAGGAATGGTTATGAGATCAGTGTAACAGTTAAACGAGCTTTCTTTTGTAAAGTGCGTAAGTTATTTTCAATTCATTCCTTGTCCTCTAAAATTGATCATGTATTTCTCCCCTTTGCGAATACTCCGTACAAATTGACGGTCAGTTGCTTCGATTCGAGGGTATCCTAAGAGAAGTGTGTCTTCTCTAGCTTGAACTATCCGTTGGTATACTCAGTTCAAAGTGAAACCAGTATCAGTAATATCCTAAATGTACGAAATCTGTCGGCTTTTTCAGCGGCGCTTCATTCTTTCCAACAAGGTCTACTGAGTACGATTCACTAGGAAAGCAGTGGTAACTGCATAACCTCTATGCTGGCCATACATTTTGGATATGGTTCGCCAGAAAAATTTTGTCCCGACATTTTCTTGATTCATCATGGAGTGTCGAATAGAGGGAGGACGAATTTTATCTGGCCCACTGTATGGCGCAGAAGCGGATGATGCATTCATTGCGAAGAAAGACGAGAGGCACAATGATTCCTTGTCGAGTTGCAGTCGTTGAATGGACCCACGATGGTGACGCTATAGGCGAAGCCATATATCAAGAGTTACATCTTATAGGCCATGAGCCAGTGTATTTCCCTGCCCGTGCTTATACCGATTTCATCTTGACAGGTGAAACGGATCTAGTGTTGTTATTTGGTCCCTTTGGCAAATTTTTACCCATTCTGGAATACGTGGCCCAAATGCCCTTGGAAGCCCGACCGTTGACCCTCTTTTGGAATACAGAGGGCTTTCCAAATCCTCGAATACCTTGGCCTATAATGAGGCAAGGGGCTCGGATACGCTCTTGGATTGGTCGACATGTCGATGCCAAAGGGCTTTTGACTCGTATGCCAGTCATCAAAGATCTATTCAGCAGTGTAGACAGACAGATGATGCCGTATCGGCACCTAGGCGACTTTCTACATGCACAGTATCATGGACTCATCGATGTCTATGCCGATGTCTCTGCCGTCTATGGCCATTATCTGCGGCGGAAAGCAAACTTTGATCCCGTTGAGGCCCCCTTGGGAAGCAGCCATCGTTGGTACACAGATCTTGGTTTAGAGCGAGACATTGATGTGATATGGATAGGGAAGCGAGAAACAAAGAGAGTAAGCAGCTTGCTGGAGCAGATACAGAAACATCTATCTAAGCAAGGGGTTCAGATGTTATTGATTGACGATGAGAAAGCCTGCTTCCGTATCGATGAGGAACGAATTCGATTGCTCAATCGAAGCAAAATCAATCTCAACATATTAAGTACATGGCATGACGAAAACTCATTAGAGATTAGTATCGCAGCCTCGAATCGCTCGCTGGTTGTCTCAGAACCACTTTTGCCCCACGTTCTTAAGTATGAAGCAGGGGTTCACTATGTATCATCACCGATTGCAAAGTTAGCAGATACGATCATCTACTACTTGGAGCACGATAACGAACGCGATGTGATTATAAAAAAAGCCTATCAATTGATGACCACTGAGCTCTCTTTATATTGGAGCGTCCAGAGAGTGATGAACGCCGTCGAACTGAAACGTTTTGGCTCAGAGATGAACAGGAGCCCAGGTGGTTGACAAGACGATAAGAAACGGACCGTCTTACATAGAAATTCCTATGGCTAATCAACAACCCTTGGTCTCAATTGGCTTGCCACTATATAATGGTGAAGCTTATCTGGCCGAAACATTAACATCTCTGATACTGCAAAGTTACCCCAATTTTGAAATCATTATTGTAGACAATGGCTCGACTGATAGCTCTATTGATATCTGCCAGACCTTTTCCCTGCGCGACAAGCGAATCCGAATCCACCGCAATCGAAAGAACCTAAGGGCAGCCCATAACTACAACTTATCTGCCACTTTGGCATCGGGAAAGTACTTTACATGGATTTCCCAGGATGGTCTTCTAGAACCAACAGCATTGGAATGCTGTGTTGAGGTTTTAGAAAGTTATCCTGATATCGTTATGAGCTACCCGCGTACAATCCTGATTGAAGGTACCGGTAATGTGGTAGGATATAATAAGGAAAAGCTTTATTTGGACTCTGCCAAACCACACATACGTTTACGGAGTAGCTTACGCTCATCCTCTTCTTCCCAACCGTTTTTCAGCCTTATACGACATAAGAAATTAATTCGCACTGGTTTAATGGGCGACTATCTTTCATCCAGCAGTGTTCTGCTAAGCGAATTAGCCATGCTTGGTCGATGCGTTGAAGTACCAGAATATCTCGCTTACCGGCGTCTTCACAGCCATAATTCTTACAGATTCAGGCAGAGTGATGAAGAGATAGCAGAATGGCTTGAGCCAAACAATCGACAATCCATCATGGGTATGGGACTTCGAAGGCTTGTTGAACTGAACAGAGCAATTCGGCGAACAAATCTTAAAAGAGGCGAGGCCATACGCTGTCACCTTGAACTGGTACATTTTTGCCTCAATTTTGGGCAGATACATGTCGAATTTCAGGATCTGGTTCGAGTCGCCAAGCGTACGCGCCAGCTGGCAAGTTCATGGTTTGCAAGCTAGTTGTAAGACTTGATCGGTAACTAAACCTTTATATTTAGCGTCTCTATCGTAGAGCCAAAATTTGGTATCAGTAGATCGAAGTATAGTAAGCATACTTCGTGCCGCACATAGACGTGCTCATTGAACAATTGCATTTGGCTACAAATGCATAGCATCCTCTACTGAGAATTGATCTGTTCTCATCTTGTATATCCCAATTTGCTCATACTAACAATGCTCCCAGTATTCCGGAGTGCCACGCTACAATCGTTTTGAAAAGCGTAGGTTTCTACAGCTTTATCAGAGGCCACAAACGACGATTTTCAAACGGAACTGAATACAAATGACGGAATTCAATCGGGGTTGCCCAATGATAGGAGTCTCAACATGACTGTGTTGCGTCAATGGATAAGCAAACGATTTCATCAACGCCTCGAGAAGAGGATCAATTTTGGTACCAACGAAGATCTCAAGCGCTCATCGATGATCTTTGCCCCTCACCAAAATGATGAAACCCTTGGATGCGGCGGCACAATTATTCGTAAGCGCGCTATGGATGTGGCCGTTGACGTGGTCTTTATGACAGATGGCCGCTCTTCTCATTCTCATCTGATTTCTACCCAGTTATTGACGGCATTGCGTATAGAAGAAGCTCGATCTGCTTGTGAGCAGCTAGGCGTTACCCAAGATCGGGTGAGCTTTTTAAATTGCCCAGATGGGTTTGTTGATAAGGTCGGTCATATGTATGTTCCCCAGATTCTCGAACTTATTCGGGAAAGAGAGCCTGAAGAGATCTACATCCCCTATGCAAACGATCCACAAGCTGACCACGTTGCAACAAACCGTTTACTCTGCACCCTGCTTAAGGCTAGCCGGCTTAATGTCAACGTAATGGAGTATCCTGTTTGGGCATGGTACCAATGGCCATGGGTTCGTGTCCCGACCGTACGAGCAAAGCGCTCAGCCCCAGAGGCCTTGTCCCACACAGCAAGATTCGACGGTGGGTTACGGATTAGTAACGATCTAAATTATGGAATATCAACTGAAGATGTCAGTGAACAGAAATTATCAGCATTGTGTCAATATCATACTCAGATGACCCGTTTCAACTCTGACCCTCGTTGGCTTACTCTGCATGATGTGGCCGATGGAGACTGGCTTGAACATCTTTTGAAAAACAGCGAAATGTTCTACTCCTACACAATGGGCTGATAGCATTTACTCTCACTACTATAGAGACATTGAAATGTATTTGAAAGGTTGCATGATTTTTTTGTATGATACACTCAGGTTGCTTGTGGTACCTGTTTAGAGCTATGCTGCGGTCGTTTTGAAAACCAGAATTTTCCGTAATTCTACTAGTACACAGCGGCTCAAATAGACCAATAGTTAGAGATTGGTATTTCTACGCCAAATAGCGGCGTCTAACCCTAGGCTTATTTAGGCCATCGTGTACTAGAGTAATTAAATTATGGTTTTCAAACAGCGATGAGTATAGTGCATATTTATTTTGGCCTAGCGATAGAGCGGCTGTCAAGGGCTTTTATAGTCCGCCAGTAAAATTTTTCCCGACTTTTGTCTGCGTTTACCCAGAAGGAGAGGGCATCCCGCTTTCACGGGACAAGAATTATATCTGGCCATCTATACAGAGAAAAATTATGATCTACAAAGACGAATCACAATGTCGAGCTTCAGGTTCAGAACGACTGGAGACCATTATTGAATTTGGTGTTACGCCGTTAGCCGATCGGTTACTACGCGAGGATCAATTGAATGATCCCGAACTAGAAGCACCCCTTACATTGGTCTTTTGCCCAGACTCAGCACTGGTGCAAATTAAAGAAACAGTCAAACCCGAAATTCTCTTCTATTCAGAATATCCTTACTTTTCATCCGTTTCTCCATCCTTGCTGCGTCACTTCCGTGAGAGTGCTGAATATATCATGGCAAATCGCACGCTCAATGGGAACAGTTTAGTTGTTGAAGCGGCGAGTAACGACGGATATATGCTTCAAAATTTTGCACAACGTGACATTGAGGTATTGGGAATTGATCCCTCCGAGGCACCCGTGCAAGCAGCACGTGAGAAAGGCATCCCAACCCTGTGCGACTTCTTTGGCAGTAATCTGGCAAGCCAATTAGCTAGTGATGGCAAGCAAGCTGATGTCTTTCTGGCTAATAATGTTTTGGCCCATGTGCCGGATCTGAATGGTTTTGTGACAGGCATTCGAACTGTACTGAAGGATAGTGGTGTGGCTGTGATTGAAGCGCCATATGTGGTTGATTTGGTTGATCACTGTGAATTTGACACCATCTACCACCAACATCTCTGCTACTTCTCAGTGACTGCGTTGGATCGGCTCTTTCGCAGCCACGATCTCTATCTGAATGAGATCAAGCGTACGCCAATCCATGGCGGTTCATTACGGCTCTTTGTTGAACCAGTCGAAAATGTCCAATCGTCTGTACAAGAGATGCTGCAGACTGAAGCCGGACGAAAAGTAGATCGAATTGATTACTACACAGATTTTGCAAAGAGCGTGCAATCTGTTCGTGCGGGTGTGATGGAGATACTTACACATCTGAAGGCAAAAGGAAAGAGCATTGTTGGCTATGGTGCTGCAGCCAAGGCATGTACAATGTTGGCCTACTGCGGCATCACCCAAGAGCACCTAGATTATGTCCTTGATCTCAATAAGTACAAACATGATCGGTACATGGGCGGGAACAAGCTGCACATCCGACCGACGGAGACTCTCTTAGCCGATCAGCCTGACTATGTGCTCCTGTTAGCCTGGAACTTTGCTAAAGAGATTATGGAACAACAATCTGAGTACCGAAGTCGGGGTGGACAGTTTATATTGCCCATCCCCAAGCCACAAATTTTGGTCTAGTATCAGCAGCTGGCTTCCTGTACTTCGGTTGATTTGACAAGCGTACTTTTATCCACATCTCTATTAGAGTAACCAACCTATGGCTTTTAAACAGAGCTGAGTATAATTTGTTAATAACCAAACACTGTTGACTCATTGGAAGGGCTATCCCACCTCGGGCGGGATGGCCTCGGTTATTTTTAGACGTATGATAATCTGCTATACTGCGGTCGATTTGGAAACCGTAGTTTTCCTTAGCTCTACCAACGTAACCTAACTACCGTTTCAAACGGAGCTGAGTATAATTCGTGTATAGTTTAGGGTATTGAATGAGTCAGACACCTTTGGAAATTGGGCATTCAACTTCTCTTGGCGCAGGCAGCGAAGGAAACCATACGGCCCAGACCATTGCAGAAATTGACCACGAAGGCCAGAGTATATGGGGCATTGTTCTAGCATCGGGCAAGGGCTTAATGCCTGATGGGACGCCGTCAAGTCAATTTGCTGTATCGCAAATTTATAACGGGTTATTTCAGCACGCTGAGTCTCTTGAAGTTCGTCTGAGTGAAGCCATTCTTCTCGCCAATCAAGAAATTTATTACTACACTAATGAGTGGGATATTCACAATCGACCTCAGGTATCCGTATTAATTGCTGCGATTCATCATAATACCCTCAATCTTGCCTATGTTGGCAATGTTGTTGCGCATGTATGGAGGAATGACGTTAGCCTCCCGATAAGTGCCAACCACAATCGGTACAGCGCGGCCCACCATGTTAGAGGAATCAATAACCGAGATCGGCTGGGTATTTACCCTGAAGTAGATGTGCGCAATGTCATCGTTGATCAGCCTCGTTCTGCAAACATCCAGAAGGACAACAATGGTTCTCCAGTTCGGGCGTATTCAATCTTTCGGCCAGGGACCATTCTTATTCTCTCTACGAGTGAAATTCAAACGCAATTCATTGGCGATACAATTAAAAGAATAGGTCCCTTTACAGATGCAAATGCCTTAGCAAACGAACTTGTTACACTATCACCCGCCATAAACAAAGAAGATGATGTCAGTTCGATTGTTATACGATACACCCCTACAACAAACAAACGCAAGAAAAGCAATCGCCTCCTCGCCTTACTGTTTAGTTCTCTTTTTTTTGTCTTCGTTATAGGTTTGGCCGTCTTTATAAGGCCAAAGGTGACATCATCCTTACGTATTGCGGAGCCGGCTATACAACCTAGTGCTCTATACCTTAACCCCTTTGAAAATGACCGTAGTATAGCAGTCCAATTCCTTGACTCCAGTAGCTTAGAGACGAGCCAACGGCCAGGCAAGGGACCGGCCAACGAACCCACAGGGAATATGCCAGAAAATCTTCCCGTAAGCGCCAAATTGGGTCGCATACAAGAGTCATTACCATCGACCCTCTCCCCCCAAAATCCGACAGTTAGCCCATTGCTAAGAAAAGCACAACCGAAGAGTAAAGCCATCTTACTAACATCCCAAAACGATGAGAATGATGTGGCGCCACTTGATCTATTTGACAAAGAAATTGTATTGGTTTCGACAAGTACACCCGTTCGTTTGGCCACCTCTGTATGGAGAGCCACTGATACAGCAGCTGTACAGACTCCCACTCCCTTTCAAAAAGTCGTACTGAAACCAACGACTACTCCACAATCGAGCCAGATAAGCAACTCCACAGAAACGAATGCTCTGGTAGGGACGCAAATACCAGTCGTTGCTGTGAAAACGCCTTACACAGACGATCTGGCAAGTACCGTACCAGCAGCAGAGAGCAGAATACGTGTTCAATTGCTTAGGCCCTTAGAAGGAGCGAATACAAGAAGCCGTCAGATTTTTCAGTGGTCGTATTCTGGTGAGTTGTCAGAACAAGAGAAATTTGAGGTCATATTCTGGAAAGATGGCCAAGATCCCATGCTTCACGGGTTTGGCATTGCAGCTCCGGTGCGCAACTCAAGCGTCACGGTCGATTTTAATACGTTGATTCGACAAATATCGATCTTTCAAAGCAACTTTTCGTATCGTTGGGGAGTCATTCTAGTTAGTGAAAATCCCTATGAGCGAATACAATTCTTAGCAGGAGGGCGGGAGTTTCTCTTTCTACTTATTGAGCCAGACTCGAAACTCAGCACTACCCATGAGTAAAAACCAGTAGATTGCCGTTCCTCTTCTAACCCAACATACAATATAAATGGTCAGGAAAAACCTGTCCTCTTTTCGGGATTTTCTAGACTATTCCGGACAAAGGTCAGGGCAATTTTTCCGGCGGACTATATAGCCACCACAAAGGAGAAATAGCTATGAGCAAGAAAGCGGTTCAATCTTTTTTTGGTACCAATGCTGCGGCCTACGCTACGAGCAAGGTTCATGCCAAGGGTGCCAGTTTACAGAGACTTGTTGAATTAGTCCGCCCTGAACCTCAATGGAGCGCGTTGGATATTGCAACAGCGGCTGGTCATACAGCATTTATCTTTGCCCCCCACGTGGCCCACGTCACGGCTACGGATCTCACGCCCGAGATGTTAGCGGTTGCTTCTGATCTAGCTAAAGAGAAAGATATACAAAACGTCTCCTTTGAAGAAGCGGACGCAGAAGCACTTCCCTATGATGACAACTCGTTTGATCTCGTAACGTGCCGGATTGCCCCCCATCATTTTCCCCACATTGACCGATTTGTAAGCGAAAGTTTCCGTGTGCTGCGCCCTGGCGGAGTCTTTGCCCTTGTTGATAATGTGTCGCCAGATGATACCAAAGCGGCAATAGACTACAACCATTTTGAAAAAGAGCGTGATAACAGTCACGTCCGGTGTTTAACTATTGCAGAATGGCAACAGATCATTACCGCGCGTGGATTCACAGTTCAATCGGTAGAGACAGCCGATAAGGAGATGGAATTCGCGAGTTGGGTTGATCGATTCGAGATTAGTGATTCGACAAAGAGCCAGTTACGGGAGCTTCTACTAAACTCATCGGGGCCACTGGCTGACTTCCTCCGACCAGCATCCGACGAGCATGGTTTGCGATTCTATCTGACAGAGGCACTCATTGTTGCAAAGAAGTGAGAATGTAACATTAGCAGTTCTACCGAAACAACAAAATATCAAAACATTAGTGGTCATACTGCGGTCGTTTTCAAACGAGGCTGAGTATGGAACCTCCTGATTCTCAACATGATCAACATATCCTCTTAATATTATCTGAAAAAGTTAGCAGTACACTTGGAACAGCACAGTCAGTTGAAACGTGTGCAGTCCACATCTCCTACATCTCCATCCATCGTAAACGGATCGGGTAGGTACTCAGCCTGAGTCACCACACGAATCTAAGTAGTTGGAGATGATTGGGAGATGCGGCTATCGTTCGCAACATGTGTTACTTAATTTTCTTAGATATAGCCAGATAGAATTTGCCTCCCCTTTTTTTGATTTTCAGGCTGAACCAAACAGAAGTTGAGGCATAATGAATCTGGTAGACTACAAGGAGTCTGAAGATATGTTCAATACAAAAAATATACGACGAATCGTCATCGGTACAGCGGCTAGTTTAACATTGGTCACGGGTTTGGTATGGAGCAGTGGTTTCCCAGTTGAAAGAGTACTGGCTCAGGCCGTTCCAACTCAGTTAGAGGAAGGAAACGTCTTCCAAGTCCAAGATGGACGCGGTCGCGGTGGCAACTTTGGTTTTAGCAATCGAGGGAATGGTCAGTCTAGGCGAGGTGGATTTGGTCAGCGAGGTGGTTCATCTTTTCTGCTAGCGAACGCACTAGGTGTAACCCCAGTCCAGCTTCAGGAAGCCCAGGAAAGTGCAAAGAATGCGTTAATTGATCAGGCTGCAGCGGCTGGCGTTATCACCCCGGAACAAGCCGCGCAGTTGAAGGAAGGTCAGCGGCCAACGGGGGATGTCTCTGGTTTACGTACATTCATGGCTGATGCAGATCGCGATGCAGCTTTAGCACAGGCACTGGATATCACGCCAGAGGCCCTGGCAACGGCAAAGGACAATATGGTTCAAATGGGTGTGGATGCCGGTCTGATTACCCAGGAACAGGGCAACCAGATGCTCCTACACCAAAAGATCCGGGAGGCGACGAAAGCAGCCATGGAACAGGCCATTAATGAAGCCGTTGCAGAAGGGTTAATCACTCAAGAAGAGGCGGATCAGATGCTCAGTGGTCGTGGCAGGTTTGGCCCCGACCGAGGTGGTCGTCGCGGTGGTCCAAGTGGTTTCCGTCAGGGTCCTGGCAACAATTTTGGTGGTTTTGACGGTGGCCCACAAGGCAGAACAGCACCTGATAATGCATTCTTTAGCAACCTATAGAGTTTGTGACTATACTCAGCTTCGTTTGAGAACAGTAGTTTAGACTGTCTAGTAGAGCATCAGAAAACTACCGTTCTAAAAACGACCGCAGTATAGTCCGCCAGAAAAGTCTTGTCCCGACTCTTGTCTAATCTACCCTGAAAAGCCCAAAAAGGGAGGACAGAACTTTTCTGGCCATCTATATAAGTCCATCGTGTCGGTCGTCTTAATGCGATCGGCATTTTTTTGTTGCGTTGTGTTCAGAATGAAAACCACGGATTTCAAGTTGGTTTCATGGTAGAGTGGCTATTGTGAGCAAATAGCAATTTAAGCCATTGCTCAATCTTCCAACGCTCTGCAATTTACCAGTGGTGCGTTTTATAGGAATATCGAATGTCCAAAACCATACTGATTGTCGACGATTCTCGAGATTTACGCACCATGGTCAAAGCATACATGGAACAGGAAGGCTATTGCGTTTTAACAGCGGCCAATGGAAAACTTGCTTTGGAGATTACCCATACTGTGCAACCGGATCTCATCCTCTTGGATCTAATGATGCCAGAGATGGATGGCTACGAATTTATCCGTCAATTTGCCCGTGAGCACGATACACCGATCATTGTATTGACGGCAAAACCTGACGAAAATGATAAAATTCTTGGCCTTGAATTAGGTGCAGATGACTATGTCACCAAGCCCTTCAGTCCACGAGAGTTAACCGCCCGGGTGCGCGCTGTGTTGCGACGTTTTGCAAAAGCCAATGCTGACTCAGAACTCATCCAACTAGACGGCTTGACATTAAATCACCAAACCCGACAGGTAATGGTCAACGATCAGTTGGTAAATCTCACGCCTTCAGAATTCGACCTACTTGCCGTTTTGATGAGAGAACCGGGGCGGGTCTTTTCCCGAATGGATCTCCTTGAGCGGATCCAAGGCCATGCATACGAAGGATATGAACGCACCATTGACGTCCATATCCGCAATTTACGCACCAAGATTGAACCCGAACCTGGATCGCCGACGTATGTAGAGACTGTTTATGGGGTCGGCTACCGTTTGGGTGTGAGTCGCTAATATACTCGCGGTCATGATTAAATAACACCGCTATATGAGAGAAAAATGTTACTTTCTGCGGAGCTTGGGCACAGGAAGATCAACGAATGCGTTCAATTACAGGAAAATTGATTCTAGCCTTTTTGGCTGTCAGTGTACTCGGGACGATTCTGGTTGCCTTCGTAACCTATGGGCGCGCACAGAATGAGTTCCGTTACTTTGTTACCCGTGGTTATGAACAGAATCTTGTCAGGCAATTGACCTTCTATTACCAGGCGAAAGATTCTTGGGATAATATTGATCGTGTAATGGCGCGCCAGCGTAACGGTAACCGTTGGCAAGATCTTCCCAGTGATTCTTCTAGTAGCTCTGATGGCAACGCTAACAGAACCTCAGATGTGGCTAATTCACCTAGCAGGCGGCTGACGCCAGTACATAGACGATTTCAAAGTCTGCTGGCCGATACATCGGGCATCATCTTGGTAGGGAACGAAGAACGGGCGAACGGTTCCCACTTAACGGGGGCGGAGATTCGGCGAGCTACACCGATTATCGTGAATGAGGAAGTCGTTGGTTTATTGCTCGTCAATCCTCCCTCTGATCTATTGCAAGGCCAGGCGGAACGCTTCTTTCTGACACGTTTTGGGCGTGCAGTTATATTGGGCACCATTGGTGGAACGGCCTTAGCCCTTCTGTTGGGTATTTTGTTGGCTCGAACCCTGACTGAACCCTTGAAGGAGTTAAAAGAGGCCACCCAATCCATCGCGGCAGGTGATTTAGGCGGGCAAGTATCAGTCCACTCGAAAGATGAGCTTGGGGCGTTGGCCGATTCCTTCAATTCCATGAGTTTGCAACTACAACAATCTAACCAGCTACGTCAGCAGATGACAGCCGATATTGCCCACGATCTACGGACGCCGCTGAGTTTGATCTTAGGCTATACAGAAGCACTCCATGACGGCAAGCTCGATGGAACCCCTGAAATGTATGAGACACTTCATCGTCAAGCAAATCACTTGAGTCGGTTAGTCGATGATTTACGTGTCCTTTCTTTGGCTGATGCCGGAGAGTTGTTGTTGAAACGCCAGATGATTCATCCACAGCAGCTATTGGAACAAGCGGTCATGGCCCATCAAGGGAAGGCGGCCGAGAAGCAGATTACCCTCTCAGGTGAAGCTGGTGACGCTTTGCCAGAGATTGATGTGGATCCAGAGCGAATCATGCAGGTGCTGAGTAACCTGATAAGCAACGCTGTACGCCACACTAACCCAGATGGGACCATCCATCTTCAAGCACAGGTCCACGATAATTCGGTACATCTGCGGGTTCGAGATACCGGCAGCGGCATCGCCCCACAAGACATGCCCGGCGTCTTTGAGCGATTCTATCGAGCAGATAGGACTCGAACTCAAGAAGGTGCATCAGGATTGGGGTTGCCAATCGCCAGATCTATTGTTGAAGCTCATGGTGGTACCATTGATGTGGCCAGCACGCTTGGCGTTGGAACAACCTTCACAGTAGCATTGCCTATTCGCAGTGGCATTTTATCGAATCCCGATTATTTATCCCAATAGCGCAAAAACCTCAAACGATTCCCTGTATGGATATTCCTCCATAGTATTTGCCCAATCTCCTTGATCCATAACTGAAAATACTTAAGCAATGCGGTAGGTCGGATACCTTTAGGTATCTTGCATGTATCGTCAGAAAAGTCCCACGAGGCGCGCTATCTCGGCTCTCATAGGTCCTTATTTCGGTGAAACCTCCTTAGTTTCCTGACCGGCTAACCCCATTATCCACCCTCATCGCTTTGTCAGAATAACGTATGGCGCTCCGTCGTATGACTGATGCCGAGTTCACAACTAAATTGTAAAATGAATTCAGGGAAATCTTAGGATGGATATCCTATCACCCAAAATCCTTGCGGTACCAGCACCCTAAATTATTGGCAATGATTTGTTCCGAAACGCCCAATTCCCTCCCCACTGCTCAAAGGGAACCTCATCTTTAGAAATGGTTGTCTGAAGCAGTTTGAGAACATCGACTTTTCATCCTAGCATATGGCTCTTTTGAAGAATGAATTTTTTTCACATTGCAATTCATAATCCCATAAAATCGTTCCCAGCTTATCGTGTATACCTAAAGTCTTGGAATACTCACTCGGGCAAAATCTACTCGTGTATTGTCGTAATGCCATCTCTCGATCTCCAGATGGAGCGAAGTATAGAGGAGCACTTATTGTGACGAGTATATTGCTCTATTTGCTTCAGGGTACGAATCAGCGGCTGCAATGCATCTCTCAGGCACCATATCTTTCTATCTGGCCCAGTGGGTTGCTCCTCTTGGTAGGTGTGCTCGCAATCTTGCAAGCATATTTGCCGCTCTACGCCCAGAGTGACGATCTCGTTATCAGCCAGCTTTACGGTGGGGGCGGCAACAGTGGTGCGACACTCCATTCGGATTTTATTGAAGTATTCAACCGTGGTAACGCACCAGTAAACGTCGGTGGCCACTCTGTACAATATGCCTCTAGCTCTGGGACATCATGGCAAGTCACTTTATTGGGAGAACAAACGATTCCAGCAGGCGGTTATCTGCTGATCAAACAGGCGAGTGGTGCCAGTGGGAGTGATAATGGAACAGATTTAAGCTTCCCTGACGTAACAGCGACAACCGCCATGAGTGCTAGTAGCGGCAAAGTGGCTCTTGTGGTTAATAGTGAACCTATTTCAGGAATCGATGATCCAGATGTGCTCGATTTTGTGGGATATGGCAGTGCAGATCAGGCCGAAGGAGGAAACCCAGGCCAGGGACTGTCTGCGACAACTGCCTTATTACGGTTAGAGAATGGGTGTACGGATACGGATAAGAACGGCATGGACTTGATAGCCGGCTCACCTATGCCGCGAAGCAGCAATAGTCCCCTAGCCATCTGTCAAACGAATCCAGAAAACCCTACCTCAACTGCGACAGAGACATTTACACTGACTTCTACAGAAACTCCTGTGCCAACGTCGACCGAGACTCTTACCCCCACTCCGACAGAAACTCCTCTTCCTACTTCGACTGAAACTCCTCTTCCTACCCCGACTGAAACTCCTCTTCCTACCCCGACTGAAACTCCTCTTCCTACCCCGACTGAAACTCCTCTTCCTACTCCGACTGAAACTCCTCTTCCTACTCCGACTGAAACTCCTCTTCCTACTCCGACTGAAACTCCTCTTCCTACCCCGACTTCGACCGAAACTCTTATCCCAACTTCGACTGAAACTTTGACAGAAACTCCTGTTCCCACATCAACAGAGACGGGCATACCTACATCGACAGCCTCACAACCAACAGCAACAACTTTGCCGACACATACACCCACTGCTACCTTGACCGTTGTACCCACAATTGTCGATACACCCACCGTCACTGATGTGCCAACAGCTACCGATACGTTTATACCACCGCCATCTCCAACAAGTACACAAATCCCAACCCGGACCTCTGTGCCAACCGCAACAGCACTGCCAACAGTTACTCCAACAAATACTACACTGCCAACTATTCCTCCCACGCAACCGCCCTCTTCGACAACAACACCAACACAGACGGAAATACCCAGTTTACCTTCAGCAACCGCAACGGAAGCCAGCGTTTCGACAGCCACAGTTGTGGTTCTTCTCACATCGGATGGCACAAATCAGGCAGGGGAACCGTCAGCTGAACCTTCGCCAACTGATACGCTAACCCCAATTCCAACCGTGACAGAAACTTCTACCTTGGTCCCATTGGTACCTGGTACGCCCACGCCTATAATCGCCGAGGCGTCATCCGTATCTCAACTTTGGATTACCGAAATCATGATGAACCCAGGAGTTGTTTCAGATACACTTGGTGAGTGGATCGAGCTTTATAATCCCAACTCGTTTCCTGTTGACTTATTGAATTGGGTTTTGGCAGATGATGGTTCTGACTATCATATTATTGAGACCTCGCTGATAATTCAACCTGGCAGTTACGTAGTCTTGGCGCGTAATGGTGATAGTTCACTCAACGGAAATGTTGCTGCAGCATACGAGTATAGCAACATGAAATTAAGCAATAGCATGGATGAAGTATGGTTGCTGGCACCCGATTGGACACTCGTCGATCAAGTCAACTGGCATGAGGAATTGAGCATCCCGTTGCCAACAGGATCAACTCTGGAAAGAGTCAATCTGGGTGAGCCAGAATCTTGGCAAATCGCAACCGAACTCTGGTCTGATTCTGTGGGCGATTTAGGAAGTCCTGGTAGCGCCAATTCATATTTAACACCCATCGAGGCCACTCGCCAATCTGATTTGCAGGAGTTAACAGCCTCTCCGATGGCTACACTGGTGAATGCTGAACAGGTAGAGCCAACTAGTACTAGGGTGGTTGAGATTGAACGAACTGAACCTGCATCAGTTGATTCCACACTGACTGATTCCACACCAACTGTTTCTACACCTGTGGACTACCGAGACAGTGACGGTAGCAACGAGTCTTTAGATACACAGCATCAAACAGCTACCCCATCGGCTACAGAAAGTGGGACCACGGAGCCTCTATCTGAGGCAACAGGTCCAGGGACCCTTACACCAGCAAATACACCAACTACTATGCCAACTACTGTGCCAACCACTGCGACAACAACCGTACCTACATCGACACCTGTGGTCACAAGACCTACTCCAACACCACTCCCAATTGTTATCATCAGCGAAATTATGGTTAATCCCAAGGCCGTTAGTGACAGCGCGGGCGAATATATCGAATTGTGGCTAGCAAGTGCAGATCCCGTCAACTTAAAGGGCTGGCGTATTGGCGATCTAGATACAGAGAATTATCTCATTAGTGAGGATTTGTGGATAGTTCCTGCCACATCGCTCCTCCTAGCCCGTAACGATGATCCCAGCCAGAATGGCGGAATTGAACCTGACAATATATATAGTGGAATCAGTTTAGCAAATGGTAGCGATGAGTTGATCCTATATCGCCCCAACGGTGAAGAAGCAGATCGAGTTGCCTGGGGCCAATCCGTTGATCTGATCCCACAAGCCGGAATCAGCTTGGAACAGACAGCGCGAAGTCCGAACGGCCGCTGGGTAAATGCGACATCTGCTTGGAGTGGCTCGTCCGGTGATTGGGGATCACCTGGTGTCGTCAACCATGCGCTTACATTGGCTAGCTTTACCTTTATTCCATTGGTGGTGGGCAATCATAGTGACGCCGAAACCACAGGGGCGGATGGCATCAATGCTGAATCTATCGCTTTCAGCAACGCTACATCGCCGACGCTAACAATGGCTAATGTTACGCCAACGTCAACTACCTATACTCCCCAGCCATCAGCGGTAGTGAGTCCAACCAGCACCGCCCAAGCGAATCCGACCGTATCCCCTACACCAGTAGCTTCAGCAACGGGTACGATTGGCGCGCAGACACCTGATTCGACGAATGTACCAACTTCCCGTGCATTGGCCTTTGATGGTAGTGGATTGTTCATTAGTGAAGTGATGGCAAATCCCAAAGCCGTCTCAGATAGCCACGGTGAATATATTGAAATCTGTAATGAGTCTAATTCTGCTATCAATCTGGAGGGCTGGATTTTAGCTGATTTGGATTCAGAACAGCACGAAATCAGTGGGGAGCAGTGGGTTCCGACAGACGAATGTATTCTTATGGGGCGTAATGCAAATATGTCCCAAAATGGCGGTATATCTATAGACTACACTTACTCGGGCATCAATTTATCTAACACGGCCGATGAGCTGTTGCTCATTTCGTTAGGCGGCGAGGAAGTTGATCGATTGGTTTGGGCACCTGATTCTGTAATCTCTGTAACGGCTGGCGCTAGCCTAGAACAAGTGATGATTGATTCCAGGCATGTTTGGCGAACAGCCGGGAGCCCATGGTCTAGCTCACAGGGCGATTTCGGAAGCCCCGGCTTCAGAGCAGCTGAGCAAGCTCTAGTGGCAACATCAACGACTCAAATTAATGGTACCGTCACTGACCAGCGTCAAGCCACAACTCAAGCCACAGTTCAAGCCGCAGATGGTTTTAGGTTACAGGCTATTTCGCCAACTGCTATAGAAGATGCAATAAGCACAGCGACATCAAACACAGTAGCGACTCGAAGCCCCTCCCCGAGTGTAAGTCTGACGCCAACTCCTTGGGATGTACTATTAGAACCATTAGATGTGGACAAACGTACAAAGGGGAACGTAGCTGATACTTCTGTTCTTAATGGTACACCTACAGCCACAAGCCCTTCTGAAAAACAGCAAAATCCAGTATTGGTGATTAGCGAATTTTTGGCTGATTCCAGCGCTGTAGCTGACCATATGGGCGAATGGATTGAAATTACAAACGTAAGTAGCATACGCGTCAATTTAAGAGGATGGTCTCTTTCTGATGAAGGAGAGGAACATCACCTGATTGCAGGTGATCTAATTGTGGAGCCAGAGCAAGCGATACTATTAGCTCGTCAGCAAGATCCAATACTGAATGGCGGAGTCTTGCCAAACTACATCTATACAGGCGTAAATTTGGCAAACAGTGCTGATGAGCTTATACTCAGCGGTCCAGATGGCCAGATTGTGGATTGGATACAATGGGACAAGAACAATACGTTACTCAACCCGGGCAGGAGTACTGAGCGTATTGTCAGTGAGGCGGGAACAGAATGGCGTATAACTGATTCTCTTTGGATCGGTTCTTCAGGCGATTCTGGCACACCAGGGCTTCCCCACCCTAGCTTGATAGTTAATGGTCTGAACAAAATTGCTGATGATACCTATAAGCAGTTGATGTCATCCCGATCATTTCAAGGAAACAGCAAAGGAACGTCTGATGAGATTCGTTCCGAAGAAGATGATTCAAACCCAGATAGCGTAACTTCAGTTAACATAGAAGGGTCGAGTATTCGTTCAGAGACTCCAACTCAATCTCCTACGACACTATCCACTCAGGGCCCCACCTCTACGCCAGATCTAATTGTTACCAAAGCACTGAACCAGGCTGACTCCGTGGCTGACAGTCTTGTCGTAAGTAAATTGGCAACCATCGAACAGACTTTACAGGAACTGAAAGGCCAAATCCCGAGGGGGAAATCTAGTGATGAATCCACTAGCATTAGCAAAGAGATAGATTTGCAACAGATGCGTGCGACCCTTCTAAGGGATGAAGAAGGTGAGATGATTATCTCCCTCCACTCAATGCCTGAAACCCAGTTATGTATTCATGATGGTAGTGAGCGAACTCAGGTAGGCTCTGAAGATATTTTGTTATGTGGTCAAATGGGGTTGTATGGCGGTGAAACAACATTCTTTGTTGAGAAAGTTGTTCGTCCAAGAGCAATTAACCAATTGGCAAACACGGAGGATACACCACCGCCTTGGGGTGTCCTTCAACATTTTAGAGATCCGGTAATACTTGTCACGACTGGGTTCCTTATCATGGTCGTTATGAACCTGGGACTTGTTCTCGTCCTTCTCTATCGACGGAATCACTAAGAAATCCTATTTGTGGTTACGCAATTATCAGAGAGTATAGGCGAGATCATAAGCAAAAAGACGCGGTTGAATGCCCTATTCTTTTTATACGATTGCTATACGTTCGTGGCTGTCAGCCTGTTCCGCGAAGGAAAGTGTATGCGTTAGCGATTAATCAAGTGAAGTAGAGTAGTAAATGCAGTATCTGCTTTGACATCTGAGTGTAGAATTAGAGTAGTCAAGAAGTAAAAGAATTAAGAAGTACAAGAAGCAAAAATACACTCAGATGTCAGCAAAGTGAAATAGTATTAATTTGCATTTTTGGTATAGTTTTCAGCACCTAAATACCGTTTAAAAGCCTATTATGTGTTTACATAGATGAGAAGATAACTTGCTTAAATACCGTATATTTTGTTCTCATCTACCGGCTCCAAGTTATATCTGGAACGTTAAAATCAAGCAGAAAGGGAGATAAGCATTAATTTGTTAATGCAAATCAGATAATATACGCTTCTTTGCTCTGTTCGGTGACTTCAACACTATGTATAGATAGCCAGAAAAGATCTGTTCTCCCTTTTCAGAATTATCCAGTGCAGATTGGACACGAGTCGGGACAAGGCCTTTTTGGCGAAGTACATAAAGGACAATATAGAGTCTGAATTAAGTTGAGGTAGAAAATCAGATGAGAAAGCTATATATTATTGATGGTGAAGACAAGTAGTTATATGCGATTACTGTAGTGAAACTTAAACTCAGCTCGGATTGTGCCAGATAATTGCAAGCTACTGGATATAAATGAATTGCCTCTTTTGGCTTAATATAGACGTATTCCTCTGAAGTTGTGCAAAGCCAAGAGGATATATTTCAGACAGACCTTCATCGTCACAAACCAAATGAACAAGGTTTCTTTTCATAGAATAAGCAGATTTCACATTTGCTGCACCGCAAAGACGCTGAGGCTGATGGCATCCAACAAACTGGAGCGTGCAACATCAGTCTTTTGGTATTTCCAAGTGCTGAGCTAGGACAAAATATCTACTATCAGACGTATGGTAGTTGCTTATATAAAGGAGTTTATGGCTCAAGCCTTGCCAAATTAGCATCAGTGAACCTGCAAGATAAAGGGTTAGAAATAAGCACCGCTTGCTTTCTGAAGTATTCATGACTGCTGTTCCATCTCGCGGGGATTGTAAGTTTTGGCGATGAGGAAAGATAAGCGGGGCGCAAATTAATTGCGGTCGAGTATACTTTGAAGGGCCCACAGTAACTTGTGATATACTTGCTGGAATTAGATTTTTCTTATTTCGTCCCGCAAATAATTTGCTAGTTAAGTTTTGTCTCGACATTAATCGCCAATTGGTTTGGTGCATCATGAATACAGAAGGCAAATCAATAGCCACCTTTATACCACTCTGATGCTGAACGTTCGTAATCCTTTTGTTGCAAGACAACAAAATGGGACAGATAGCAAACCTGAAAATCAACCTAAGCGAGCAAACCAACAGGCTGCCGCCGATTTTCTATACAGCCTACAGAATGGCGATGAACGTGCGTGGCAGCAGCTAATAACCGAGTGGAGCCCAAGATTATTCCGATATGTCCGTAGACAGTTACCGAGCGATGAAGACGCAGAAGATGTTGTTAGCGAGACCTTTAGTGCCTTAATTAAGGCAATTAAATCATTTGATGGTAATGCAGCAATATCGACATTTGTTTACTCTATTGCAAATCGTAAAGTCGCCGATTTTTGGCGGAAACGTAAAGACGCTGATGAGCTAAAGGAGCACGTTGCAACAAGTGGTCCAACTAGCCAACCTCTTGAATTAGAAGAGGCGCTTTCAACCCTATCTGAGAATGCACAGAAGGCATTGCTTCTTCGATATCAAATGGGGTTAAGCGTCAGCGAGGTTGCCGATGTACTAGGTCGTTCCTATAAGGCAACCGAATCTTTACTTAGTCGTTCTCGCAGCCAATTACAGACTGCACTCAATGGTGATGACCAAGATGTCTAGAAGTAGTTTTAGCGAACAAGATCTATTTGCTCGATTCCAGCAGCTTAATGAGGAGATGCCTCAAGATGTTGCTTTGCGTATCGAACGAAAAGTATTGGCAGAGGTCGCGGTTACGCTCCGTCCAAATAAGACGGCAGCAGCTGCACCTAGCCGAGGTTTGTTCGCGCAATTAATCGATCGTATTCCCAACTGGCAATTATCACCTTCATCATATGCGATGGCAGGTGCAATGGCAGTTGTACTTTTAGTGGTACTAGTGTTTAGCAACCCTTTCTCTGGATTATTAGGACTTCTTCCCTCTAGCAACGAGACAGGAAGGTCTTCTAATGATCCAGCTATAACACTAGATACCTCTACACCTACGGATGTGCCAACGGATACACCAACAGAGATACCAACTGCAACGCCTGTAACTTTAGCCGTCGATGAGGGTGCGCAAGGCCCAACAGCCGTTCCAACCGAGACCTCAATGCCTGCTGTGCCAGAAGCGACTGCAACAGCAACCGATACAACTGAACCCACATCCATAGATGTCGTGTCACCAACTACTGTGTCTGCCCAAGGTAATGATAACCAGCAAACCCCACTGATTGGTGATGGAGCATCTGAAGCTTCTGCTCCTGTTATTTCTGGAACAGAAGAGACCGAGAGTGAAGAGGGGCGTGGAACATCATTCGGTCCAACCGCGACAAATACGCCAATCCCCACATTGACATCGACTTCTACTGGGGCATCGGACGTCGTCCAGAGTAACCCAACCCAACAGATATATGTTTCGCCTGTTCTTTCACCAAAAGAGGAAGAGAACTCTGTCGCATTTATCTCTGCCACACCAACGAATACACAGGTGCCAACGGCTACGAATACGCCAACGGCAACTAGCACTGATACGATCAATTCGGTTAACAATGTTGGCGCGCCGACGAGTACGAGTACACCCGTACCCCCGACCAATACGGCAACGCCAACAGACACACCGACATTGACGAACACGCCCACAAATACGCCGACGAGTACGTTTATACAGGGTAGCACGCAACAGTCTACTAATACGCCGTTGCCTACTGTGATGCCGACTAAGACTGCTGCACCAACAGTAGCACCTATTACTATTACACCCAGCAGAACTGCGACTGCTACACCTGCTATTAAAGCTACATCTACGTCTAATTCAACGGTGGGTGGTATCGTCGTACCAACAAATACGCCAAGTACTGTCCAGGTTACCCCAACTGTAGTTAATACAGATACGCCTCAACCAACAGTGACAGATACGAATACACCACAGCCGACGGTGACGGATACAAATACGCCTGTACCTACGGCAACCGTAAACCAGCCACCACAGGCAGAGGATTACACAGTCAATGTGGCTGAAGATGGCATCCTATCCTTTAATCTCTTAAGCGACAAGATAAGTGATCCTGAAAACGGTGCTCTTTCCATTCAAATTGTAAAAGAACCCGACAGTGGTCAGTTGACTGTTATTGATGACAATTTCATGGCCAACTATGTGCCAATACCAAACTATACAGGTCAAGATACAGTTCTGCTACAAGTGACAGACAGTGGCGGGCTACACGCTAGAGCAACGATAACAATCGTTGTCAGCCCTGTTAATGATGTACCAGTTGCTAACTTAGACCGAGTACGAGTTGATGAAGATGACTCAATTGTCGTTGATGTTCTGAAGAATGACACAGATCCAGATGTAGGCGATACGCTTGAGATCGTCAATGTTACAATTGCGCAGGCTGGAACAGCCACAATTGATGCAGGACAGATCAAATATGTTCCTGCTCCAAACTTTGTTGGTCAAGATGCTTTCAGCTACCAAATATGGGATGGCACAGCATTTGACTCGGCAGTCGTTGAAGTAGAAGTCCTACCGATTCAAGATGAGCCGTCACCACAGATAGATAATATAGATGTAAATGAGGATAGCAGTGTTGATATCCCAGTCTTAGTGAATGATATCGATATTGACGAGGATCCATTGCGGATTACAAGGGTAGAGCCACTAACAGGAACCGCCGAGATTATCCAAAATGAGACAATGTTGCGTTTTACTCCTGTTACAGATGCTTATGGTATCGTCTCATTCCGCTACTTCATGACAGATGGTACATCAGAAGTCGCCAGTACAGTTAATGTCAACATTCTTCCTGTCCCTGATGCACCTGTTGCTGTAGATGATGTTGAGAATATTGATGAGGATGCACAAGTAACCATATCTCCCATAGCGAATGATACTGATGTAGATGGTGAAGGAGATGTGCTAACGTTAACGCAGATTGTGTCCGCTCCCAAGAACGGCACAGCAAGCATTGGTCCAGGGAACACAATTAACTATACACCTCGGCGTGACTTCAATGGTCCAGACTTCTTTGAGTATGAAGTGACGGATAGTAGTGGCCTAACAGATAAAGGGTTGATTACGGTTAATGTCACATCTTTCAACGATAAGCCGGAAGCTGTTGCTGAGCAGCCTGTAACGCAAGAAGATACACCTATCCTGATTCCAGTTTTGGCAAATGATAGGGATCCGGACGGTGATATTTTAGAGATAGAATCATTCACCGCTCCTGCAAATGGCACGGTGGCTATCGAAGGCAATGCTCTGCTCTATACACCAAAGCCAGATTTCAATGGACCCGATCCATTTACCTATACGGCAACGGATGGCCGGGAGTCTGCAACGGCCACGGTTCAACTTCAGGTTATTGCGCAACCTGATCTGCCGAAGCTCGAGACAGATAGCGTGACGGGGGATGAAGATACGGCCATACGCATTTTGGTGCTCATCAATGATCATGATGTAGATGGTGATTCATTAACCGTAGTTTCTGTAAGTGTTCCCGCCGCTGGCTCAGCAACCATCGAAAATGGCGACACGGTTCTATACCAACCAAATCCGAATTTTGCTGGTAAGGATAGCTTTGTCTATACTGTTTCGGATGGTACATATCAGCAACAGGCGACCGTTGATGTTACTGTACGAAATATCAATGACCTACCCAATGGTCAAGCCGACGAGATCGTGCTTCAAGAAGATACCGAGGGTCAAGTTGATGTGTTGCTTAACGATACAGATGCAGACAACGATCTGCTAACCATCACCAATATTAGTCAACCTGCTCATGCTAGCGTTGAGATTGTTGATAACAAGGTACGTGTTGTACCAGAAGCCAACTTTGCAGGTAAGGATGTTGCCCTTGTTACTATAACTGATGGCAGCGCCGAAATTGTAACGGAACTGATAATCAACGTAGTTGAAGTACCCGACGCGCCGGCTGCAAACGACGACGTTGCTTCTGGTCAAGAAGATAAACCGCTAACAATTGATGTCTTGCTGAATGACCGGGATGCTGATCCAGGGACGGTATTAACCATTGCCGGTATTAGCACACCAATTAGCGGAAGTATTGTGAGCCTTGTTGACAATAAAATCCACATGGTTCCCCCTGCTAACTATAGCGGAACAGAGGTATTTAACTACACGATTAGTGACAATCAGGGTAATCAGGAAACGGCAACTGTTACAGTAAAACTTGATCCGGTAAATGATCCACCTGTTGCAGAAGATGATGTTGCAGAAATAGATGCTGGGGTTTCTGAGCACTCATTCAACGTAAGGCAAAACGATCGAGATATTGATAACGATACAGAGTGGTGGAATTTACGTATCCTGGGCATTGCAATGGTGCAGCCAAATGGCGGCACTGCGTTCATCCGAGACAATCAAATTGTCTACACACCAGCGGAAGGCTTTAGCGGCATAGTAACTATCAACTACATCGTATTTGATGGTGAACTGTCCGATGAAGGTCAACTGACAATTACGGTCAAGCCACCGCCGAATGTTCCACCAACGGCTGTGGACGATCAAGTAGATACAATAGAGTCGACTTTGGTTGTTGCGCCCGTACTAGCTAATGACAGCGATCTTGATAATAGACCCCAGCCGCTGTCCATACAGATTGTTGGTCTGCCTACCAATGGCACGGCATTAGTGGTCAATAATGAAATTCACTATACGCCGAATCCGGGATTTGTTGGGGCAGACTCGCTCACCTATGAAGCATCCGATGGGCAACTTGTAGATCCGGCTATCCTGACCATTGTTGTCTCCAAGGTTGATCAACCTCCGACGCCGGGTGATGATACAGCTACAACAGATATTGATACGCAAGTTGTCATTAACGCCTTAGCCAATGACAGTGATCCCGATGCGGATCCAGTAACTATTACGGCTGTTGGCATACCAAGTAACGGTACTGCAACCCTAACCCAAGAACAGCGTATACTTTATCTACCAAATCCAGGGTTTGTTGGGACAGACACATTTTCATATACGGTTACGGCGAACGGTATCTCCAGACAAGCGAATGTCGTCGTAACCGTCATTGCCCCAGCAAAGCAGACGGCAAACCAGCCACCCACGGCAGCGAGTGATACGGCGATAGTCAACGCAGGTGAAGCTGTAACAATTCATGTCCTAAGTAACGATACGGATCCAGAAGGAAGCGCTTTGGTCATTCAAAGCGTTTCTTCTCCGTCTAATGGTATAGCAACAATTAATGGAGCAACGATTGTATTTACGCCATCAGCAACGTATAGCGGTACAGTTACCATTGATTATACGATAAGTGATGGTGAACTGAGCGCTACATCTACAATATCTGTATCGGTAAATACACCTTAGGTAGACAACATATCAAGAAGTAATTGAGTATGTTCACAACGATCAAAAAGGCCGCTTGTTAATTCAAGCGGCCTTTTTCAATTTTGTAACTACTCAGCTCCACCTGCCTCTAGGAGGTAACAATCACGTGCCTGAGCGTTTACCAATTTTGCCCAGGGAGATTAGAAGAATGTAACGCCATTCTCAATAGGGCGCAATGTACTTAATGTCTTCAAAATGACTATAGAATAGGCAGCCAAACAACAGCGGATGACTGATTCTATGAATAAGCCATAATTTCCAATGTGCGAAGCAATGCTGTGCGCCACTTTCCGCCTTCATCCACGGGTAGATAAATCGCGCGCCGAGCAACGCGTGCGGCTTCCTCAGGGACGAAGTCTTCATCTTCTATGTGACCCAAGGCTAGCCTGAGGCGTCGTTCCAAAGAGTTACGATTCATATTTTCCAGTGCTTCGCTGCGAACAACAAGTTGCTCCAATTCACGTCCAATATTCTGTACACCAGCAGCCAGAGAGAGGATCTTCACCTGGATCTGAAAGAGTAGATTCTCTAGCTCTTCAGGAACAGAATTGGTCTCCTCATGAATTCCAAACCGATCGATTAACTCACGACGCATCTCATCCACGCCCTCAGGGCTGGTAAGACCCGCGATCCGTCGGTACATCTGTAATCTTAGCCCCTCTTCCTCAACATAGTAGTCTGGAATCTTAGCATCGATGGGTAGATCTAACGTGACAGGGGGAGCCAACGGATCGTTGATATCAAAGGGCGATTCGACAAAGCTACTGGCAGGAGATGCGTCATCAGATAACTCAGTGAAAGGCATGTCCCCAGTACTTGATTCAGCAACACCAGAATCCTTTGGCGAACTTTCAGGAGGCTGGGTTTTGCTTGCACCTTTCTCCGCATTGCTGATTCCATTAATCGATGTGTCAATTAAATCGGTGGTCGATTCGCTATCTGGCGTACCTGCATCTTTGAGTGCCTGATCGAAGCGCTCCTTCTTTTGCTTGGCTTCGTTAATTGCTTGGGCCAGAAGGCGGGTATAGAGATCAAAGCCAACCGTATCAATGTGACCATGTTGTCGCGCACCCAGTAGATCGCCAGCGCCCCGAATCTCGAGATCTCTCATGGCGATGCGGAAACCTGCCCCTAACTCTTCGCTGCTCTCCATAATGGCCGAGAGGCGACGCCGTGAATCAAATGACAGCGTAGTATTTTTATCATAGAGTAGATAACAATGCCCTCGCTCGGAACTGCGCCCGACTCGCCCTCGCAGCTGGTATAGCTGAGCCAGACCAAAGTGATCTGCTCGATTGATGATGATGGTGTTGGCATTAGGAATATCTAGCCCATTCTCGATAATTGTGGTGCAAACCAATACATCAGCCTCACCATCAGCAAAGAGAAGCATAGACTCTTCTAACTCTTTTTCGGCCATTTGCCCATGTCCGACAATGACAGCCGCTCCCGGCACAAGTCGCTGGATTCGTTGGGCTAGCATCTCTAATCCTCGTACGCGATTGTGTACAAAAAAGACTTGGCCTTTGCGTGCTAGTTCTCGTTGAATGGCCTGCCGAACCATCACATCATCGTACTCTGCCAATACCGTATGGACTGGCTGGCGCTCCTTTGGCGGCGTGTTGATGGTACTCATATCTCGAACACCACTTAGGCTCATATGAAGCGTTCGGGGAATGGGGGTAGCGCTCAAAGTGAGTACGTCCACCGATGTTCGTAACTGTTTTAATCGCTCCTTTTGGGCGACGCCAAAGCGTTGTTCTTCATCGATAATCATCAGGCCTAGATCTTTGAAGACCAGATCTTTACTTAGGAGACGATGGGTGCCAACAACTAGATCAACCGTCCCCTCCTCTATCCCTTCTAAAATGCGACGCTGCTGGGCCGAGGTACGAAATCTGCTGAGCATCTCGACACGAATGGGGAAAGAGCGCATGCGAGCAGAAAATGTGCGATAGTGTTGCTGTGCCAAAACTGTCGTGGGTACCAGAACCGCTACTTGACGTCCATCTGTAATTGCCTTGAAGGCCGCGCGCACCGCCACCTCTGTCTTGCCGTAGCCCACATCACCACAGATTAGCCGATCCATGGGACGCTCCGATTCCATATCGGATTTTACTTGTTCAATGGCCGCCAACTGATCCAGTGTCTCCTGATAGGGAAAGCTTGCTTCTAACTCTTCCTGCCAGGAACTATCCGGGCTGTAAGCATAACCAAGCACGAGTTCTCGCTCGGCATAGAGCTTTAGTAGATCATCAGCTATGTCGGCAACGGCCCGCTTGGCCCGTTCTTTAACCGTCTGCCAGTCGGCAGTCCCTAGGCGTGTAATGGGTGGTGAAGATTCGCCCGCGCCGACATAGCGGCTTAGCCGGTCTGCCTGGTGAACTGGAACATAGAGCTTATCTCCTTTGGCATAGGTGACCTGAAGATACTCTCTATCGACGCCATTCAACTCCATCTTCACAAGTCCCTCATATTGACCGATGCCATGCTCTAAATGGACGACAATATCACCCACCTTAACATCGGCAAAGAAGACCTCAGGGGCTACTGAGCTTTGAGACCGGCTCTTACGGCGGGCCTGGGGTTTGCTCCAGCCAAAAAGCTCAGTATCGGAAAAGAAGTGCAGATTAACTAGATCACTTCCGATGGGTGATGGCGCGTTCTGAGTCATCTCCTCTTGGAGTACTCCATCCCCATCTTCTTCATCTTGCTGATTGAGAACGGGGCTATTTACAATCAATCCTCGCATGACAAAGCCTTCACTAACCACACCCTGTAATAGGGTAACCGAGCGTGGCGGAGGCGGCTCATTCAGCTCCGCCTGTACGTGAATGGGCACATCATCTTCAATAAGCAGCTCTTGCACCCTGGCAGCTTGTCTAGTCATAAGGACAGTAAGCTGGCCGGCCGTCCGCAGTTTCTGAATTTCGTTAATGAAGTGTTTCGTCTTACCGCCAAATCGAGGGCCAGGTACAAAGCAGCGAGCCAGCTCTGTATTAGCACTAGTGGTCATTCCATCCAAATTGCCAAAGCCCAGAATAAGCGGTTGACGTGCAACAAGCGCATCCTTTAGTTCATCTACATCAAAGAAACTACTGGCAAAGCCCTCGGGGAGTTCGCCTCCTCGTTCCAGCTCAACCTGAAGATTGGTAGCCTGATTGCCTAATTCTCTCAGGGTCTCGACAAGTGCCGCACCATCATCGATAATGAGAGGTGCTTTCTCGGGTAGATAATCTAGGAGTGATGCCGGCCGTTCATATAAATAGGGAATATACCACTCTGTACCTCGGAAGCTCTCAGAGGCTGCTAGATGAGCAACCTCAGTACGCAGCTCTTCGCGTATGGTCAGTAGCAATTTGGGATCCTGAAGTGGGGATACGCTCTGATCCTGCGACACGTTGAGCGGATCATTGAGACTCTCTCCTTGGATTCCTAATCGTTGAAGAACTGCAGGGCCATGTTTACTGAGGGCCTCACTGCCTGGCCCAATTTCAACCGTACTTAGGCGACGTTCGCTACGCTGGTTAGAGGGATCAAAGACTCTTAGGCTATCCACTTCGTCGCCAAAGAGATCAATTCTTACGGGATGAGAAAGATTAGGCGGCCAGATGTCGACGATCCCGCCACGACGGGCAAATGTACCTGGCTCTTCAACCACTTCAACAGGGTAGTAACCGCTTTGAACCCAGTTGCGGGTCATCTGGTCCAAACGCACAACGCCTCCGGTTCGCAGAGGGCGCAAAGAGAGCCGAAGCTCCTTGGGGGGCAATGTCTTTTGCATCAAAGAGCGCGCGCTAACCACGACAATGGGAGGCGGCTTCCCCTCGTTTCGGCTCTGTAGAGCGGCCAATACGGTCAACCGACGTTGCCGAGTCTCGCTGGCCCAAGGAATGCGTTCATAGGGGAGTGCGTCTGGTTCAGAGAAGAGATAGACAGGCGCACCGCCATCTTCGACGGGGGGCAGCCAAGCTTCTAGCTGAGTGGCGAGCTGTTGGGCCATCTCGCTGCGTGCGGTTAGAACAACAACCGGCTGAGCTAAATGCCGGTGTAGCCCGGCAATGACAAATGGGTGGGCACCATGGGCTACGGCTTGGGGTTCGGCTGGTATCGTGTTTAGCAACTCGACAAAGGGTGGGAGTTGCTTAAGCAAGTCGAGTAATCCGGTGAGATTCATCAAGTGCGACCGTTGAACTTATTCATCACGCTATCGATATTGGTAAAAAGCCATTCGTCGATGATTTCTACAACAGTGTCGGCTAATGCGCCAAATTGCTCTGCTTCTCTTTTCACAAAATCTTGTAATACATAAGCAGCAGGATCCATGCGCCCTGGCGGGCGACCAATTCCAATGCGCAGACGAGGAAAATCCTTCGTACTGAGCCGGTTTATAATAGAACGAACCCCATTTTGACCGCCCGCTCCCCCCCCAGGGCGCAAACGCAATTTCCCAGTAGGCAAATCCATATCATCATGAATCACAAGGATGTTGGCTGGTTCCACATTGTAGTAGCCTGCCAATGCAACAACTGCTTCACCGCTGTTGTTCATGTAAGTTTGGGGCTTGACGAGGATCACTTTGACTTCTTTTGCGCGATTTGACTCCTGGCTTTTGGTCCGGTTCGGCTCTACATCTGATTGACCACGTTCTTTAAGCCCTTCCCGCCGTGGTATCAATGTGATTTGTGGCTGGGCAATCTGCGATGGTACACGCCCCCGTGACTCTCGCCACCCCATACCAATGAGGGCTTTACTCTGTTTTTTTGCGAGGTCAAGCGTATACCGTTCAGCATAAAGTTCAACAGCTCGAAAGCCGATATTGTGTCGATTATTTTCGTAGCGTCGTCCTGGGTTTCCCAATCCGACAACCATTTTTAGAGGGGTTGGCATTGGTTATGATT
Organism: Chloroflexota bacterium; assembly: GCA_039028975.1. GTDB lineage: Bacteria > Chloroflexota > Anaerolineae > Caldilineales > Caldilineaceae > JAHBNG01. The sequence goes on from JBCCHB010000002.1 coordinate 32,394, forward strand.
TATACTTGAATAACTATAATTGGGTACGCATCCATCGCAGAATTCCTTTCACCAAAAAGAGCAGGGCCACCAAGGCAAAGACAATCGCGCTGTATTGCATTCCATCGAAAAACTGGGTACGCAGATGCGTAAAGGCTAAAGCCTCACCGAGTTGACTTGTGATTCCCCCAGAATCACTACTTGTTTCTCCGCTTGTCCCTTCAGGCTGGTCAATAGTAGTAATTGTCTCCGTATCACTATTGTTGCTCTCTTCTGCGACCACACCTGATGGCGATGATTCGTCCGCTTCCACTGCCGCAACAGGCTCTGTTGTGGGTGTATCCGTCGGTGCAACACCCTGAACCTGAGGTTGCTCCACCTGACCAAGGTTCGGTGTCGGCTGGGGAGCAGGTGTAAAGGTCACAGTTGGAATTGGCGTAACGGTTGGTTCATCGGACGTGGCAGTAGGTGTCGGTTCTACATCTTGATTGATACTGATGTTCGGAGCAAAATACTCACCGTAATTCCCATCTAGCTTGACAACCCGTAGGCGAATGGTGTAGATGCCAGGTGCAAAGGCATTTGCGTCTAGAACGCCGAGCTGTCCGTTAACAATCTGCTCGGTTCCTCCTGCTATGTAGATATAAGCATCGTCACCGTTTGGCTCCTGTTTGATATAGATTTCGTAACGTTGAAAAGGTTCGATCACGGCTGTCCCCATCACGGGAAAGGAACCGCTTACAGACGAACCAGCGGCTGGAGAGGTAATTCCTGCACTCGACTGGGCCATTACAGACGGGCTCAGTGAGGGTGTTACATATGGGCTCACCAAGGTTGTTACAGCTCCCAGAAAACATATGATAAAAAAGGTGCGGAAGCTATTAATGCGGACAGATTGGTTATGAAACGGATGGTTGAATAAGTAGTTAAACAGATGGCTGGACAAATTACTGGGCAGACGGTTGGGTAGATTACCAAGTAGATGAATGACTCGATGGATGGATAAATAGCTGAACAGATAGTAGCACAAATGAATAAACAGATGAACAGATAAAAATTGAATAAAACTCTGCGCGCTAAAACAGTTGACTACACGCTGCATCGCCGATTGATTCTCCTTGATCGAGATGTCGATCAACTCTATCAGCATTCTCTATTAATCTCAACGGTTGACAATCTGTGTGAGGATCAGATTGCTTGATTCTATCCGTTGTTCGAAAACAGAATACTTACTCACATCGCACTCAGACTGGTCAGTATACCTGTAAGAGAATATACAGGCAAAATAGCAATCTATACTTTAAAATAGTTTTATAGCAAATTCGTTGAGATTACGCACAAAATCGCTCTTGTTATACTCAGCTTTTCCATCGATAGCGCTTCGCCCTTTCCAAGGTTGGGAGCTCCCACTTCAGAAGAGAATGAAATGGCTCGTTTTAGCTGAGTATACGATTCTCACTTATGTCTAACTACAGCATACCTTACAAACCTCTAGAAAGTGACAAAAAGCCAGTAGATGGTAATGCCATCCCTTTGGCTTCGCCCAGATCGAGCCTGAGAACTCAAAGAATCTCTCACTTACAATACTATTCCCTAAAGGGCCTGGAGTTTGGATAGACGGGTGCCTTTTAGGTGCTGCTCAAATACTGCCGAATGCCAAGAAAATAGCTCTTTTGATCGCTCTTTGGTAAACTCTGAAAGTAATTGGCTTATTGACATTTTATGGACTACCAAAACAGATGGCTCGTTTTAAGTTACCAAAAAAACTTCAAGGGCAAGTGGCTATTATTACTGGGGGCGGACGTGGCATCGGTGAAGCAACTGCCTATCAATTGGCGCAATCGGGGGCGGCTTTGGTTCTTGCCGCGCGTAGCGTGAGTCAGGCAGACGCTGTTGCAAAAAAAATTCGTCAAGGTGGAGGGCGGGCCATTGGTGTAGAGGCAGACATAAGTGATCCGATGCAAGTCGAGGAAGTGGTCGAGTCGGCTCTGGATCAGTACAATCGAGTAGATATGCTGTTGAATAATGCTGGACTTGTTTGGCCGATAGAGGAGACCATTGATTCCGACCCAGATGAGTGGGCTTACAGCATTCACGTTAACCTGATTGGCGCTTTTTATCTAATTCGCAACGTACTTCCGCTTATGAAAGCGCAAAACTACGGCCGTATTGTGAACGTTGGCAGCGGCGCTGGACAAACCCCTATTGCTGGCATGAGCGCCTACTGTGCATCGAAAGCAGGTCTTGAAATGATGACCAAGGTCATTGCACAGGAGGTGATAGGCAGCAATATAACCATCAACTATCTCATTCCCGGTATGGTTGATACTGAGATGCAGAGTGATATTCGCAGCGTAGACACGAGCGAAACAAGCCTCGATTACAGTCACTGGCACAATCAATTCGAGAAAAAACGGCTTTTGGATCCAGCAGAAGTAGCTCTCTATGTAAGCTGGTTATTTGGCCCATGGTGTCAGGGGCGAAGTGGTGAAATTTTTCAAATCCATGATCCCAAATGGCAGGAGCAAGTTGCTGCCGATTTTGGGATCTAATTCAAAAGGAATTCAATATTATGAGTGCAGCAGTAGGTATTACAAACCTCTACCGCACCTCCATCGGTAAAAAGGTCATTATGGCAGTAACAGGGCTTCTTTGGGTGGGGTTTGTGGTATTCCACATGTATGGAAATCTGAAAATTTTTAGTGGTGCCCCCTATTTTAATGCCTATGCCGAGGGGCTGCGTGAGTTAGGCACTCCACTCTTTGGTCACTTACATCTGTTAACGGTAGCCCGTGCGGGTCTGGTCGTAACCCTGTTAGCCCACATATGGGCGGCTGTCACCCTCTCTTTACAAGCACGCAATGCACGACCTAAAAATTATTCAGTAAAACGGGTTGTGCAGGCCAGCTGGGCTTCTCAGTATATACGGTGGGGGGGGGTTGCCATCTTCTTTTTTATCATCTATCACCTAGCTCACTTCACCTGGGGTGTTCCCTTCCTGCACAGTCAATTTGATAGGCACGATCCCTACGCCAATGTGGTCTTTGGCTTTAGCGCACCATACAATGTGGCAATCTACCTGGTTGCGGTTACGGCTCTGGGATTCCATCTTTACCATGGTGTATGGAGTATGTTGCAAACATTGGGGTTGAACAGCCAGGAATATTCACCCGCTATTCGGCTCGTTGCCGTAGCATTGGGTTTCCTGATTCCGGTGGGCTTTGCATCGGTTCCAATCGCGATCCTGGCAGGGTTCGTAACTTTATAGTTATACTCAGCTCCGTTTGAAAACAAGTGTTTGGTTTCTCTAATAGACCTTTGGGAAACACTTGTTTCCAAAACGACCGCAATATAATTCACGGCATATGCAATTCCCTTTCAAATTCATTTTCAGAGCGGGAATTGTTCCATCTCAGAAGATCGCAAGGCAATCCATGTGGACTAGAGCGACTAAGGACTCTGGACCACGCGAAAACGTGGCTGCGAGCAACTGATATCTAAGCAGACAGGAGTCTATTGGACTATGACAACTCAAGTTGACACCGGCGTTAAGACTATGCCCACATTTACAGAAGCAACGCTAGATGCCGGTATTCCAGATGGTCCCATTGAGCAGAAGTGGGACAAGCATCGTTTCGAGATGAAGCTAGTCAACCCAGCCAACAAGCGTAAATTCACCGTGATCGTGGTTGGCACAGGGCTAGCGGGGGGTGCTGCAGCGGCATCCATGGCGGAACTTGGCTACAACGTGAAAAATTTCTGCTACCAGGATAGCGCCCGTCGCGCCCATAGTGTTGCAGCCCAGGGCGGTATTAACTCGACAAAGAACTACCAGAATGATGGTGACAGCGTCTTCCGTCTCTTTTATGATACGGTAAAGGGGGGTGACTATCGAGCTAGAGAAGCCAATGTCTATCGGCTTGCTCAGAATAGTGCCAACATTATCGATCAATGTGTTGCCCAAGGGGTTCCCTTTGCCCGAGAGTATGGTGGTGTTTTGGCCAACCGATCCTTTGGCGGTGCTCAAGTTTCCCGCACCTTTTACGCTCGGGGGCAGACCGGGCAACAATTACTGCTGGGGGCTTACCAAGCCCTTCAAAGACAGGTTGCGCTAGGCAAAGTTGAGATGCATCCCCGCACAGAGATGCTCGACCTGGTCGTTATTGATGGCCGTGCTCGGGGCATCATTGTGCGCAATATGATTACAGGCGAAATTGAGCGACATTTGGCGGATGCTGTGGTTTTGGCAACGGGTGGTTATAGCAATCTATACTACCTTTCTACCAACGCAATGGGCTGTAACACAACGGCCATTTGGCGAGCTTATAAACGTGGCGCCTACTTTGCCAATCCTTGTTTCACCCAGATTCATCCCACCTGTATTCCAGTTAGTGGCGAAAATCAATCCAAGCTCACGCTGATGAGCGAATCTTTGCGCAACGATGGACGAATTTGGGTTCCACGCAACAAAGATGACCAACGAGCACCCAACGATATTCCCCCAGAAGAGCGCTACTACTATTTGGAAGAGCGCTACCCAGCCTTTGGCAACCTAGTTCCCCGAGATGTCGCCTCTCGAGCCGCTAAATTAGAGGTGGACAAGGGACACGGCGTCGGCGACCTAAAAAACGGGGTCTATCTCGACTTCAATAGTGCGATTGAGCGTATGGGCGAGGCTGCTGTAAAAGATAAATACGGCAATCTCTTCGATATGTATGCCAATATTACGGGTGAGGACCCGTATAAGACACCCATGCGGATTTACCCGGCTCTTCACTACACAATGGGCGGCCTGTGGGTTGACTACAATTTACAGAGCACAATCCCTGGTCTCTTTGTGGCGGGTGAGGCCAATTTCTCAGACCACGGTGCCAACCGACTGGGGGCTAGCGCCTTGATGCAAGGTCTTTCCGATGGCTACTTCATTGTACCCTATACCATAGGCAACTATCTGGCCCAAGCCGATTTATCCCAAGTGGATGAAAACCACGATGCTTTTAGCGAAGCTGAGTCAAGCGTTTCAGAGCAGATTAATCGCTTGCGCAACATTCGCGGAAAACGAACCGTAGACTCAATTCACCGTGAATTGGGCAAAATTATGTGGGAATATTGTGGCATGGGACGCAATGAGACAGGTCTTCAAGAGGCACTCCAAAAGCTCCCTGCACTTCGAGAAGAGTTCTGGGAAAATATCATTGTTCCCGGTGAGGCTGACTTGAATCAAGAATTGGAAAAAGCTGGCCGCGTCGCTGATTTCTTGGAGTTAGGCGAACTCTTAGCAAAAGATGCATTGGATCGCACTGAATCCTGTGGTGGTCATTTCCGGGAAGAGAGCCAAACCGAAGATGGTGAGGCCCTGCGTGATGATGAGAACTTTGCCTATGTAGCTGCCTGGCAATATGCTGGTGAAGATGCCCAACCAATTTTAAACAAAGAACCGCTTGAGTTTGATTATGTGAAGCTCACCCAGCGGAGTTACAAATAAGAGGGATGACGACGATGAATTTGAATTTGAAGATCTGGCGTCAGAAGGGGATGGATGCCGACGGGCGCTTTGTAAATTACCAACTGAAAGATGTGAGTGAAGAGTCATCGTTTTTAGAGATGCTCGATCAGCTCAACGAGAAGTTGGTTGTCGAGGGGGATGAGCCTGTCATCTTTGACCATGATTGTCGGGAAGGTATCTGTGGCTCCTGTGGCATGATGATCGATGGCGTTGCCCACGGTCCCAAAGGGGCAGTGACGACTTGCCAGCTCCATATGCGTAGTTTTCAGGATGGAGATACCATTGTTATTGAACCATGGAGAGCAGAGGCTTTTCCCGTCATCAAGGATCTATTGGTCGATCGCGGCTCATTCGATCGAATTATTCAAGCTGGCGGCTATATTTCGGCTGGTACGGGAAGCGCCGTGGATGCCAATGCCATGCCCATTGCTAAAGAAAAGGCTGACCGGGCTATGGATGCGGCTCAATGTATCGGTTGTGGCGCTTGTGTCGCAGCCTGTCCCAACTCATCCGCGATGCTCTTTACGTCAGCAAAAACCTCTCACCTTGCCTTACTTCCGCAAGGGCAACCTGAGCGATATGACCGGGCCGTTCTGATGGTCAATCAGATGGATGAAGAGGGCTTTGGCGGTTGCACCAACATGGGCGAGTGCGAAGCAGTCTGTCCGAAAGAAATAAGTATTGATTTTATAGGTCAGCTCAACAGGGATCTGATTCGGGCGACTTTAACTGGCGCAGGGAAGCGATAATGAAAATGTCAGTAGATCGATCCCACGAAGAGGTTCTTCTCTCTGGCATTCTACGAGCGGCTTTAGGAGAAGAATGTCATTGCGATCTACTGGCATTTTGAATAGAGTGACGAAGCGGGAAATCTTGGGTTACTTAGAGTAGGATCCCTGGGTATTCTCGTTTCTAAAAGATCCCCAACTCGTCCTTTGCATCGTCAGACATCATCTCTGGATTCCAGAAGGGCGTCCAGACGAGATGAACGTTGACCTCCTCCAAATCTGGGAAAGCCGTATGGGTTTCTCTTTGCACATCACCAATAATCTGTGGGCCAGCCGGGCAGCCGGGGCTTGTGAGCGTCATGGTGATTTCTGCATTCTTCTCTTCCGTTACTTCCACGCCGTAAATTAGCCCAATATCGACAATATTAAGCATGAGTTCAGGATCATGGACTTTGTCCTGAATAACAGAACGAACCTCTTCTGGTGTCGGCAGAGCCATTATAGCACTCCTTTCATGTAATCAATTCCGATACTAATAAGTTTTTCAGACAGTGTTCCCTGGGCTACATCTGCCAATGTGCTGGAAGATCTTTCTATCGATCACAGAGGGGATTCGATCAGAATATCCTCACCCTCTACCTTGACTTCATAGGTATTGGTGGCCTCAAATGCAGGGAAAGAGATTGCTTCGCCTGTGCGGATATCAAAGCGCGCTCCGTGGCGAGGGCACATGACCTCACAACCATTGACTACTTCGCCCTCCACCAACGGACCACCATCGTGGGTGCAAACGTCTTCAATGGCATAAATTTTTCCATCCAAGTTGAAGAGTGCAACCCGAACATAATCTACTTCTACCAGCTTGCTACCTCCTATAGGTAGCTCACCTGTGGTTGCCACTTTCATGAACTGGCTCATGGATTTCCTTTCTCTCTGGATTGCCGTGGAGAAGATATACTTTTCAGAAAAGGTTTTGTCCCAACTCTTGACCTACCCACCCTGGGAAATTCTCGGAAGAAAGGACAATACTTTTTTGGCAATCTAAATACCTGCGTTGGTACCCATTGCTTGCCTTAGCACATCTAGTGGAAGCAACGCACACTTCAGCCGAACAGGCCCAATTTCAATACCCAACATCTCCAAAATATACTCTTTGTCCCACTGTTTAACTTCTTCTACACGCAAGCCCACTATATCTTCCATCAGCATACTGGTGGTTGCCTGGCTAATTGCACAACCATGCCCGTGAAAAGAGGCATCGACAATTGTATCATCTGCCACCTTCAGCTCAATGGTCACTTCGTCACCACAGAAAGGATTGTGATCATGTGCCTGAAAATCAGGGTTGTCTAAATGCCCCTTACGGCGAGGGTGTTTATAGTGATCGAGAATTGCTTCTCTGTAAAATGGATCCATAATGTTTAGAAGGTAAAGATGTCAATCGCTTTTTCCAATGCTGCTGCCAATGCATCTACCTCATCTTTTGTGTTGTAGAGGTAAAAGCTAGCGCGCGCGCTGGCTGGTATATGATAGGCATCATGAAGCGGCTGGGCACAGTGATGTCCGGCACGAATGGCTATACCATCATGGTCAAGAACAGCAGAGAGATCATGGGGATGGATGTCTCCTAGCGTAAATGCGACCAATCCCCCTCTAGCATCAGGGCCTGGACCTAGAACGCGCAGGCCTTCGAGCTGACTAAGCCGTTCATAAGCGTAAGCCGTTATCATCTGCTCATGCTGATGTACCCATTCCATACCGATTTGGCTAAGATAATCGACCGCCGCACCCAGACCGATTACCTCAGCGATGGCTGGCGTACCGGCTTCAAATTTGTAGGGCAATGTATTCCAGGTGCTTGCATCCATGCGCACCGAGCGGATCATGTCTCCACCACCCATGAATGGCGGCATCTCTTCCAACAGATCACGTCGTCCATAGAGTACGCCAATGCCCGTTGGCCCGCATATCTTGTGGCCACTGAAGACGAAGAAATCGACATCGAGTGTTTGAACATCCACGGGCATATGAGGCGTACTTTGAGCGCCATCGATTAGAATCTTGGCCCCAACAGCATGAGCTTTGTCTCTAAGATGCTCAACCGGATTGATAGTACCAACGACATTACTGGCATGGACCACGCTAACCAGCTTAGTCCGTTCGTTGATCAGCTGCTCCAGATCAGTAAGATCCAGCAGCCCGTCAGGCGTCAGCGGGATATAGCGGAGCGTAAAGCCTACCTGATCTCGCAGAATCTGCCAGGGAACGATGTTGCTATGGTGCTCCATTTCGGTAATGAGCACCTCATCGCCAGGCCCCAAATTGGCTCGCCCCCAGCTTTGCGCAACTAAGTTGATACCAGCCGTCGTACCACCTGTGAAGATGACCTGCTTGTCATCGGGTGCGTTGATAAATCGAGCGATCCGTAAACGAGCCGTTTCGTACAGGCTGGTAGCCTCTTCGCTCAACGTATGGACGCCGCGATGCACATTGGCATTCGTCTGCCGATAGTACTCATCCAATGCACGAATAACCGTCTCTGGCTTTTGGCTGCTGGACGCATTATCCAAGTAGATAAGCGGTTTCCCATGCACTTCCCTCTGCAGAATCGGAAAGTCTTGACGAATAGCTGTAATCTTGGCTTCAACCTGAGCGTCTACTTGAGCTTCAACCTGCTCGGGCAAAACTGCTGTATTCTCGTTATTTCTCAATGGGTAGTCCAACAGAGTTCCCCCATTCCGTCCATGAACCGTCATAGTTCCGGACATTCTCATAACCGAGCAGATAGGTTAAGACAAACCATGTATGGCTGCTGCGTTCACCGATACGGCAGTAGGCCACAACGTTATCGCCACTGCTCAAGCCTTGTTCGCCTTCATAGATAGCCCGCAATTCATCAGCGCTTTTGAAGGTACCGTCTTCATTGGCTGCTCTTGCCCATGGGACACTCCTAGCTCCAGGAATGTGGCCGCCTCGCATAGCACCTTCTTGGGGATAGTCAGGCATATGAAGCAATTCACCTGAGTATTCACCAGGGCTTCGTACATCGACCAGTGGTTTGTTGCCTTGGGTATGAGCCAGCACATCGTCTCGGAATGCTCGGATGGGTGCATCGTTGCGATCGGGGGCGCTATAGCTGGTTTCTGGGTAAGAGGGGACCTCCCGAGTCATCTCCCTGCCTTCGTCCAGCCATTTTTGCCGTCCTCCGTCCATGACCTTGGCATTGGTGTGACCAAAGAGTTGGAAGACCCAAAAGGCATATGTAGCCCACCAGTTGTTTTTATCACCGTAGAAAATAACAGTTGTATCGTTACTGATGCCGTTTTTGTTCAGTAAAGCTTCAAAGCCAGATTTGTCTACATAATCTCGGACGAGCGAATCATTCAAATCCATATGCCAGTCAACTTTGACAGCGCCTGGAATATGTTTAACATCATACAAAAGAATGTCTTCATTGCTCTCCACAAGACGAATATTTGCATTATCAAGATTTGCAGCAACCCACTCTGTGCTAACTAGCGCATCGGGCCGCGCATATCCTTTATTCTCTACGCTCATCTAATTTCCCTCTTTCGTTTTTTCCATTGCTTGAGGCTGTATGTATACTCATAAAAAAGCTTTTCCGAAGACTTGACAGATTTTCAAAACCTGTCAAGTCTGAGCGTTGGTAAAAACATGATTACCGCTCAATTATCCGCCAATCTTGCGTTCGATTACCCTCTCTAATTTGTGAACCACACTTTCAACTGGCACACGATCCAGTACGGCTTGGAAAAATCCCTGTACGATCATCCGCTCTGCTTGGGCGCGAGAAAGACCGCGGGCCATTAGATAGAAGACATACTCATCCTCCACCTGAGCAGCTGTGGCGGCATGGGTGCAGCGCACATCATCCGCTTCGATCTCAAGGCCCGGAATGCTATCGGTACGGGCCGTGCTATCCAATATGAGGTTCCCGTTGCGTTGGAATGCATCGGTCTTTTGAGCATCTTCGTGAACACGAATAATCCCCATGTAGACGTTGCGCGCTCTGTCTTTTAGCGCGCCATTGAAGAGAAGATCACTAAAGCAGTTGGGAACCCGGTGGATCTGTAGGGTTTGATGATCAATATGTTGACGCCCCGTGGGGAAGTAAATACCAAGCAGTTCGGCGTGACCGCCTTGACCCATCATATCCAAATCAAGGAATGCTTTGGTCAAGCGACTACCCCAACTGACCTGAATCCAGCGCAGATCGGTATCACGCCCCAATGCGGCTCGCCCCGTCATAAAGTTCCAAGCCGAGTGATCGAAGTCTTGGAGATTCATGTAACGAACAATCGCGTTATCACCCTGAATAATCTCCACAACGCTGCTCTGAAATCCACCCTTGCCACCTAGCAGATCATCGACTACAGTCACTTCAGCACCTTCTTCTGCAATCAGCAGGGTATGGTGATACGAGCCGACCCCTTCGCCTTGGTTGAGAATCACTTGAAGAGGTAGTTCTACCTTGGTGTGCTTGGGTACGTAAATCAGAGCCCCTGTATCCCATAACGCAGCATGAAGGGCTGTAAACTTATTGCTCTCAGGCTTGACCACGCTAGTCATAAAATGCTTTTGCAGTAGATCGGGATATTCCTGAACCGCGCTCTGCAAATCGGTAAAGATGACACCCTGTGCCGCTAAATCAGCTGTTGCATCACTGTACAGAACGCCCCCATCTTGGAAGATGAGGCTTGCCGCACTCTCCATCTCATCCAATTCTTCCCGAAGAAGGGTAGGCAGTTCATCCTGGCTCACTTTTTCAGTAGGCAGCCCATAAGGCTGAAATTTTTCTAAATTGAACCCTGTCAGTCGGGTCCGTCGCCAAGCTTCATCTGTTGGTTTTGGCATGGGTGTTTCTTCATAGATCTTCCATGCCGCTAGCCGGAAGTCCAACATCCATGCTGGTTCATTTTTTGCTGCAGAGCTAGCGCGCACGGTCTCTTCATTAAAACCGCTTGCTACCTCTGCCAATTTTTCAGGTTCTTTGACAAGTACGCTCACTATATTCCCCTATTTAATTGACGATTAAGCATCTCCTAGTCGTCAATCAAGAATCAGTAGTTCGCAATGTCACTCTGTTTGGTTACAGTCGCTTGCGACGGAACCGAAGAGTCTCTCACTGACATTTCAAACTACTGACAATCAACAATTCTTAGCCGATGCTGCCTTCCATCTGAAGCTGAATCAAACGATTCATTTCAACAGCGTATTCCATGGGCAATTCTTTAACCAGCGGCTCAATAAAGCCGCCGACGATCATAGCGGATGCTTCTTCTTCACCGATACCGCGACTCATTAGGTAGAAGAGCTGCTCCTCACCAATCTTGCTGACAGATGCCTCGTGGCCGACACTCACGTTATCCTCTTCAATCTCAATATATGGATACGTGTCAGAACGGCTGGCTTCATCGAGCAGAAGTGCGTCGCAAACTACATTACTGCGGCTACCGTGAGCGCCCTTAGCAACTTTGAGAAGCCCCCGGTAGCTGGAACGCCCACCATCTTTGCTGATGGATTTGGAGATGATCTTGGACGAGGTGTTAGGGGCACCATGAACAACCTTGCCGCCTGCATCCTGATGTTGGCCTGTGCCTGCAAAGGCAATTGAGAGAATTTCTCCATGAGCCTTGGGACCCATCATATAGACGGCCGGATACTTCATCGTAACCTTGCTACCAAGGTTTCCATCGATCCATTCCATGGTGGCCCCTTCTTCAGCAATCGAGCGCTTGGTCACCAAATTGTAAACGTCAGTACTCCAATTCTGGATGGTGGTATAGCGACAACGGGCATCCTTCTTCACGATAATCTCAACGACTGCGCTATGTAGGCTATTGCTTGAATAGACAGGAGCCGTACAGCCTTCTACATAGTGAACGCTGGCCCCTTCTTCAACAATAATCAGGGTGCGCTCAAACTGTCCCATATTTTCTTGGTTGATTCGGAAGTAGGCTTGCAGCGGGATATCGACATGGACGCCCTTGGGTACGTATACAAAGCTACCGCCACTCCAAACCGCGCTATTTAGGGCAGCGAATTTGTTATCAGCAGCGGGTATAATCGTGGCGAAATATTCACGAACGATGTCTTCATGCTCTTTCAACCCTGTGTCCATATCCAAGAAGACTACACCCATCTTTTCCCACTCTTCACGTAGGCTGTGATAGACGACTTCTGAATCGTACTGAGCACCTACACCTGCCAGGAATTTTCGCTCTGCATCTGGAATACCCAATCGATCAAATGTATTCTTGATGCCCTCTGGCACGTCGTCCCAGGAACGCTCTGCACCATCCGATGGCTTGAGATAGTAGTAAATATCATCGTAATCGATACCACTGAGGTCAGCACCCCAGGTAACATCCGGCTTAGAAAAGAAGATATCCAATGCCTCATGCCGAAACTGACGCATCCAATCCGGCTCATTTTTGTGGTCAGATATCTGATCGACAACAGCGTGATTTAGCCCCTTTTCCGCACGGAAAACCGTATCGGCCCCGTCATCATGAAAGCCATACTGATAATCTGTCTTTACGCCTTCTAATTGTTTTAAATCGTCTTGATGTGCCATAAGTGTCCCTTCATATTGTAGATGCTGGGTATAATTCGTAAATTTCTAAGCTGTGACTAATTCAGGACCGAATTCTTCTTCAACCCAGCCATAGCCTTTTTCTTCAAGCATCGTCGCCACTTCAGGACCACCGGTCATAACGATGCGACCATTATGGAAGATACTGATGAAGTTTGGCTTGACATAATTCAACATCCGCTGGTAGTGGGTAATCAGCAAAAAGCCACGGTCTTCTGTGGCTAATTTGTTAATGCCATCGGAGACAACCCGCAAGGCATCGATGTCGAGTCCCGAATCTGACTCATCTAAAATACCAAATTTGGGTTCGAGCATGGCCATCTGGAGAACCTCCGTCCGCTTCTTTTCACCGCCAGAAAATCCATCATTTAGATAGCGCCGAGCAAAGCTCGAATCCACATTGTACTCTTTCATTTTAGCCGTCAGTTCACGGCGGAATTCACGCATAGGCATAAGATTACTTCCAATTACGCCACTGCGATCGCTCTCGTTTTTCTTATCGGTATATCCACGTACGTTAGAGACGGCTGTCCGCAAAAAGTTAGCTACGCTCACGCCAGGTACTGCCACAGGGTATTGAAAAGCGAGGAAAATACCAGCCTTGGTACGCTCATCTGCTTCCATATCTAAAATACTTTCGCCATCAATAAGGATGTCACCTTCTGTTACCTCATAGTGAGGATGACCAGCAATGACATAACCCAGAGTCGATTTACCAGAGCCATTTGGCCCCATCAATGCGTGGATTTCACCACTGCGTAGCGTTAAATTGACACCTGTTAGAATTTCGGTTTCGTCAACAGACGCATGCAGATTTTTAATTTCCAATGTGCTCATTGTTTTTAGAGACTCCCTCTATAAAAAGTATTGGCTCTATAAGGACTCCAAGGATCTCACTGGTTCGCAGCGTAAATCCGCTTTGAGAATCATTCGATTTCAATATCCGATCCTGGAAGCGCCTATGGAACGAAATTATTTATGCCGAATTACATTTACTTCTTCTGTCGCCCGATATCATAAAGGAACAGCAACCATCTCCCTGCATAATACTCGAGTCTAACTCTACATCTGAGCCAAGCACCTGACGGATCATTTCTCGATCCATCTGACAAATCTCGTCGTCATGCTGGGCAAGATCATGATATGGACAATTGTATGTTTTAAGTAGGATTGTATTGTTATCCGCTTCTTGCACATCCGTCAGGACGCCACGATTGTTCAGAGCGCCTGCAAGCTCTTCAACCCGTTCTTGAAGGACTGTCGCCTGGATCGATTCACTATACTTGTCGGCTAATCGATCCCCAACCCGTTTAAGCAAGAGCTGGGTTTTTGCGATCCCTTCCAAAGCATAGATTTCTTGAAGTAGTGTTAAGGCCAAATCGTCACAATGGCAGGTAAATAGCTCCTGTGCGCTCGGGGTAATGAGGTATATATGATGAGGACGACCAACACCTGTGTTCACTTGCCGTCTCTCTACATACCCATCAGCTTGCAATGTCCCTAGATGCTGCCGCACCGCAGTTGTCGTTACGCTCAGTAACTCTTCCAACTCTTTAATCGTACTTGACCCACGCCTCTGCAAATGCTCAATAATTCGCCAAGCGGGACTCTCTTTGTCAGAATAGATACTCAATGCCATATTAATTTCTCACAGGTTTAGACGATATGATGCGCATACGCCCAAGCAGTCTGTAGACATTCGTCAATATTGTAAATTAGGCGCTCTTGCTGGTACTATAACGTCGATAAACGCTTCTCTGTTGGATATCTGATTACTTGAAAGATGTACATGCTTTGCTAATCCGTTACTTGGGTAAACTATGACGCAAAAGTCATACAAAAGATGTACAAAATACCGTATCGATTGAGAGTTTAGCATAGTTCTGACAGTTAAGTCAAATTTATATGTTTTTATTGTGGAAAACGTGTTTTGTGAGTATTTGGCATGTTGACACTCTCCGAAACAAGGCGCCCTTTTGGGGTTACAGCAATCGTTCTTCTTCAAATCCTCTCGTGTATTGTTCTAATCGTCGTCATTTATTTGAATTGGGATAGGGACGTTCATCGTTTATATGAACGCCTTACTCGTCCTGCCGATCTGCCTCTCTTGATTGGCTACGGTTCGACTATCTTTGGTGCAATTGTCGCACCGGGGCTTTGGCGGCTTAGGCGTTGGGCATGGGTACTTACCATGATTCAACTGGGGTTGCGCATGGGGACTGGGATTTTCGCGTATATCATTGGAGAAGCCCAATACTTCCAGATGTTTGTCAATGTGATCACCGTCTTTTACCTAAACCAGCGGGATGTCCAACGAGCCTTTGGGCATGCGGATCAGATTGGCATAACCGTTAGTGAGACGGAAGAATAGATGATGGTTAGCGCAAGTCGTCCTAAATATAATTGGTAATAGCCATTTACTGACAAACAACGACCGATTATCGACTACCCGTACCCTATGGAAAACGAACTTGAATTACTAATACTAAAAACCTTTGAACCAATTATCTGTTATACTCAGGGCGAGATGTTTTTCCCCTGCTATGTTGATGCATATGTGAAACAAGCCAGCTTGTGGATGCGTAGTGAGAATGGAGATGAGGTTTGTTTGGTTGAACCAGGAGCCTTATCGCTGGAAAAGTTGGCTCATCATAGCGAAGTTGCCAAGGAGCAGGCCTTGTACATGCGTTATGTCCTAGAGCCGCTCCAACCGACCGACTACCGACAGTGGCGCAACCGTCCGAATCGACCACACTTTCGTGCAACCGGCAGGTTGGCGCGCGTTGGTTTGGCCTCTCGGATCATCGATGGTCTTTTTGATCTATCTTTGACCATCCGCGGTACAGTTCCAGGTGGGACAACGGCAAAAGCCGAGATCATGTACCGGAAGAGCCTCGAGGAAAATCCCCAACCAGCTTACTATGGACGTGTGGTACGCAGCGGCGATTACATCATTCTTCACTACTGCTACTTTTATGTAATGAATGATTGGCGTTCCAGCTTCTACGGAGTTAACGAGCATGAAGCCGATTGGGAACAGGTCTTTGTCTATTTGGCCGATGAGGGAAACTCGGACGGCAAGCCATCTGAACTGAAACCTCTTTGGGTCTCTTATGCTTCACATGACTATTCGGGGG
This sequence comes from Chloroflexota bacterium, assembly GCA_039028975.1. Lineage (GTDB taxonomy): Bacteria > Chloroflexota > Anaerolineae > Caldilineales > Caldilineaceae > JAHBNG01. The sequence goes on from JBCCHB010000002.1 coordinate 48,360, forward strand.
ACAATTTACGCCGTCGCTGGGATGATCCAGAGCTTACAATATTGCATGATACGCATCCTGTCGTCTATGCTGGAGCTGGTTCTCATGCTAGTTACTTTCTGCCTGGTGAGTATTTGATGGGGATCGAACCCCGTTATTTGCGGCCGATCCGGAATCTGATACTCACATTGCGAGATTATTGGTACCTAACGCTAGGGCAAGGGCAGGGCAATCACCAACGTGAAGCCGAAGCCGTTCGATCTTTACTAAGTGTCCCATATATTGACTATGCCAGAGGCGACGGCGTGACGATTGGCGTTCAGCAAGAAAATACCTGGACACCAATCCTACTCGACGCCGGTATGGGGTGGATTGAGCAGTATAGAGGATTATGGGGATTAGACACCAATGATTTTGTTGATGGCGAACGGGCACCTGCAGGTCCCAAATTTAACCGAGATGGCAGCGTGCGCCAATCTTGGTATGATCCGCTCGGCTGGGTGGGCTTGGATAAGGTCACACCCCCCCATTTAACCAGCCAATATCTGATGTGGCATATAGAGGAGCTGAAAGCAGAGCAAAACAGGCTCGATGCGTCCATTCAAAAAGAGCGACGAGCGCTCCGTCAGGCTGCCCTAGAGACCGACGCGCTGCAGTTTACCGAGCATCTCAACCCACTTCATGACGCGCAAAAGATTGCCATGGAAGATGCACAGCAAGCGCTTCAAGCCCTTTATGCTCACCAAACGGAACTGAATGAATCGATTACGGCATGCCTCAGTTATTTGGATCGAATCAATGAGGGGGATTGGGGCGATCCACAGGCTCATCTAACCCGTGTCCATCGGCCAGAAGTTCCTGCTAAAGAGCAGACTCGTTTGATGGAACTCTGGGCTGCTCTGAGTGTGGGATTGCTGCTCTTTATATTGGCTGGGCTTCTGGCCTATAATCGCTCTCAGTGGCTGTTTCGAGCATTTCCCGTTGTGGCTGGGTTTATCGCTATAGAGGCAGCCATTCGGGGACAATTGGCAAATCTGCTGCTCAATATTACGATTTTGCTTTCCATTATGACAACGCTGATACTTTTTTATGAATTCTTCTGGCCTATCGTTGTTGGTGGCCTTTTTGTCCTAGTGGGCTATATGATTGTTGATAATTTACGGGAATTAGGTTCAACTTAATATGAACATTTCAAATCGGGATTATTTTAAGCGGGTACTGCTAATCACATTACTCATTGTTGGGCTTATCGGGTTTTGGTACTTTCGAACACTCTGGATTCTTGGATTTGCCTCGATTGTCATTGCTGTTGGGATTAGCATTCCAGCTAATTGGCTTCAGCAACATGGATTAAAGCGAGGCGTAGCCATCTTGATTTCCGCTACGGCTGTGATCATTGGTGCGGTTGCCCTCATGCTTTTGATGGTTCTACCTATGACCAGCGAGATTAGTGAGGTGCTCCCCCAATCCCAAAATGTGTTGATCAATGCTGGTGAGGTCTATGACCGCTGGCGGATCGATTTTCCGCTATTACGCAATTTCCTGCCAGCCAGAGATTCTAGCGCGATTTTAACCCAGTTAGGTGAGCTGGTAGAGCAGGTAAATTACCAAACGCTTCAAGATGTCTTCAATGCAATCTTCCAAACCGGTAGCACGCTCCTGCCATCACTCTTTAAGGGGCTAGGCTTTTTCTTTGCCACCTTAGCGAATCTCTTTTTTGTTGTCTTTATTGCTATTTTTCTCCTGGTTGAGCCAATGGCCTATATCAAGGCAAGCCTCTATTTGGTACCGGAGAGATACCATGAGCAGACTTTGCAGATTTGGTCTCAACTCTATCAGACCTTAACAGCATGGATTACAACCCAATTTCTTGCTGTCACCATGACAATGGTGCTGGTATGGGGTGCCTTGGGTTTATTAGGTGTACCCGGTGCTCAGACGATTGCTCTCTTCGCCGGTTTGGCCACATTTATCCCCAATATTGGATCTGTTTTACCCCTCCTTCCTATTGCCTTTTTTATCCTTGTACAGCCAGATCCAGATCCGACGCTATTGCTACGAGCGATTCCGACATACTTATTGATCCAGGTTGTTGAAGGCAGCATTCTAACGCCTCGCCTCATCAAAGCACAGCTTAATATTCCATCGGGCGCGCTGCTCTTCTTCCAGGTCTTTGCGTCGTCCATATTTGGCGCATTAGGGCTTCTGCTAGCTGTCCCCATGTTGGCGAGCCTGATTACCCTTGTCCGTGAGGCCTATTCCTATAATCTGCTCAAACTACGCAATAAGAATGTTGATATTGTCACATTAGACACTCAGGGAACATTGGCTCTAAAAATGCAGGAAAAAGATGAACCAGATGAGCCTATTAAGATTAAGGAGAAGGACGATACTCGATCATTTGCCGACGCAAGCTCCATAATGGAGCGAATTGGTTCCTTCCGGCTTTTTGGTCACTCAGACAAGAGCAAGAAGATCGAAGCAACTGTTGATAAAAATACGGGCGATGCCTCTGCTCAAAGATTGACCACCACGCCCGCTATAAAAGAACCCATCGAAAAAAAAGCACTCGTAAAAGAACCTGTAATCCAAAAAGCCAGCAACAAAAAAAATAGCAACAGGCGCTCTAATAACAGACGATCCAATAAACGAAAGAACCGATAAAGCAGAGTGGGTAGGAAAAGAGGGTGTAGCGGCACGAGCCATATAGATGGCCAGAAAAGCTTATTCCCGTGAAGACGGGAATAAGCTTTTCTCGAGATTTCCCAGAGAGGATGGTTCAATAGCCGGAACAAGATTTTTCTGGCGAACTATACCTGCGTAACTGTGCATAAGGCATCGTTGCGTTGGTGCGTGAATGTAAGACGCTAAATCCAGATACTTCCATAGGGATGTCCAACTTTGACAATCTAAGAGACGATTCGTACAATAGTTCTATAAACTATACGAAAAACTATACGAAGACTTTAAGTAGCAGGTTTGAAGTAGACGATTTGATGTCTTAAGTACCCCGAACCATAATTAATAGCGCAGGAGCATTTTTTCTATGTCCGAATCAGGTGCTGTAGCGATTGAGAACGAAGTGAATTCCACTAAAGCAGATTCCAGCGAAGCAGATTCCAGCGAAGCGCATTCGGCTGAATCAGATACCAGTACATTGAAGGCTGGTGACTCAAATTCCGGCGAATCGATTGAAGAGCAATTGCCTTCACCGTTGCGATCCGATAGTACGCTAGAAGCATCCATTGGAGCATTTGATGACTATATGGTCCGCAAGGGATTTAGCGATAATACGATCAAGGCATTCCGCAATGATCTGAAGATTCTGGTGGCCTTTATGCAAGGGGATACGCTACTGCATCAGATCAATACCAAGAACCTAGAGGATTTTCTGGAGTGGCTTCAACATGAACGGGGGAAACCCTGTAGTGCCAAAACCCTAGCCCGACGAATTACGACCATCAAAGTCTTCTTTAGTTGGATTCATGGCATCGGCGTTATTGGGACTGACCCGGCGGAACCGATCCTCCAGCAGCCTGCCCGGACGCCTCTTCCCCAAATCTTACAGGACCAAGAGGTTAGCCAGCTTATACGAATTTCTCAGGATCTGCTTTGGCATAGAGAAAATCCCGATGCCCGTCCCTTCCTACTCGTCAATCTACTGTTACAAACAGGGATGAAGAAAGCCGAGTGCGCGCGTCTACTCATTTCAGATATTGATACGAGTCGCCCCCAATCGCCAGAAGTAGCGGTTCGCTATTCTGAAGAGCGCCATGCCCACAAAAATCGATCGATTGTGCTTCATTCCACTGTGACGAGCGCACTCCATCAATACTTGCAGCAGTATCGTCCTGAGGTTCGCCTTTTTGAATGCACGCCCCGAAATTTAGAGTATGTGCTCGAGGAGGTTGGCGAAAAAGCAGAAATTAAGCGCCTACAAATCGGTTTTGAGACGCTGCGTTGGACGAGTGCAGTTCGAGACTTCCGCACGGGAATGCCTGAAGATCGACTGCGTCAAAAGATGGGGTTGAGTAAGATCTCGTGGCGAGAAACAAGGGAAAAGATCTTTCAGTTATCGAACCGTTGATTTGAGAAACTCCCACTGAGTTCGCCGCAAAATGGTGAATCAGTAGTTTTTCATGGATCAAGAGTCACCACGGAGGACGAAAGAGTCCTACTAATCCATCTGAATCCGTTTCCTATTTTCTGCGCGGACATTTATTCATCCAACTGTACCACGGACGGATGAAAATCGAACAAAGGTTAGAAGATTGTGCAGATTCTTAATATTTCTAATCTTTTCATCTTTGTTACTTAGAGGGCAGATCGTAAGCGTCCAATAATCACGACCATGTGTGGCTCGACGCTACTGCTGGCATAGTCCTACTGCGATCTGCTGAGTCTGAATGGTCTGATCTGGCAACGAATATTCTCTCTGGCCTTACCACTTTGAGTGTTTGTATTTATCAGCCCAGCCGCCGCCTTGCCAAGAGGTACTCTTCTCTGGCTGTACAAAGAAGAGCCAACGCGGCTCTTCCATGGTCGTCTCCAAATAGGTTAGACCCGCCTCACCTCGGTAGCGGTAAGCCATCTCTTTGGCAATTCCTACCCATTGCCCACCCACATTGGGTTCTTCTATGACGCAGGCTACACCCTTGATCAGAACGCGTTCTCCACTCTCTCGATCCAAGCAAAGGGAGACACGACCATCTCGCTTCATGTACTCGGCCCACTTGGCACGCGCTCTAGGGATGATATAGAAGCCGTCATCAGCATACTGGAACCAAGTTGGAACGACATAGGGATAGCCATCGTCATCAAGACACGCTAGACGGCAGAGAACATCTGAATCGAAGAAGGAGGCGAGTTGGGTGTCAGTCATTTTGGGCATAGGGAGGTCTCCAATTAGGTTGGCAGTTCTCGTTTCTAGAATTCCATGTATGTGCTGTGGTATAATCTTTCCATGTAAAGAGATCCTGTGAAGAAACGTTGCACCCTATCAGAAATGGCGTTACTTACATATATTCGCAACCTCTTTTCAAACAACCTCATCTGTTGTACAAAAGGGTAATAAGACTGCTCCTTGCAAGCCGTGATTTACCCAAGCTCAACCAAATGGCTCATCTGTGCAAAGTGTGCGAATTGACCTTCGTTAAACTATGTAAGTCCTAAGTTGCCTACTTTCGGCTGATGAGCGAACCAAATTGAAGGGTTCAACGATGCACCCAAACTTCAAAACAAAAGTTGTCTCCAGTAAAGATATTGCCATTGGTGCCAGAAGAACCAAATATGCCACTGTCAATAGTCTGCAATGTTACTTCCTTGGCAAGCCTAGCATATGCTCAAGTGAAACGAAAATTTTTCGCTTCATTGCATTCTACTGATAATTGAGGAATACGGCGTAAATAACGTGCGCGATTCAATGGGGTTTAGCCTCAACAAATGTCCAAGTTATTTCGTTCCCTTTCCTAAAAACAAAGAAATGCGTCTCTTCTTCTCCAAATGGCTGTTTTGCGCGGGTCAGCTCATGTAACAGAATTGATAAAGCGGAGAATAATTGGAGAGTAAATGATATGAAAATTGGTATTTTGACGGGAGGGGGCGATGTTCCTGGCCTCAATGCGTGCATCAAAGCAGTTGTCCACCGCTGCATTGATGATGGCCATGAGATTATTGGTCTACGTCGAGGCTGGGGTGGGCTGCTCAATATCAACCTGGACAACCCTGAGACCATCGAACAGTTCACTTTGCCGTTGGACAAAGTCAGAGTTCGTACGGTTGATCGCACAGGTGGTACTTTCTTGCATACTAGTCGCACAAATCCGGGCAAAGTGCGCCCCAAAGATGTACCAGAGTTTCTGAAAGATCCCAATCATCCAGAGGCGGAGGCCGCTGACCAGAGCCTACGAGACTTTACGCCCCATGTGCTAAAAAATCTAGAACACCTGGGTATTGATCGGCTAATCCCCATTGGTGGTGACGATACGCTTAGCTATGCACAGCGGATTCATAGTGATGGATTTCCGGTTGTGGCTATCCCCAAAACCATGGATAATGATGTCCACGGCACCGACTACTGCATCGGTTTCAGCACAGCCGTCACCCGTAGCGTTCAGTTTATCCACAACCTGCGCACAAGCGCTGGCTCCCATGAGCGCATCTGTGTCGTCGAACTCTTTGGACGCAACAGCGGTGAGACAAGCCTCATCTCATCCTATTTAGCAGGTGTAGATCGGGCACTCATCTCTGAAGTTCCTTTTGATCCAGAGCGACTCGCTGAGCTAGTTATGGGCGACAAGGCCCGTAACCCTAGTAACTATGCGATGGTTACTATCAGTGAAGGGGCGCATATGATTGATGGCAAAGTCATTGAATATGGCGAAGCCGATGCCTATGGGCACCGTAAATTGGGTGGTATTGGTCAGATCACCGAAGAAGCCATCAGGGATATTACAGGTGAAAATACCATCTATCAGAAGGTAGCTTACCTGATGCGCTCTGGTGCGCCCGATGCATTAGATCTAATGGTGGCAGTGAACTACGCCAACGCAGCCATGGATCTTCTGGAAGAAGGTATCTCAGGACGCATGGTTGCGCTGCGTAACGGGCAATATACCCACATTCCCATGAGTGATGTGACCAGTGGTATCAAGCGTGTTGATGTCAACGAATTCTACGACACCGAAAATTATCTCCCCAAAGTACGTCATGCTTTGGGCAAGCCCATGTTCTTGTATTAAACTGCGATCGATTTGAGAACTGTACGAGCGTGTGATTCTGCTTGGCTACAGCCGCAAAGCAGCATTGTAACCAAGCAGAATGGCTACTTCCCAGACAGCTGCTAAGCTTTACGGGAGTGACTAACGTATGGTTTTCAAACAGACTAGACTGATACTCACCTTAGGAAAATCACCCTTCCATGTCTTCAAATACTTTCCTTGGATTCGATTTTGGTGCAGAGAGCGGACGAGCTTTGCTAGGGCAATTGGATGACAACCAGCTTCATCTTACCGAGGTTCATCGCTTTGCCAATACCCCCATAACCATACCCACAGCAGCAGGTTTCAACTTACATTGGAATATCTTGCAGCTTTGGTCTGAGATTAAAGAGGGACTAGCGCGATCCGCCGAAATTAGCCAAAGAGAGGTAGGCGGCTCCCTTGCAAGTGTTGGCATCGATACATGGGGGGTTGACTTTGGATTACTGGATCGCAGTGGTGCATTGTTGGCCAACCCAGTTCACTATCGAGACGACCGCACTGATGGAATGATGGAAGCGGCCTTTGAACGGCTCCCCAAAGCAGACGTCTTTGCCCAAACTGGCATCCAGTTTATGCAGTTCAACAGCCTCTATCAATTGCTTTCTTTGGTTATTAACCAGTCTCCCCTACTGGATGTGGCCGATACCTTTCTCACCGTACCCGATCTCTTTAACTTCTGGCTAACTGGACGAGCCGCTTGCGAATTTACCAATGCAACGACTACCCAATGCTACAACCCCATTGAGCAGGGATGGGCAGTTGAGCTGCTCAATGCCATGGAAATTCCAAGCAGCATCTTCCCTGAAATTGTCACCCCAGGAACTGTCTTAGGTGAAGTCCGCACAGGGTTGGCCAGTGAGTTAGGGATAGAGGCTCTTCCGGTGGTGGCACCAGCCTGCCATGATACAGGATCGGCTGTAGCGGCTGTGCCAGCCCAGGGGCACGACTTTGTTTGGCTCTCGTCAGGCACTTGGTCGATTTTGGGCATAGAGGTGCAAGAAGCTGTGGTGAATGAACAAGCCCTGGCCTATAATCTCACCAACGAGGGCGGTGTCAATGGCACCTTCCGCCTCTGCAAAAACGTCATGGGGATGTGGATTGTCCAAGAGTGCCGACGAACTTGGAGCCAACAAGGCCACGATTATTCGTATGATGTAATGGCTAAGATGGCCACAGAAGCCGCTCCATTCCAGGCGCTCATTGATCCCGACGCCGATGATTTCCTTAAACCGGGAGACATGCCCAGCCGCATTCAGTCTTACTGCCAGCAGACTGGCCAAAGTGGCCCCGCAACCCATGGTGCGATGATTCGCTGCGTTTTGGAGAGCCTAGCCCTCAAATACCGATTGGTTCTAGAACGGTTGGAGGCCCTAACCGATCGCCAATTGGGCCCGATCCATATTATGGGTGGTGGTTCTCAAAACAGGTTGCTCAATCAATTCACAGCCGATGCAACTGGCCGTCCGGTTATTACAGGTCCCGTTGAGGCCACGGCAACCGGTAATATTCTGATTCAGGCCATTGCCATGGGACAGCTTGGCTCGTTGGGTGAAGGGCGGGCTATGCTGCGCTCCTCCATCGATTTAGGTCATTATGAGCCGGAGTTAGCAGCCAAAGACGCATGGGACGAAGCATACAGTCGGATTCAGGCTTTGGTGAGTAAGACGTAAATAAGATTCATCAAATTAAGGAGAAACCATGAGTAATCATACAGCAGCCTACGAGCTTCTAGCAGCCGATTTAGAGGCCAACGGACTGGATGTAGAGATGATCAAAACAGCCATTAAAGGTCATCACATCGAGACGCCTAGCTGGGGCTATGCCAATAGCGGGACTCGCTTTAAAAACTTTCCTTGGCCTGGTGCTGCCTCTACCACCCGGGAGAAGATGGACGATGCAGCCATGGTCCATAAGATGACTGGCATTGCCTCTAGCGTAGCCATTCACATCCCGTGGGACAAGCCTGAGGATGGTGACTACGTTGCTTTTCGTCAATATGCTGAAGAGCAGGGTGTGAAGATCGGTGCAGTCAATCCGAATGTCTTTCAGGATGATGAATATCGGCTCGGCTCACTGGGCAACCCAGATACAGGTGCTCAGGAGCAAGCTATGGAGTGCTTGCTTGAATGTTGCGAGATTATGAACAAGACCCACAGCGATCTGCTTAGCCTTTGGTTTGCCGACGGCACCAACTACGCAGGCCAGGACAATCTGCGGGCGCGCAAAAGGCGTTTTGAGCAGGGACTCAAGACCGTCTACGATCATCTGCCAGCAGATAGCCGCATGTTGATCGAGTACAAATTCTTTGAGCCAGCCTTCTACAGCACAGACATTCCAGATTGGGGAACGGCTTATGCCTGGGCGCTCAAATTAGGCGAGCAGGCTCAGGTGCTAGTGGATCTAGGTCATCACGCTCAGGGCGTTAACATTGAGCAGGTTGTGGCCTTTTTGCTGGATGAGGGGCGTCTAGGCGGTTTTCATTTCAACAATCGCAAATATGCCGATGACGATTTGATTGTGGGCAGCGTCAATCCTTACGAGCTCTTTCTAATCTACAATGAGTTAAACAGTGCAGCTTTTGGTCAGGACGAACCCGCTCACTCCACGGCCCAGAAGGTTGCTTACATGATCGACCAATGCCACAACATCGAAGGCAAAGTTGCGCCTATGATGCAGTCGGTCCTCAACTGTCAGGAAGCCTTTGCCAAATCCATGTGTATCAACCAGGGTGAGTTGGCTGCAGCCCAATTGGCTGGCGAAGTACTGGCGGCCCACAACATCATCAACGACGCCTACCGGATCGACGTGCGCCCGCTCTTGATCCAGGTGAGAGAAGAGATGGGCGTGCCGGCCGACCCGATTGCTGCTTATCGAGCCAGTGGTTATGAAGAGAAGATCGCCAAAGAACGGGGCGTGGCTACGACCAGTGGCGGGTATCAGTAAGCTGCCGACATAGATCTGCTAAGGTTATATCGGCCAGTGAATTCAGTTGTCGGTCAGCCTCGGTAAAGTCCAGACCTTTGGTCATGCCGTTGGGTACCACTACACAGTGTAACCCTGCAGCCTTGGCCGACAACATCCCGTTGCGTGAATCCTCTAATGCTAACGCTCGTTGAGGCGGAACCCCTAACGCCTCGACGGTCATGCGGTAAAGGGCCGGATGCGGCTTGGCTTGGGCCACATCCCCAGCCGTATGAATGACCTCAAAGTAATGTTCCAGTTGCAGTCGTTGCAAGTGGCTCCATGCCCATCCTTCAGTAGAACTAGTGGCCATACCGATCTTGAATCCAGCTTTGTGAGCATCTTCCAGATATCTGAGGACGCCCGGAAGCGGTTCTTGGGCCTCTACCATCTCGAGATAACGAGCGCGTCGTTTCTGCCGAATCGCGGACCGCTCGATGCTTCGTCCAATTTGACCTTCCAGAATTGCGTAGGGATCGAAATCAACCTCAGCCTTACCAATACAAACGGACCACTCTTCCAGGGTTAACTCGCCCCCATACTCTTCGTATATCTCCCGCCACGAGGCATAATCCGGCGTCTCCGTATCTAAGATCAGGCCATCAAAATCAAAAACAAGCGCTTTTATCATTGAACTTACTCTCCACCTACCTACCTACCTGCAAACCTGCCTACATACAGACCTTATCGATTCACCCCACCTGATGCATCAGCAATAACCGCTTCAACCTCTTCCAATGTGGTGATGATCATGTCACCATTTTGGCTCAAGGCTAGGGCTGCCATTGCCGTCCCATAACGCAGCCCTTTAGGCAAGTCACCATCCAACCAACCGTGGACCACACCAGCGGCCAATCCATCGCCAGCGCCGATTCGATCGATGACGACGACCGGAACAGCTGGTTGCCGATAGATGTGCTCACCATCCCAGGCTACGGCACCCTCCTCCCCCACGCTCGAAACAATCGTCTTGGCATGGCTGAGAGCCGCTAGTTGTTCGACGATCTGCTCTGGCGATCCTTGAATGTCAAAGACCGTGGCCGCGTCTCCTCGGGCGCAGAAGAGCAGATCAACCTCCTGAATTAGCTCGGTCAGGATGGGTGCGGCGCGGGCAGGTTCCCAGAGTTTGTTGCGATAGTTGATGTCAAAGCTGACGGCAACACCCGCCGTTTTGGCTCGCTGAATCGCTTGGCGTACGATTTCCAGGTTTCCTTCTGAGAGAGCTGGTGTAATGCCCGTTAGATGAATCAAACGGGTATTTAGCATTCGATCCCAGTCAACTTGTGCCGGCGTCATGCGAGCGGCGACCGAATCAGCCCGATCATAGATGACTTGTATGGGACGCGGTGGCTCAGCAAATTCGATGAAGTAGTTTCCCATCCGCCCGTCAGGATCCCAGAAAACCCCTTCTAAATCGACATCGGCAATGCGGAGATGGTTGGCTACTACATGCCCTAGCGGATTATCGGGTAAACCACCCATCCAGGCGCCGCGTCGACCCAGGCGGCTAAGGGCAGCCACAATATTGGCTTCAGCTCCGGCCGGAAAAACATCCAGGGCTGCCATCATTTCCAGGCGCTGCCCTGCCGGAACGCTCAGGCGCAGCATGGTTTCACCAATGGTTGTCACATCAAAAATTGGAGTTTGCATAAGAAGTTGATCTTTGTGAATCTTTTCTACCACAGTCGTTTAGAAAATCGGAGTTCTCTACTGCTTTACCAGAGTAACTAAATCCGTGTCTCCAAAAAGGACTGAGTATAGTTGAAAATTGCTCGGTTTTTAGTATGTATACAAGGAATTATCCCCGATGTCAAACAAACAGAGCAGCTAATTCGGAAAGCTATCTTTGCAGGAATCTAACGGCTGTGGAATACTGGACTCATAGACGGCCAGGTACAACTTTTTCCCGTAACAACGGAGATGCTTCCTTAAAGACGGGATTTGTTCCTGTGAAGGCGGCAATATCCTCCCTTCCTGAGCTTTCAGCCTGAATGGGTAAATATTCGGGACAAAATCGACCTATACTCAGCTCCTTTGAAAACAGGTGTTTGGTCTCTCTGGTAGGGCTTCGGAAAACACCTGTTTTCAAAACGACCGCAGTATAGCAGAATATATCAAATGATCTTTTTCGATGCATAAGGGAAAGAAACCCCATGAGCGATAATCGACCTATACCACCGACTGCAGCCAAACGTCCTCAGGAGTTTGTCAACCACGGAGATCGACGCGTAGACGACTATTACTGGCTACGCGATAAGTCCGACCCGGAAGTCATTCACTATTTGGAGGCAGAGAATGAGCACACTCAGGCTGTTATGGCTCACACAGTTGACCTTCAGAAGGAACTTTACAAGGAGATGCGGGCTCGAATCAAAGAGACCGATTTATCAGTCCCTGTCAAGCTAGATGGCTACTATTACTACGACCGCACCGAGGAGAATCAGCAATATGCCATCAAGTGCCGCAAATTCGGCAGTATGGATGCACCAGAAGAGGTGTTACTGGATCAGAACCTGCTGGCAGAGGGGGAGGAGTACTTTCGGGTAGGCATCTTTCAAGTCAGCCCAGATCATAAGCTGTTGGCCTATTCGGTCGATACAGCCGGTGCGGAAGTATACTCGTTGCGCATTAAGGATTTAGAGACCGGTGAGTTGCTGCCCGATGAGATAGCCGAGACCTACTATAGCTTCGCTTGGTCCAACGATAATCAGACTCTATTCTACACGAAGTTAAATGAGGCTATGCGCCCATATCAGCTCTACCGTCACCGCTTAGGTACCGATAGCAGCCAGGATGAACTGGTCTTCCAGGAAGATGATGAACGGTTCTACTTACGATGCTATAAGACCAAGAGCAAGCGCTACATCCTCGTGGTTTTAGGTAGCTCCATCACATCCGAAGTCTGGACAATTCTGGCAGATGAACCGGATACAAAACCAAAATTGATCCAGGAGCGTGAACACGGTGTTGAGTACCTGGTCGAGCATCACCCTGGTATAGCGGATGCAACCCGTCCAGGGAACCAAGTGGATCGCTTTATTATCACGACCAATGACGATGCCCTGAATTCTCGAATTATGGAGACACCTGTTGAAACGCCGAGCAAAGAGCACTGGGCTGAATTGGTTCCCCATCGGGAAGATGTGAAGGTCAACTGGGTTGAGTCGTTTCGAACTCACCTGGTTGTCCACCAACGAGAGGCAGGATTGCCAACCATCCGCATTATGAACCTGAAAACGGGTGAGGATCAGGCCATTACGTTTCCTGACCCCGTGTACGATGTCTGGAGCAGCAGCAATCCTGATTTTGAGACGAATATGTTACGGTTCAACTATACCTCATTCACAACACCAAGGGGGGTCTATGAGTACAACCTAACCACCCAAAGCCAAGAACTCTTAAAGGAGCAAGAAGTCCTAGGTGGCTATAATCGTGAGGAATACGAATCGTTCCGTCTTTGGGCCATCGCATCAGACGGGGTCCAGATCCCCATGTCGGTTGTACGGCGCAAAGATGCACCAACCGACCAGCCTGTGCCACTTATGCTCTATGGCTACGGCTCTTACGAATCATGCATCGATCCCTCATTCAATTCCATCCGACTTAGCTTACTAGAGCGGGGCATGACCTTTGTCATTGCTCACGTCCGAGGTGGGGGTGAGATGGGACGGCACTGGTATGAAGGTGGCAAGTTCCTCAAAAAGAAGAATTCCTTTACAGACTTCGTAGATTGTGCCCAATATCTAGTCGATGAAGGCTATACAACGCCTGAGATGATGATTGCAGAAGGTCGCAGCGCCGGTGGGCTATTGATGGGTGCCATCACCAATTTACGCCCGGATCTCTTCGCCGGTATCATTGCGGGCGTTCCCTTTGTAGACGTGATCAATACTATGCTCGATCCTTCCATTCCCTTAACAGTTATTGAATACGATGAGTGGGGCAATCCCAACGACCCAACCTACTATGAATATATGAAATCGTATTCCCCCTATGATAACTTGGAGGCCAAGGCATATCCCCATATTTTGGCCACGGCGGGACTAAACGATCCCCGTGTACACTATTGGGAGCCTGCTAAATATGTGGCAAAATTACGCACCCTTAAGACCGATAGCAATCGCCTTCTTCTCAAAACCAATATGGGCGCTGGTCATGGCGGTGCCTCAGGGCGATTTGATTATCTGGAAGAGGTTGCGTTCGATTATGCGTTTATCTTGGATGTCTTAGACCTGACAGATGTATAGTACATTCCTAGCCTAGTGCAGGCCGTTGGGCAAATTCCCCTCGGGGTACGCGGAAAAGCACCCAAAAGAGTAGCGCACTGAATGTGACCATAGCTGCGCCAACAAGGAAAAGTCCCTGGTAACCTAATATAGGAATGATGAATCCGCCTCCTAATGCCATAGAGGTAAATCCAATACCCATGGCCATGGAGACGGTCCCTGACATTAGGCCACGCCACTCAGGTGCAACAATCTCCATTTGATAAACGGTGGTCACGGCCCTGGTGATAGAGAGCATGCCAATCACGCCAGCAAAGCCAGCACCGACTGCGGCCCAATGGGGTACCAGCGCCATAAGAACCATACTTGCCGCAATGCCAATGGTGCCAGCCACTGCCACAGGTACCTTGCCCCACCGCCGAATGAGCATAGGTGAGAAGAGGGCCGTCGGTCCGGCGATGATTTGCCCGATTGCATAGAGCGCCCCAATTCGAGCCGTCGAAACGCTCAAATCCGTATCTAGATAAACATTAAAAAAGGAACGAGTGGCCCCCTCACCAGCCATGCGGAAGAGCGCAGTCACAGCCAGAGCCGCAATCAAAAAATAAGGTGCAGAACTCGTTGGCAAAGAAGATGCTCTCACCTCTGGCGGAGATTCTACTTTCATTCTCTCTGGTTCAACTTCTTCGACCGTCCATAAAGCGAAGAGCGCAGGGACCAATAGAATGGCCGCAAGGTAAATTGGGTATCGATATGGGACAGGGCTATCAAGTGGCATACCTAACCAAGCTGCTATCATGCCTGGTAGGAGACCAGCCAACAAATTCCCTGCAAATCCCGCAACGGGGGGAATGGCCACAAGAAGCGCAAAGGCTAAATCTCTATCTTTAGATGTGGTAGTGTTCACCAGATAAGGGTGGGCATTCACTATGTAAAGAGCAAAGCCTGCCCCATTCAACAGTCGGGTAATGATGATGCCTGTCTCTTGCCAAAGAGGTGGCAAATATTCACATAAAGGCAGCCCCACCATACTCAGGATAAAGCACCAGACACCTAGTACAACGGCCCGGGTGTGCCCAATACGGCTCCCAATTGCGCCCGCAGGGATGGATGTCGTAGCAAAGGCTATTGATATGGTGCCATTCGCTAATCCGATAAATTGTGTATCATAGCCCAAGCGCAGCAGATAAAGATTGAGTAATACGCTGATAACACCAAAGTAGGCTACCCCAATTATCGCGGAGATAAACAGGTATACGCGCACGCCATGGCTAAAGTGGCGAATCGTTAGCCAAAAGGAATTTTTCATAGACTTTCTAGGAGATAGACTACTGATATCGGAAAAAAATGATATCATGATAGAATAGTCGATCTAGATTAAAGATACAAATGCTCTTATTACAGCAATTTCAGCTTATTCGAAAGGTTAGAAGGACGTATGAAAAATAATTCAGGCAAATTCGGGCTTATTTTATCCGCTATCTTGCTCATCCTCCTTTTCAGCGGATGTCAATTCACCTTGCTTGATGATGCCTCAATCCAGGCTGCCGCGCCACAGCCGTCAGATAGTCAGCAAGAAGGCAGTGCTGTGGAACCTCACGAGAGTGAAGAACAGGTGGACACAGCTCAATTGCGGGATCTGAAGATGGCCTCACTTGTTGAACTACAGCCCCCGTCAGATGGCCCTGAACTTTCAGAAGAACAAATCTATGACCAGCTCTTGCCATCCATTGCTGTGGTTGAAACGTCATTCGCCTCCACTACAGGTATGTTAATCGAAAACAACTATCTGCTGACCAGCGCCTATGGAATCTGGCCCTACACGGCTGCTCGGGTCTACTTTGCTGACGGCTCGGAATACCTTAATGTCCCCGTCCATAGTTGGGATCTTGTTGCCGATCTGGCCTTGCTAGGACCGATAGATACCGATGTGGAGCCAGTTCCCCTTGTCGATGGCAGCATGTTGCCTGACGGAAGTGCTCTCTATTTAATGGGCTATCCAGCATCAGCCGCTCTCTTTTCTCAGCCAGTTCTTAAAAGCGGTACCCTCTCTGCTATCCGAATGTGGGACCGGGCTGACTACACCTTTTTTGAGGCTGATTTTACATCCGGTGATGCTGAAAACGATGTTGAAAGTGATGCCTCGAATAGACAGAGTTTGCCAAGCGGTCTCTTGGTCTCCAACCAGGGAGATGTGGTAGGAATCACTGCATTTGATTTCAACAACCTTGGATTGGCTGGCTCCATGTCGGCTATTGTGCCCAAGCTCAATGCCCTTTTAACCTTAGAAGCCAATAGAGAGCCAGAAACAGAGACCGAACACGTTTCAACGTTGCAGGATGGCCAAGATTCCCATGTCTACCGCATAGATGCCCCAGTTGGAGAAGTGGTTACTTTGGATGTAGTAGGAGATGGGGTGCCTCAGCTATTTATGATTGACATCACTGGTACCTATGTCGGTGAGGCAACATTTGATGCCGATGAGATAGTCACAACCTTGACATACACGGTAGAAGAGGCCCTTCCCTTGCTTGTAACCATCTACCAGACGCTGGGTGATGAGCATGAATATACATTGCAGAGTTCTCACCCACTGAGTCGCTATTCGGATCCCGATGACGAGCAGATGTTGGGAATAGGTCAACATGCAATGGGTAGCCTTGCCAATACAAGCGATGTTGACTACTTTACTGTTGAACTAAAGGCTGGTGAGCGTGTTCAGCTCTACGCCGATTCCTTTACGATGATGCCTGAGATTATACTGGATAGCGGGCCGGCTATGAGTGAAGCGCCTACAAACGAAGCTAGTGGACAAGATGGTGGTACGGGCGGGGATAACAATGGAAACCGCATCGGCCAGAGTTCTGAACTCTCATTTGAAGCACCAGAGGATGGGGTCTACCGCTTCAGGCTTGAGAGTGCAATATTTGGCCACGTGGGTGGCTATCTTCTCTCGGTAACTGGTGAAACAATGCGTGCTGCCGCGGCAACGACAGCGGATGGAGTAAGTGGCTCTGCTGGCGCAGATGGCGACACAAATGGTAACACTGATGACCAGGCCCAAGCCGAGGAAAGCGTTCAGGAAGCAGAACCTCGAGCTACGGAAGGTGAATTGGGTGAAATCGATCCCTATAACGAGTCCCTCTCTACTCGGTTTGGTTCCATGGCCTGGTACGAAAGCGAAGAGTATGGCTTCGGCTTTATGCGCCCTGAGGAATGGCTTGAAAGCTCTGGCGATGACTGTAACTCGCCAGGTGCCACGGCTTGTTTTATCGGTGGCGCACTCGGCATGATCGTTATAGAAGAAGATCTTGGTGCTTTGCCAAGAGGGGAACAAAATCGAGATGGGTACATCAATCTACTCTGGACTCTATTTGAGGAGAATCCAGCCATTGAGGTCACAACATTTGGGGAATCTCGGTCCCTGCAACAACTCCCCCTAGATAGATTTGTCATGACCTCTGAAGATGGTGAGATTACCATTGACCGCTTGATATTCGTAGATGAAGAGAACCGTGTCGCCTTTAACTTGACCATTGCCACGTCGACAGAGATCTATGTTGAGGTCGATACGTTTGTGGACTTTGTTCACGATTCATTCCGTTTTTGGGAGACCGATGCTCGCTCAGCCAGTGCGGCATATTATTTGGATCAGGGCATGTTCCTTTCGTCAACAGAGCAGGATGCTGAGGCCCTTGACGCACTGACCCAAGCCATTGAACTGGATTCAACGCTGGTGCCGGCCTATCAATGGCGAACGGGCATCTATCAACGCCAGGGAGATTCAGATGCAGCTCTGGCTGACCTGGATCGACTTGTCGAGTTGGAACCGCGAGAGTCAGGTCATCTCTATTCCCGTGCTGTCTTCTACTATGATGTAGGTGACCTAGAGCTTGCGCTCAATGATATGGATACAGCCGTAGATGTAGATCCTGAAAACCCCGAAAATTACAATATGAGAGCACTCATCTTTGCCGAACAGGGTGATTATGAGCTGGCACTGGCCGAGCTGGAGATCAGTGAAGAGAAGAATGGCGGGGAATTAGAACCCAACGTGTTGGATACCAGAGGCTTTGTCTATCTGCTCATCGGTGATTTTGAGAAGGCCAAGGAAGATTATGACGCCATCTTTGATCAAGATATCCGCTTTGCTTATGCACTGGTCGGTGCAGGAATTGCTTACTACAATCTGGGCGAAGTCGACGAAGGCCTGGATCTATTAGAGGAAGGCATGGCCGACTTCACGGCGGAGGCTGTGGAAAATCCTGATCCTCAGCTACGCGCCCTGCTGAAATTAGCCGATAAGATTTTAGATGCAAACGAATAGGAGCGCAGTAGGTACCACCCGGGTGCCTTTTAGTTTGGGGGCAGGGTTGAAAAAGGGGGCCACAACGTCACCTGACGCGTCTAGGGCAATCGTTGGGCATCTCGCCCCTAAACTCGGATACACCGGTACCACTCCAACCGCTAGACAAATTGCTGTAAAGACGCTATAATACAGTCGAAGAACTTATGTTCTGCCTTGTTGTCCGTTTCAAATGTTCAACGAGGTAGGACTCTGCTTTTGTTCATCAGAGAGAAACCTATGCCCGATTTCAAAGTCATTAGCGAATTTGATCCAACTGGCGACCAGCCTGGTGCCATCAGCCAATTGTCTCGGGGAATCCGTGATGGCATGAAACACCAAGTATTGCTTGGCGTAACCGGTTCAGGAAAGACCTATAGCATGGCCAAGGTCATTGAACAAGTGCAAAGACCAGCCCTGATTCTTGCCCATAACAAGACGTTGGCGGCCCAGCTCTATAGCGAATTTCGCGAGTTCTTTCCCAATAACGCTGTCGAGTATTTCGTCTCCTATTATGATTATTATCAGCCAGAGGCGTATATTCCGCGCTCAGATACCTATATTGAAAAAGAGTCCCAGACCAACGATGAGATCGATCGCCTACGTTTGGCCGCCACCCGCGCGCTCTTTAGTCGCCGAGACGTAGTGATTGTGGCATCGGTCTCCTGCATCTACGGTCTAGGCAGTCCAGAAGATTATGGTCAGGCTGTCGTCCACATACGGGTAGGCGAAATGATTCGGCGCAACCAAGTTCTCCGTCATCTTGTAGACATCTATTATGACCGCAATGACAGCACTCTCCAACGGGGTGCCTTTCGGGTGCGGGGAGATGTGTTAGAGGTGCAGCCAGCGGATAGCGATTTTGCCTATCGTATCAGCTTGTGGGGTGATGAGATTGAGCGTATCTGTGAGATCGATACCCTTACGGGTGAGATCTTGGCCGAGCATCAGCAGGTGGATATCTATCCTGCACGTCACTTTGTTACGCCTATGGAGCAGCTAACCGAGGCGATTGAAGATATTGAAAATGAGATGAACGAGCAGGTAAAGACCTTTGAAGAGCAGGAGAAGTTGCTAGAAGCCCAGCGGATTCAGCAGCGGGTCAATTACGACTTGGAGATGCTACGGGAGGTGGGCTTCTGCAATGGCATTGAGAACTACAGTCGTCCATTGGCTCGTCGTCCTGCTGGGAGTCGACCTTGGACCCTGCTGGATTACTTTCCTGCCGACTGGGTACTCTTTGTAGACGAGAGCCATATGAGCATTCCTCAGGTTCGGGGCATGTACAACGGAGATAAAGCCCGTAAGAGTGTGCTGGTCGATCATGGCTTTCGGTTACCCAGTGCGCTGGACAATCGGCCCCTGCGTTTTGAAGAGTTTGAGGCTCAGCTGAACCAAGTCGTCTATGTCAGTGCCACGCCCGGTCCGTATGAGAAAGATTACGGTGAGCAGACCGTAGAGCAGGTCATTCGGCCCACAGGATTGCTCGATCCCATTGTGGAAATCCGTCCCACAGAGGGCCAAATCGACGATTTGGTCAAAGAGATTGCTACCCGAGTTGCCCGCGGGCAGCGAGTCATGGTTACGACCTTAACCAAGCGCATGTCCGAAGATTTGACCGAATATCTGGCCGAACTGAACATCAAAGTCAACTACCTACACTCGGATATCCACACCATCGAGCGCGTCGAGATTTTGCGGGACCTGCGCATGGGTGTCTATGATGTAGTCGTCGGGATCAACCTTCTCCGAGAGGGGCTGGATCTACCCGAAGTCTCCCTAGTGGTCATCCTGGATGCTGACAAAGAAGGATTTCTGCGAAGTGAAAGCGCCTTGATCCAGACCATAGGCCGCGCGGCCCGCCACGTTGAGGGCAAAGCCATCCTCTATGCCGATAAGATAACCGGATCCATGCAGCGGGCCATCGACGAGACCAACCGTCGCCGCGAGATCCAAGAACGTTACAACCTAGAAAATGACATCACACCCACAGGTATCATCAAGTCAATCCGTGACCTGACGGATCGGGTCAAGATCATGGCCGAATCCAAGGAAGAGTATGTGGTCGGCGAACCCGAAGAGACACCCGCCATGGATCCGACCATGCTACCGCCCGATGAACTAGCCAAGCTGATCAAGCAGGTTGAGAAAGAGATGAAAGAAGCCGCCAAGGCCCTGGAGTTTGAGAAGGCTGCTCAGTTGAGAGATCAGCTGATGGAGTTGCGACAGGCTGAGTTGGGGTTGAGAGTGTAGGTGAAAGGAATCGTTCTGTGGTATTACATGAATTTGGTGGACGATGGACAGAAGAAAAGCTGGTTAGACTACGAAAATATCTGTATGCATATATGCAGATATTCGAGAAAAACCGCTGGGCAAGACGATATACAACCTACTATGTCGATGCATTTGCTGGCACTGGCAGTCGAATAGAACAAAACGAAGAAACGACATGGTCGCTATTTGATTCAAGTGACGAAAATGATGTAGAAAATTTTTATGTTGGCAGTGCAAGAATTGCTCTTGAGATCTCACCACCGTTTGATAATTATGTTTTTGTAGATAGAAATCCAGAATATGCCCAACAATTAGTACAGCTTCAATCAGAGTTCCCTAGTCGAAGCATTCAAGTTCATAGTGGTGATGCTAATCAATTTCTACAAGGTTGGTGTAACGACATGGATTGGAGTGCCAGCCGTGCTGTCGTCTTTCTTGATCCTTATGGAATGGCTGTCGATTGGGTAACAATAGAGTCAATTGCAAATACAAAAGCGATTGATTTATGGATATTACTTCCTATTGGTCAGGCAATCAATCGCATGTTAACCCGCCAGGGACCACCTCAAAGAGCATGGGGAGATAAGCTCACAAAGTTCTTTGGTACAGAATCCTGGGAACAAGCATTCTATCGCCAAAAGCAGCAGCCGACACTATTCGAGATGGAGGAAAAGTTTGAAAAAGTCGCGAACTTTGAGAGTATCGGGCGGTTCTTTATAGAGCGTTTGGAGTCCGTATTTGAGAAAGTGTCGCAGAATTCACTAGTACTCAGCGGCTCAAATAGACCCATAGTTAGAGACTAGTATTTCTACGCCAAATAGCGGCGTCTAACCCTAGGCTTATTTAGGCCATCGTGTACTAGTTCTTTCTAATAGCCGCAATGTTCCTATCTTTGCGTTATATTTTGCTGCTTCCAATCCTCGTGGAGCACCGACTGCTGTGAATATAGCAAATGATATTTTGAGAAAATAAATATGGCAACCCACTCCCAAATCGAATGGACTGAAATGACCTGGAATCCTGTAACGGGTTGTAACAAAATCAGCCAAGGATGCAAATATTGCTATGCAGAAAGAATGGCAAAGCGACTAAAAGCAATGAAGCAGCCCCGCTATCGCAATGGTTTTCAAGTCACTCTTCACGAGGATCTCATTGACAAACCTAGGCGATGGATAAAGTCTCGGGTTGTATTTGTCAATTCAATGAGCGATCTGTTCCACGAAGATGTGCCATTGGAGTTTATCGAAAAGGTCTTTAACACAATGATAGAGTGCCCTCAACACACGTTTCAGGTCTTAACTAAACGAGGAAAAAGATTACGCGAACTAGGTTCTTCTCTTCCATGGGCCGACAACATTTGGATGGGTGTCAGCGTTGAGGACAATAAAGTTGTCCATCGAATCAAGGATCTTCAAAACGTCCCGGCCAAAGTACGATTTTTATCCTGCGAACCACTAATTGGTCCGCTAGATAATTTGCCGCTGGAAGGAATTCACTGGGCCATTGTGGGCGGAGAATCTGGTCCCGGTGCTCGACCTATGGAATCGAACTGGGTGGAATCTATACTAGCCCAATGTCGAGCAAGCGACGTCGCCTTTTTCTTCAAGCAATGGGGAGGAGTTAGGAAGAAGAGTACTGGGCGCATGTTGCATGGACGAACATACGATGAATTGCCTGTCATGCCTACCCTTTCGTCATTTCCTAAGTCTGTAATAGTCTAAATCATTGCAATTTCTTGAAACAATATCTAAGTATAGGAGACAGATCATGGCAGTAGCAAAA
This sequence comes from Chloroflexota bacterium, assembly GCA_039028975.1. GTDB lineage: Bacteria > Chloroflexota > Anaerolineae > Caldilineales > Caldilineaceae > JAHBNG01. The sequence goes on from JBCCHB010000002.1 coordinate 70,688, forward strand.
GTTACTATTGATGGAGATTCGGCAATCGTAACGCTGTCCAGAAGCATTTTAGAGAAGCTTGGCATCAAAGATGGCGAAGAGATCAACGTTATGGTTGAGGATAATACAGTTTTATTGAGGTCAATTAGCGAGCAGGAACGCGCTGCACGAATTCAGCAGGCGACTGAAAAAGTCTTCCATAAGTATGACCGTGTTTTTGCTGCCCTTGCCGAAGGCGCTAAATGAAGCATGGAGATCATTTTTCTAACCAAAAGTGAAATCCTTGCTCTTCATACATATACTCTTGCTAAACATAGCGGCTCTCCTGGTCTTCGGGACGAAGGAAGTTTGGAATCTGCAAGTCAAGCGCCAGAGAATCGATACTACTACGAAGAGGCAGATCTGATAGCATGTGCGGCAGCCTATGCGTATCATTTGTCACAAGCTCATGCCTTCGTTGATGGAAATAAGCGCGTTGCTGCCGCTGCAACTGCCGTATTTTTAGAAGTCAACGGTGTGCCCTTTGATGTAACAGAGGATGACTTTATTGCTCTCTTTCTGAATATTGCAGCAGGTGACATTTCGCGTGATGATGTTGAGGAATCGTTACGTGGAATGCTTACGTAGAATAACTTAACTTATCTATAATCTGGGAATACAAAATTTACTTCACAATAGCTGCAATTCAGTGATTACCATGACCACAAGCACATTGGTCTTCCAACTAAGCTTTCTAACGACCGAACAGATAGCCGAAGTCTCAACAGCAAACGATTCTCCAAACGGTTGTCGTTTGGGAATTACTTTGACGATATAGCCTTTTGCAAGGTGCAATTCACGTAATGTTCTAAAATTAATCGCAAATCAGCAATAGTTCTAAGATTCATACTTTCAACCGGAATAAGGGAAGATGACCACAGCCACAAACACAATCGAAGCCGAATTCAATGCCAACGGTGCCACCAACGGCAACAACGACGGAAGCAACAACGGAGACAATGGCGGTACTAACAGCGGCCAGGAAGCCGACGACAACAGCGGCAACATCATCACTACAAGTATCACCGATGAGATGCAGACTGCCTACCTTGATTATGCCATGAGCGTGATCGTCAGTCGCGCGCTGCCGGATGTGCGGGATGGGTTGAAGCCAGTCCACCGCCGCATACTCTATGCCATGTACGCCGACTTGAGCCTTACGTCGGATAAGCCCCACAAGAAAAGCGCCCGTATTGTTGGTGAAGTATTGGGCAAGTATCACCCTCACGGTGACCAGGCAGTTTATGATGCCATGGTGCGCATGGCTCAGGAGTTCAGCCTCCGCTACCCGCTGATCGACGGGCAGGGTAACTTCGGCTCTATTGATGGGGATAGCGCCGCGGCCATGCGATATACCGAGGCTCGCCTCGACCAGATCAGCGACCTCATGCTGGATGATCTGAAGAAGGACACGGTCGACTGGCACGAGAACTTTGACAGTACCCTCAAAGAGCCAGACATTCTTCCTGCAGCCCTGCCCAACCTTCTCATCAACGGATCAAATGGTATTGCCGTTGGCATGGCTACCAATATTCCGCCCCACAATCTAAGTGAGGTGGTGGATGCCCTGGCCTATATGATCGACAACTTCAAACGCGTTGACGAGATCACCGTCGAAGATTTGATGCAGTTTATCAAGGGGCCAGATTTTCCTACAGGTGGGATCCTCTACCGTTTTCGAGAAGACAAGAAGGGGGATGATAGTACCGATGCCATTGCCCAAGGCTATGCCACTGGGCGCTCTCGCCTCAATCTTCAGGCCAAAGCTCACTTTGAGGAGATGAGTCGTAATCGCAACCGCATCGTTGTTACCGAGCTGCCCTACCTGACAAACAAGACGTCCTTGATCGAGCGCATTGCCTCGTTGGTACGTGATGGTAAGATTGAAGGCATCACAGACCTAAGAGATGAGAGTGACCGCACAGGCATGCGCATTGTCATCGAGTTGACCCGCACGGTGGATGCTTCGCGTATTTTGGAAAGGCTTTTCAAATTAACGCCCCTTCAGCAGACATTCGGCTTGCAGATGTTGGCTCTAGTAAGCGGTGAGCCAATCGTCTTAGGTCTACGGCGATTGCTCCGTCTCTTTATCGAGCACCGTCAAGAGATTGTGCGCCGCCGTTCTGAGTATGACTTGGCCCGGGCGAGAGAGCGAGCACACATTGTAGAAGGGTTGCTGCGTGCCTTGGATATTTTGGATGAGGTCATTGCCACCATTCGCAGTAGCCAACGAGTGGAAACGGCCAAAACCAACTTGATGAAGAATTTCAAGTTTACCGATGTACAGGCCCAGGCCATTTTGGATATGCAGCTACGACGTTTGGCGGCTCTGGAGCGTAAGAAGCTCCAAGACGAGTACAAAGAACTACAGAAACTGATCAAGTATTTGGAAGATCTATTGGCCAGCCCAACCAAGATGCTGAAGGTCATTAAAGAAGAGCTGCTCGCCATCCAGGAAGAGTACGGGGACGTGCGTAAGACCCAAATAGTGGAGCGTACCAAAGGCACCCTCACAACTACGGATCTGCTCCCTGATCAGGAGGTGTGGGTCGCCGTTAGTAACGAAGGCGATCTGCGTCGTCAAAATGCCACAAAACCATCATCCAGCGATGCCAAGCAGGCAGCCAAAGGGGCCAGTTTGGCTGTTCTCAATGCCAATACCCAGGATTTCCTCTATCTCTTTAGTAAGGACGGCCAGTGTCGGAGGGTCTCGATCCATGAGATTCCCCAGAGTGGTACCAGCAAGCATGCCTCGCTCTATACAGAGTTTACCCGTCGGGATTCGATTACAGCCACCTGCACCCTCTCTCGTAACAGCGGTGAAGATGGATATCTCTTCCTAGTGACCGAACAGGGTATGGTGAAACGGTTGACGGTTGCGGACTTCCTAAAGGCTGCCCCTATGGATCCGGTTGTGATGAACATTGAACCCAAGGATCGGCTACGTTGGGTCCTCCGCACAACAGGTGATCAAGAAGTTATTTTGGTCACAACAGGTGGCCAGTCGATTCGCTTTAAAGAGGATGCGGTGCGTAGTATGGGCTTAGCAGCCGGTGGCGTAGGCGGCATGAAGCTCAAGAAGGATCAACATATCATTTATGCCGGAATTGTAGATCCTGGTGGCGAATTGCTTACCATGACTGAACAAGGATACGCCAAAAGAACGACTTTGGATCAATACAGCACCCAAGGGCGCAATGGTGGTGGTATCGCCACCATGAAGCCAAGTTCTCGTACGGGTGACCTGAGTACTGCGCTCGTGATTGATGCTGAAACGGTAACCACCGAGGAAGAAGTCTACCTCCCAGTTATTTTATCGAATGGGACAATCAGAGCCCTTTTGGTCAGCGAAATTCCTCAAATGGGACGCAGCGTACAGGGGAGAGAGACAGTTGTACTTGATCTGAATAGTCAAGTGGTGACAATTCATCACGTGCAAGGACCGCAGCAACCGCTACCCAATGGCAATGGCAATGGGAACGGGAACGGGGGAGGAAATGGAAACGGCAACGGCCATGGTAAAGGGGGCACCAATGGTTCAGGGAAGAAAAATGGTCATGGCAACGAGAAGGCCAATGGACGTTCAAGCAGCGGCGGTGTAGCTGCAAAGGGCAATACCCAGCGCACACAAGCCTCTGCTGGCAACAATGGTCCGTCTGCCCGGGGTAAGACCACCACGAGAGCCAATGCGAGGACTGTCAATGCTACGGCTACTAGAGCTGGTGTTACAAATTCAAGGACAACAAACGCGAGTCGCACCAACTCAACGAGGAAGAGTACTACTAGGCAAAGAGCATCGACTGCCAAGTCGACTACAGCACGTTCCACCACGAGTAAGGGTACTGGTAAGACGACAACAAATCCGCGAGAAACAAAGACTGCAACCACGAAAACGTCCGCCAATGCATCTACGGGAAAAGGAACTAGCCAGCGAGGTACAACGAATACAAAAGCTGCTAGGAAGAAAACAGCTCCAAAAACATCAGTTGCAAAAACAACAGCTCCGAAAACAAGGACCACAAAAGCTGGTGAGACAAAGGTAGCGTCTAGTCAAAAGGCCACCAGAAGAGTAAAAGCGGATGCCTCAACAGAGCGGGCCACTACAAAAAGAGCTTCAGCAAAGCAAGCTACAACGGCAAAGAGCACGCGTTCGACCCGGCCAAATTCAGTCAAAACAACCGCCAGCCAAAGCAACCGTGCCAAAACAACAGCTAAGGCTACCAAAAGCAGTACAACAAAGAGCAGTACAACAAAGAGCACGCCGACGGCAGGAAAAGCCACAGTCACTAGGACGGTAGCCAAGCCAACTGCTCGCTCAGGGACAAAGCGCTCAACCAAGAATGGAACGACAAGTGCCGAATCGACCAAAGCCACAGGGCAAAGCAGAGCGAGGAAAACTACAGTAACGAGTAAACCTCAGACTACTCGGTCTTCATCTTCCCAAGGCCGGAGGCCAAAGAATCAGCAGGCAAAAACCGATTCTGCGGTGACTGTTAAGAAGAAGACGAAAGCCGACGTGGCAAAAGTAACTGAGGCGAAAGCCGCCAAGCCTAAGTCAACTAGGGCAAAAGAGGCAGACGCCAAGGAGAACACAAGTAAAACAACCTCTGCCAAGAACAAAACCAGGCGCTCGGCAAAGCTTGCTGCGGTAACAACTGTTTCAGCCCAACCGAAGAAAAAGGAGAAGAAGAAAGCAAAAAAGTAGGTGCCATATCTAACGAATAAGCTGTAATTGCTCAACGTTTGACATACTATACCTGATTTTGAAATAGGTCTGTTCTCATAATCTATCCGGCGATCCAAATGCCCAGTTTAAAGAGAGAAGGGTATAGGCATTCGGTGATCTCTTCAAAGCGGATATCCCTACAAAATGCATCCTGCTTGTGTAGATTTCGCAATTATGAGAAAATAGTAGTATGAACATTTACGACTCCCCCGATCATATTTTGGGCTGTGCATGGAAGCCCCTGCAATATGTAAATTGCAGGGGCTTTTATATTGGCTACCAATGGAGGTTACATGGAACAACAAGGATTACGATTTCTTCTCCCATACATGCGTCCTTATCGTCGGGACCTGTTGCTTGGTACGCTTTACGCGCTCATTAGCGCTGGCGCACAGGCATTTAGTCCCGCGATTTTGGGCTTTGCGGTAGACAATCTGCAAGAAGGTGGTGTACGGCTGAGCGTTCTTGCCTATTACGGTATCGCGCTAATACTGTTGGCGGTTGCTGTGGCATTCTTCCGCTATATGCTACGGATGTTAACAGGACGCTTAGCCGCTGGAGTCACCTATCGCATGAGTGCTGACCTCTTTCATCGTTTGCTTCTTTTTGATAAGGAGACGCGTGAGCAGTACGGAACAGGTGATCTCCTATCAAGAGCGACCAGTGATTTTATTTACATTTGGCGATTTTACAGTGCTGGCTTCCAAATGTCTGTTCACGCGCTCTTTCTGCTGTTGATTGGCTGCGTGCTCATCGCATGGACAAGTCCAATGCTGGCGGCGCTCGTTCTCTCTACCCTTATTGCTAGTATTTTTGTGCAAATCCGCCTGGGACGACGCATGGAAAAGACCTTTAGCAGTGTGCAGGAGCAGATGGCACACATTTCAGGTTTTGTAGAAGAGCATCTAGGTGCCGCCCGAATGCTACGCGCCTATGCCCAAGAAAAGGCCGTGGGGAAGGAGTTTACCAACGCCAACAAAAATTATGTACGAGACAATCTTCGCTTTGTCTTACAATCTGGCATTATCTCGCCCTTGCCGCGCCTTGTGGTTCAGCTCTCTTCTGCAGCGGTCGTGCTCATTGGCGGCCTACTCATTATTGGCAACCAGTTAAGCCTAGGACAATATGTACAGTTTCTAGTCTACCTGACCTTGCTTAATGGTGCCGCCCAGATGATTACAGGTGCCTTTGAACGAGTACAGCAAGGCAGTGCCGCTGCGGGTCGCATTGGTGAAGTGCTCCATCGCTGGCCCAAAATTGTCGATTCGGATGATGCAACCGGTGCCAGATTAGAGGGTAATATTCGATTTGATAATGTTGGCGTCTACGCGGATGACCAGGAACGCTGGATCCTGCGTAACATTGACTTAGAGATTCCGGCTGGCCAAACGGTAGGGATTGTTGGACCAACAGGCGCAGGGAAGAGTATGTTAATCAGCCTACTGGGGCGTATTTTTGATCCAAATGAAGGCACTGTTGAGGTCGACGGCCATGACCTACGCCATCTGAAACTAGCGACCTTACGCGAGCATATTATTTACGTACCCCAAGAGACGTTGCTCTTCAGTATGAAGCTCAGGGATAATATTTCGCTGGGTGTTCCAGATACGCCGGAGATGCGCATCTACCGCGCCATTGAACAGTCCCGATTGGCGAATGACCTGCCCCAACTGCCAAAAGGGTTAGATAGCCTGGTTGGGGAGCGCGGTGCAACACTTTCTGGCGGGCAAAAGCAGCGAACCTCCATCGCCCGTGCGCTGGTACGCGAACCAAAGGTGCTGCTACTGGATGATGCCCTGGCCAGCGTGGATATGAAAACATCAGCAGAGATTATCCAAGAGCTACGTGGCTCAGACACCAAGCGGACCAGTATCATCGTCAGCCAACGTATGGCGGCTGTGCAAAACGCGGACCAAATCGTGGTATTAGATCATGGCAACGTTGCAGAACAAGGTACTCATGAGGAGCTATTGGAGCTAGATGGGCTATACGCAGAGATGTATCATCGGGAGATAGAACAAGCGCAGGAGGATGTAGATCATGGCAACAGAACATCAAGAAACGGATCCATCGAAACAGGACCAAACGGAACAGGCTCAAACGGAAGAAGCTCAAACGAACCCAGCACAAAGAGAGTCAGGAGTGAACGCTTGGCACCGGAACGGAGCTGAATTTCCACACATCATTGAGGACATGGCAAGTGTCACGCCTGATCTACAGCAGGAGATTGCCCAAGCAAGAGAAGATCAGGTTCGAATTGAGCAGGCCAAACCCATTCAAGATGCTGAGCTAGAGAATCAACAGACTGAAGAAATTAGCCAAGATGGTGCGCTATTTCACCTGCTGGGGTCTGTACTTTGGCCCTATAAACGATGGATGGGGATGGCCCTGGTCCTTATGATTGTGGTGGCGGGTCTCAATGTCGTTCCGCCGTACCTGTTACAGCAAGCTATCGATGGTCCTTTGGCTAATGGGGAAATCGGCCCTTTATGGCGCATTGCTGCGCTCTATGGATTGACGGCTATCGGCATCTATGTCATTACGTATGCATACACCTATTTTTTGCAGCAGGCGGGGCAACGAGCCTTGGCCGACCTGCGGGTGCGCCTCTTTAATCATCTGCTGAACCATGATTATGCCTTCCTCTCTAAAACATCTACCGGGGAACTGGTTGCTCGGCTCACTAATGACATTGATCAGCTTAATGCAGTGCTTTCTAGCAGTGTAGTCGTCGTTCTAGTGGAAGGGGCGACGTTGGTTGCGGTACTAACGGTAATGTTTGCCATCAACTGGCGTCTGGCGCTATTGGCCATGGCGATTTTGCCTGTGGTATTGGCCGTAACCGTCTATTTTCGTGCTCGCTTGCGTCGCTCCTCTACGGGTGAGCGGTCGGCAATGGCCCATATCAGCTCCTTCTTAAACGAACATCTTCACGGCATGACCGTGGTCCAGCTCTTCAATCGAGAAGGGGAGAGTGAAGAGGAATTCGATCTCTACAACAGCCGATACCGCCGCGCCCTGATTGTGCTACGCCACCACAGTGCAGTTTTTTTGTCTGTCCAAGAGATCTTGGCCGCAGTAGGGCTCGCGTTGATGCTCTATGCCGGCGGCTATGGTGTGCTGGCTGGCTGGGCATCATTGGGTGTATTGGTGGCCTTTATCCAATATACCCAGCGCGCTTTTCGTCCAGTCATTATGCTCTCCCAGCAATATAATGCCGTGCAGATTGCCTTGGGCGCGGCCGAACGCATCTATCGGATGTTGAATACTGAACCAGAGATTCAGAATCCTGACCAACCTGTACCGCTTACAACGCCAGAAGGGGCCATTCAGTTGGAAGACGTTCACTTTCACTACGTCAAAGGAGAGCCAGTATTGCGGGGTGTTTCATTAGAGATTCCCGCCGGGCAATCCGTGGCCATAGTGGGAGCAACCGGCGCTGGTAAATCGAGTTTGGTGAGCCTCCTTGCTCGCCAATATGATCCCCAGAAGGGTGCGGTTAAGTTAGATAATACGGATATACGCAATTTAAAGCTGGCCGATCTACGTCAATCAGTGGCTGTGGTCCCCCAGGATCCAGTCTGCTTGGCCGGAAGTATTCGTACCAATATTCGTCTCTACAGAGAAGACGTAAGTGATGAACAAATCCATAAGGCCGCCGAATTTACAAATGCGGCTCAGTTTATTGATGAATTACCAGGCGGCTACGATTTTGAGGTTCTGCCCGGCGGAGCCAATCTCTCTCAGGGGCAACGGCAGTTACTAGCCTTAGCCCGTGCACTGGCCCTCAGCCCTGATGGCGTTCTTGTCCTAGATGAAGCCACTAGCAGCATCGATACGGCAACGGAAGCCTTGATTCAGGACGCGCTAGAGCGGGTTTTGCGAACACGGACCAGTCTAGTAATTGCCCATCGACTCAGTACCATTCGCGGCGCAGATCGTATCATCGTTATGGACAAAGGAAAGATTGTCGAGGATGGTGATCACGAAAGCTTGTTGGCATTAGGTGGGTTCTATGCCGGCCTGCATGAACATCAGGTTCTGCCAGAGATGGAGTTAGCGGCTTAAAAAAAATCGGTTTGACGCAAGATTCGGGTCGATGTTGGTCCGTCGTTTTGTTATACTGATGATCATGAATAGCAAACAACAAACCCAGCAGATTGAAGATTACGACCGCGTGGCTCAGTCCATTCAGTTTCTCAGCGAGCATATGCATGAGCAACCAAGCTTGGATGAGATGGCGGCACATGTCTATCTAAGTAAATATCATTTTCAGCGGCTGTTCAAACGATGGGCTGGCATAACGCCAACTCAATTTCTCCATTATCTCACCGTGGAGTATGCCAAAGTACGTTTGGCTCAAGCAGATTCGGTCTTAGCTACTTCACTAGAGGTGGGGTTAAGTGGCTCGGGTCGCTTACATGATCATTTTATCAAGTTTGAAGGCGTGACACCAGGTCAATACAAGGCGAAAGGAGAAGGGCTGACAATCTGGTATGGCCTCCACGCAACAGCATTTGGCGACTGTCTACTGGCGACCACAGAGCGAGGAATCTGCGCACTGCGCTTCATTAACCATACTAGTGAAACTCCACATCTAGGGTCAGACGCGGGTTCAAACATGCATTCAGCCCTGCATTCAGGCTTATACAGGAGCGCCAATACAGATGCAAAGGCAGTGCTAGATGAGGTAAGTGCAGAGTGGGCAAAGGCTACCCTCCAGGAAGACCCAAGCATAACTCAGCCCCTTATTGAGCAGATCTTTGGAGATAGGACAGTCAGCTCTGTCGACTCTAGCCAGCCCTTCCATCTTTATGTAAGAGGGACCAATTTCCAACTTAACGTCTGGAAGGCATTGCTCGCTATCCCGTCAGGCTCGCTGGTTAGTTATCAGAATATAGCTGAAGCGATGGGGCAGCCCAAAGCGGTCCGGGCCGTGGCCAACGCTGTGGCCAAGAACCCCATTGGGTATCTGATTCCGTGCCATCGAGTCATCTCGAAAGCTGGTCGGGTTCACCGCTATCGTTGGGGAGAGGTGCGCAAGAAGGCGATTGTGGGTTGGGAAGCGGCTCAAGAAAGTCATTTAGAACAGGTTGGCTAATTTGCCTACAGTAGTAAATCGCAATCACCAAGGATAGGGCCGGATTCAACAAACAGAACCAATGCCGAAAACGCCAGGACCGTTGCAGTCTACTGATATAGGAGTCGTTTTGAAAACCGGAGTTCTCTATGGGCCCTACCGAAACGCCCCTGCTTCCGTTTTGAATTGGTACAGAGTACGCATATACTTATGGCTATGGTTAGGATATACAAACCCAATCCGCCCTCCGTGACCGTAGATTCGCTCATGGAGCGTTATGATCGGGCCAAGCAGAAGCAAGATCAATCGCCAACGGAAGAGCGCCGCCCTCGAAGTCGCTCGCGAGGTCGCCACATTGATCAAGGCAACGCTCATGGCGGCGACCAGCGCAGAGAACCAAGCAGAAACCGCGAAGGGGAACGCTGGGCAAGACGCCGAGAGAAATTGGCCTTGCTCTATCAGACAGTTCTGTCTGATACTGAAAAATTGGCCGCCCCCCAATGTATGTGGCAGCGGTTCCCTCTGTTTCAGGTAACCGATCTATCCCAATGGTTACCAGAAACGACGACCGAGGTTTGCTTGGCCCTTTGTACATTAGGCTCTCCATTAGATGACCATATGAGTTCACTCTCATCACAAGATATGAGCGCGGCCGCGGCCCTAAATGAAGCGGCGCTAGCTTGGATCGTTGCCATTACCCAGGAACTTCATCAGATGGTCCGGGATGACGTAGCGGAAGTTGGCTTATCGGCCGGGCCGGCTTACCGTCCTGGAGTTGGTAAGTGGCCGCTTGAATGCCAAAAGATTGTCTTCTCCCACTTGCCTGCCCATCAAATCGATGTGAGCCTCACTGATACCTGTTTGATGATGCCTGGCTTGTCTACTAGCTTGATTATTCCGATCAAGCCCCTCCTTTGACACCCAATTCATAAGCAAACTGTAAGAATCGAAACAGTTTTTTTCTGATAGACTACATACTCTGTGATGTAGCTCTGATAATTGATGTACTTCCTTCGCGTATGACTTGTATATGACGGGGCTACAATAGGGTAGCTCTGCCCAAATTGTGGTTAATTGATTAAAGGAGTTTTTCAAAGATGAAAAACAGTTCAATGATGAATATTGTCTCCGACACTTCCGATAAGACGTACATTAGTGGTGTGATCAACATTGATACTCAAGCCGCCGTTCTGGGTGTCGATCCATATCTTTTCCTTGACTCGATCAACCGCCCCTCAACCGTGGGGCAAAGTGCCGTACATGCTGCGTCAGCTGTACGGGCAAGGAATAGCCAAAGATAGCACCTCTAATAGGCATATGGGTGCATGCTCAATTTCTGAAAAAACTTTGTTGTCAATGTCAGAGCGTCCGTTCAAGTAACTGTTTGCAGTTAAGAGACTATGACCCAAAGTCTTCTAGATAGATCTTATTCAGGGTCTAGACAGTTACGTCCTCAGATTTGGGGAATGCACATCTAATCCAAAAAGCTCCAGGATTGTGATATCATTCATAATGTTGGAGCTTTTTCGCGTGGTGCGCATAATTTCTCTTCAGTGCCAAACAGTTACGTGATTTCTTGCTTTTAAGTCGTAATGGTCATAATATATCTGGTATGATTAATCACTTCGTTCACGAGAGTGTAGAAATTTTGGCCCAGGCTAACCATGTGACCTGCTTAACTGGTGCTGGAGTGAGTGCTGAGTCAGGAGTGGCAACGTTTCGTGATCCCCAAAGTGGGCATTGGTCCAAATTCGATCCGGAACAATTGGCTTCCCAGACTGGCTTTCGACGAGACCCGGGGTTGGTGTGGCGATGGTATATGGAGCGACTATCTGCTGCCACGAGGGTGGCGCGACCGAACCCAGGACACATAGCTCTGGCAGAGTTGGCTCGGATGGTGTCAGCTTTTACCCTAATTACCCAAAATGTGGACAACCTGCATGAGCAGGCAGGCAGTCAGGACGTGATTCATCTGCATGGCAACATTAGCGACTTTTTCTGTAATGGCTGCCGTAAAACCTATGCATTACAAGAAGAAGAACGAACGGCAGAGATGCCGCCGACTTGTAGTCATTGCGGAGATATGGTTCGCCCCGGCGTTGTTTGGTTTGGCGAGCAGTTGCCTGCCCATGAGATCCATCGCGCCTGGGAGGCTGCCCAAACGTGTGATGTTATGCTAGTCGTCGGGACAAGTGGCATTGTCTATCCAGCGGCCCATCTACCCTATCTAGCCCAAGATAGGAACGCAACTGTAATTGATGTCAACCCTGAGGAGGATGCTCTGTCTGCCATGGCCGATATTCATTTGGCTGGACCGAGTGGACAGATACTGCCGCAGATTGTAGCTGTCATGAAGAATAGCGCGTAGCCTATGACAAGGATTATCACCTTATCAAATATAGTAGCAAAAATCAGTAGAGCGTAATGCAGGTCCGAATCAAGAGAGGTTTCCTCGTGGGCTACGCTCTATGAATAATCATTCATATGGAGAGAATGATGTACGACCACCATTATGGTCAACTGCCGCGAGGCTGGGTAGAGCTAGTCTGCGGTTCTATGTTTAGTGGAAAAACAGAAGAGCTATTACGACGGGTTCGTCGTAGTGAGATTGCCCGTAGTAAAGTGCAAATTTTTAAACCACAGATCGATATTCGGTATGGGGCCGCAACGGTTGCCTCTCATATGGGCGCGGCTCGTGAAGATGTGGAGATTGTTGCCCATGTCTCCTCTCTACCCGGTCTGGTTCAGCCGGATACAGATGTGATTGCTATTGATGAGGTTCAGTTTTTTGATTGGCAAATTGCGGATATCTGTGACGCATTTGCCAATGTGGGGATGCGAGTAATTCTGGCTGGGCTAGACCAAGATTTCCGCGGAGAACCTTTCGGACCTATGCCTTTGCTTATGGCTATGGCCGAACGAGTTGATAAGCTCCACGCAATTTGTGTGGTCTGTGGCGCACCAGCCAGTCGCACCCAACGTCTTATCGATGGTCGACCTGCTCGCTATGATGACCCGATTATTCTTGTAGGTGGTAGCGAAAGCTACGAGGCACGCTGCCGAAGTTGCCATGATGTGCCAGGCACGCCAGAAAATGATCTGATGTCGGGAGAATTGGCTCCAACAAACTAGAGCGTTTGAATATGCCTCTACCCTTGGTTTATCATCCCGATTACGTAACGCCACTGCCGCCAGAGCATCGGTTTCCAATGCCCAAATTTGGCAGAATTTACGAGTGGATCATCAAAGAGGGGGTTGGGACCATCGATCAGTTTTATATTCCCCAAATTGCGCCTCGGACGTGGCTTGAGCTAGCCCATGTGCCTGACTTTGTTACCTCTTATCTATCGGGAACCATTGATCCTCGCGCCATGCGCCGAATTGGCTTTCCTTGGAGTCCGGCCTTGGTTCAGCGCACCTGCACTGCGGTAGGTGGCACGGTCCGAACAGCCCAATTAGCGTTAGAACATGGACTAGCCTGTAACACAGCGGGAGGAACCCATCATGCTCACCCCGACTTTGGTTCAGGTTTCTGTATATTCAATGATATAGCAGTAGCGGCCCGTTACATTTTGCAGACGAGTACAATAAGGCAGATTTTAGTCGTTGATCTGGATGTCCACCAGGGAGACGGAACCGCAGCTATCTTTGACAAGGACCCGTCGGTCTTCACATTTTCAATGCACTGTGAAAAGAACTTCCCCTTTCGTAAGTGGCCAAGCGATCTAGATCTCGGCCTTGCTCCAGGTACAGGAGATGACGCGTACCTGTCGCTGCTCCAAACCAATCTTTTATCCCTCCTAGATAATATCAGACCCGATCTGGTTCTATATGATGCGGGCGTCGATCCCCATCACGCAGATAGATTAGGTCGGCTCTCCCTTAGTGCTCAAGGTTTGGCCAGTCGCGATAGGTTCGTTCTGGAAAACTGCATAGTCCGTGAGATTCCTGTGGCCTGCGTAGTCGGCGGTGGCTATGATAATGATATTGACCTCCTTACACAACGGCATGGTACGCTGTTTCGGGTTGCCACAGAGCTATATGATTCTTTGCTAGAATAAATCAGGCGTGATTTAAAAATAGCGGCTGTGAATTTTTACATCATTTTTTTCTGTCATTGGCAGGTTATTTCCCAATTTGCAGAATGTTTAGTATACTGGACTCAAACTCATTTCTTCCCTCTATCGGTAAATTCCCCTGTAATTCAAAACTGTAATCTTACAGAAGAGATGGTTCAACTGGTTCGTTCCCGTTGGACATCGTGGGAGTCATTGACTACCTAGTAAATCTTCGCATAAATTGTTACGGAGATAGAAGCAAGCTTTCTGGCAGAGAAAGTCACGATTTATCTGCGCAAGGATTTACGCCAAACTGTACTAGAAGCTATTCATGCCCTTTATCAGACGAATGGGGTTGCACTTGGGCATGATTATAATTGTCTTACATGAGCAAAGAATATGAAATCCGCCTATTTGGGGGATTGTCTATCAAACAGAATGGCAAAGAGTTGGAGGGATTTGCGTCGGAAAAAGTAAAGTTGATTTTGGCTTACCTAATTTGCGTACCCGGCACTCATCCACGCTCGCAACTGACCGAGATGCTTTGGGAGAATAGCCAACCCAAACAAGCTGGCAACAACATGCGAACGGCCCTTGCAAGCCTTCGTAAGTGCCTCCCTAATCAGATCAACGAAGTCAATCGATCCCTCTCCTTACAAAATTCTAACGATATATGGTCAGATATAGACTCTTTCAACGCTGTGTCTGAAGCCACCCAATACACATCCATACCGGTCTACGAATTACTCCAAGGGTCCAATCCGCCCCTGCCCTTACTTACAGAGACCGCCAATGCTTTACAAGACGCGCTCAGCCTCTATACAGGGGATCTGTTGTATGGCGTTAAATTACGCAATGCATCGGGCTATGAGGACTGGATGGTAATGAAGCGTGAAGCCTATCACCAAGCCGCCTTACGGGCAGCGGATCAGTTGGCAAGCCATTTTCTGCTAAAAGGCGAATGGGATAATGGCCTGGATTGGGCAAAAAAAATTGTCGACTTAGATGGGCTAAATGAAGAAGGGCATCGTAAGCTCATGGTGCTCCTTTCCCATACTGGGCAGCGCCACACAGCGTTGGCCCACTATGATAGATTGGTTCATCTCTTTGATAAAGAGTTTGGTGCCCCACCAAGCCAGGAAACAAGCACACTCTTCACACAGATCTATGACGGCACTCTTGAACCATCTTTTGTCTCTCAAGAGCGGTGGACACCCATCCAAGTACCAAGAAAAAATGAAGGAGCGGAAGCCGAAAGTGGCGTACCCCATAACTTAAAAAAGAGCCTCTCTCCTTTCGTAGGGCGCGAGGATGAATTAGCATGGCTCAAACAATCTCTTTCTGATCCAGAGCGGAGGCTGATTACGATTGTTGGCGCTGGAGGAATGGGAAAGACCCGTCTTGCAGAAGAAATCGCTTGGCAAATCGTAGGCAATCATGCTGCTCAGGAGCACTTCGTTGATGGTATTTATTTTGTTCCTCTGGCCTCAACCTTTGTGATTGAATATATTCCATATCAGATTGCCCAAACACTTAACATCGACCTGGATGGAAGCCGACAGCCCCTTCAGGCCCTCATTGCTGGATTAAAAAATAAAAACATCCTATTTATACTAGACAATTTCGAGCATCTCATAGAGGGAAGCGAGGTGATTCAGCAAATTTTGCTTGCAGTTCCCACACTGACGTTTCTCATTACCTCCCAAGAGGCATTGAAAATTCGGGGTGAGTGGCGTCAGAACCTTGCTGGCTTGCGCCATGATTTTGTACCGCTTGAGTACGCCATATTGCCACTATATTCATGGGCAGCAAGTGAACATTCGTTGCCTGCATGTCTTCGGCTCTTTTTGGATACAGCCAGCCAGATCGATTCGACATTCCAGCTAACACCCGATAATTTGCCTTACATTGAGGAGATATGCCGCCAACTTGAAGGAATGCCTTTAGGGATTGAACTTGCGGCTGCGCTAATCACCGAATCTACCTGTGAATCCATTGCTGAGGCCGTAACAAAAAATAAGGATAGCTTGGAGTCTGAGCTGAAGGATATACCAGAACGCCAGCGAAACTTGCGCGCTGTCTTCGACTACTCTTGGAGTTTGCTAAAGCTAGAACAACAAGAGCTTCTGATCCGGTTGGCGGTTTTTAAAGGAGGGTTTACACACAAGGTCGCCCAAATCGTGGTTGATGCGACTGCAGAGACGCTCGAATTGTTATGTACCAAATCGCTTCTCAAGCAATCTGCTAGCGGACGCTATTCTAGCCACATGGCCTTGCATCAATACATGTTGGAACGGCTGGAGAAAAATGATGCTTTGCATGAACAGATCTCCTGGCAGCACGCTGAATATTATGCCAAGCTCATGACAAACTTTGAGCGGATGCTTGTCTCGGATCACGGTGCCGAGGGGCTGGAGCAGATGGCCATTGAAATTCGCAATATTAGCCAGGCGTGGGAGTGGGGGATAGCTAAGTGCTCTCCCCATATTCTGGAGCCAATGATTCCGCCCATGACCCAGTATTTGCATTTGCGCGGAGCCAGCTCAGTGGGAGAGAGTTTCTTTAACGATATTGTAGAATTGCTAAGCGAATTTGGCGAGGAATCAACTTCCTTGGTTCGACTTCAGAGTCATATTCTGGTCGCACTCTCCCGTTTACAACAGGACCAATCTGATTATCCGGCCTCTATCACAAACGCCCAGGCGGCCATTCAGCGAGCAGAAGAGATCCAGGCTCGCGACATTATGGCCCAAGCTCACTACAGCTGGGGTATTTCACTCTCTCGGCAAGGAAACTCATCCGCAGCGTTGGAACAGATTCAGAAGGCCTATAAATTAGCGGAGGAAGCAGACAATCTGGACTTAATGGGACATAGTCTCTATCAGATTGCTGTGATCGAGTGGCAATTGGGTCACTATAACAAAGCCTATGAACAGTGCCAGCGGTCCGAAGAGATCTACCAAAGCCTCAACGATTATCGAGGCCTGGGCAACCTTAACGTGCTGAAAGGGATACTTGCATCCCTCCAGGGCGAGTTTGCCAAAAGCTGTACCCACTATGACAATGCTTTGGCTATCTATGAAATGATTGGAAACCTGTACGGACAGAGCTTTGCTAATGCCAATGCTGGGCGTGCGTGGGCTGAGCAGGGTTTATATGCGAAGTCTAGGACCTACTATGCCCGAGCGCTACAGATCAGCCAGCAGATAGGGAATGAACTCATCATTGGAAATGTGCTACTAAGCCTAGGCCGAGATGCGATTCTAACAGGGGATTTCGCCCAAGCCGAAGCGTACTTGCATCAAGCAATGGAGAAAAAAGTAGCTTCCAAAGAGCGGAGAGGGCAAGGTGAAATTTGGGCATACCTTACTCTTCTGGCTATGCACCAGGGCGCATTTGATGAGGCCAACGTACTGGCCCAAAAAGCGTTAAAACTTGCCAAAGAGGTAGAAGATATCTCGATTGAGGCGTTTGCCTTGATGAACTTGGGCGCAACCTGGGAGGGGATGGAAGAGATAGATAAAGCAGAACACGCATATCAAACGTGTTATCAACTACGCCAGTCACTTGGACAAGTAAATTTGGCCATAGAACCCTTGGCCGGGATGGTACGTATTAACCACCTTCGCGGGGAGGTCGCCGAGGCTCAAAGGTACATGGAGCTCATTACAAGCCATCTCCGGAGCCATTCTTTAGATGGAACCGACGATCCGATTCGGATCTTCTACTCTTGTTATCAATTTCTAAAAGAGATTCAGGCTCCAACTGCACTTCACTATTTGGCAGAAGGGTACCAGCTATTGCAAAGCCGAGCTGCTCACATCACTGATCCTTCCATCCGTTCTATGTACTTCGATCAAGTTCCCAGCCACTATTTAACGATAGCCGAATATACTAGGCTCTTTGGCACATGAGATTGTTCCCAAAAATTTCCCCCACGAAGCGGTACAATTCGTAAGGCATAAATTGTGCTGTGTTCAGGAGGTGGGTTGAGATCCTCTTTATTGGCGCTCATCCCACTCGATTTGCAGTTCCATGGGGCCACGGAACGAAATATTCGGGACATATGCCAGCTTTTGATTCTCTACCAGCCGTAGGGACGGCAACCGCTCGGTCAACGCCTCAAATGTTGCTACCATCTCTACGCGCGCTAGAGGCGCACCCACACAGTAATGGATACCATATCCAAAGGCCAGATGTTCGTTGAGATTCTCTCGGCGCACATCGATCTTGTCGGGATCTGGGAAAACGGCATCATCTCGATTGGCAGAGTTCAGCATAAGTAGAAGATTACTGCCTTCAGGGATATGAACACCTGCTACGGTAGTGGCTTTCCGTACCTTTCTACGCCAGGTGTTGACTGAAGGGTCATAGCGCATCATCTCTTCCACAGCGTTGGGGATCAGAGCGGGTTGAGAACAGAGAGCCTCCCATTGTTCATGTTGGTCCAAAAAGTGGAGTAGGCCATTGTTGATCTGGGCTGTGGTGGTCTCATGGCCCGCCACCAGCAGCGTGATCATACAGCTAGCAATCTCGTTGATAGCCAGGATGCTATCGTCCCCGTCTCGCATTCGGATCAGGTCTCCAGTCAGGTCATCCGGTGGATTCGCGAGCTTCCTCTCGACCAGCTTCACCACATAGTGCCAAAAGGGAACCAAGTGACTGGTCATTTCGATCTGCTCCTCCTTACTAGGGCGCCCATAGTAGAGCAATATGCGGTTGTCTGCCCATTTTTTCACTTGGGGTACATCCTTCTCCGGTACGCCCAGCACATGAAAGAGAACCTGAGCTGGTAATTCGTAGGTCATGGCGGCCACAATATCTGCCTGCCCCAGGTGAATGAATGAATCGATAGACTCATGGACCATCTTGCGAATGGCTGGCTCAAAGTGTCTCATGCGGCGGGGCAGAAAAAGCTTGTTCACCAATCGACGGATGCGAGTATGGCTGGGTGGCACATTGTTAGAGAGGACGGGAACCGGTGTGTAGTTGCCATCTTGCAACATGGTCCGTACTTGTAGGGGAAACGGTACAATTGGTGTAATGGTATTCTCCGCAGTAAAACTGTCATGATCCTGAAAAATGGCCTTAATATCCTCATATCGAGTGATGACCCAGTAGTCGATCTCTGGACTGTAGAAGATCGGTTCTTCAGATCTAGCATTCTTAAGTAATGGGAATGGGTTGGTTAGATCCAGAGCATCAAAGGTTGCGCTGAAATGAGAGAGAGGGCATTGGTTTTGTTTCATGAAAAGTATCTGGTTCTAATGGTATTAATCGTTACGCCAAAAACTACAACAGACTCAAAGATTTTAGAAGGGCCAAGGCTCGGCGTCAAATTGGATGAGGAGAAGGTGAACTCTAAGTGAGTGCATGCTGGCAAAGAGTGCTAACAGGGGTAGGTATAGTAGCATGGCGGTTCTGATAGTGTATGACATTTAGGGTTCTATTCTTCAGGGAGCTGATTGTTGGATAGCAAGGTTGGACAGGCAGACCACGTTGTTGGTTGTGGTGGCTTGATTGGTCTGTGGACTGTCGATACCGTCATCATAAGGAGATCTCTGCATGGGTGGAGAGGTGTGGCTGTTCTCTCAATTTGAACCATGCCCCTATTTAGAAGTAAAATAGGGAAGTAATTCTAACCGAGCTGTTAACAGAGATTATCGGTAGACTGCTATGTTACCCCTTTGGTTAAAGTCGCTTGCGACAGAATCGAAGAGGCTCTAATTTACATTGCAGTACACTGAGCATACCCTACACGTTCGAAGAGCACACAAATGATGTTCACAACTCCACAACTATTAACAATTGACGCGCCTGTTCCAACGATTACAGTCCCTGAAGATGTGACGGATGAATCTCACGATCTCTCTCACGGTGACATGTGGCAGGTGTTAATCCACAATGATCCGATTACCACGTTTGAATATGTGATTCACCTATTAGGCGATCTTTTTATGCTCTCCTCTGAAATTGCCGAACACGTAGCCTACACAGCCCATGAAAAAGGGGAGGCAGTGGTTGTCATTCGCCCCAAAGATGAGGCCCTCCGATTAGCAAAAGTAGCCATAGGTCGGGCGCGGATGGATGGCTATCCTCTAACCTTTTCGGCGGAGCCAGAGTAGTGCAAACTTGGAAGACAAACCGTCGCCAAACCATACTTAAGCCCCAAGATGGACGTTTCCTGACGGTCGAGTATCATGAAGTGGAACTACCAGATGGTACCATCATCGACGATTGGCCGTGGCTCATTACGCCTGACTTTATCAACGTGGTTCTGGTTACTGAATCGGGGAAGTTCGTCTGCTTCCGCCAGACCAAATATGCTATAGAAGGCACCTCTTTGGCCATTGTCGGCGGCTACCTAGAACCGGGCGAAGATAGTCTGGCCGCTGCCAAGCGGGAAGTGCTAGAAGAAACAGGGTATGAAGCACCCGATTGGATTAAATTGGGGAGCTTTCCAGTGGATGGCAACCGCGGTGCTGGGACAGCTCACTTTTTTCTAGCTCAGAACGCTCGTTGGGTGAAAGAGATCAATGCCGATGATCTGGAAGAACAGGAGTTACTTCTGCTCACTCGCGAAGAAGTAGGGCATTCGCTGCAGAATGGTGAATTTAAAGTACTTCCCTGGGCAGCAATTGTGGCCCTGGCCTTGATGCAGCTCGACTCTCTTAAATAAATCACACCATCTATTGATTGTAAGATAAAGATTGGTCGGGGGACATGTTTGCTGTGCCGTATACCAGGGCAGGTGCAGGACTGTGCCATTACGGAAGATCTTCTTTCAAACATCTAGTTACCAATAGGTACCTCCTTATCACTCCTCAACAACGCAACACAACTGTCGCCTATTACCTCGCCTTCATTGGGCTGGGAATGGCCTCTTCTATTATCGGACCAACGCTGAAGGCGCTGGCCGAACAAACCCATTCCGGTCTAGACCAGATCAGTATTCTTTTTACATTTAAGTCGCTGGGTTTCCTGATTGGCGCATTTTTTGTGGGCCGAGCTTATGATCGGTTTGCGGGGCATCCAATTATCGTCATCGCCATGATTGGCATGATGATTGCGCTGATTCTTGTTCCATTGGTAAGCTGGTTAGTGCTTTTGTCAGGGGTAATTTTTCTGCTGGGACTTGCTATGGGAAGCTTAGACGTCGGCGGAAATACGCTACTGGTCTGGGTCCATCGAGAAAAGATCGGCCCCTACATGAATGGGCTTCATTTCATTTGGGGGGCGGGTGGGGTCATCTCTCCCCTAATTTTGATTGGTCTATCCTACTTCTTCATCCAAGATATGCGCTGGACCTACTGGTTGCTTGGTCTATACCTGATTCCAATCTTGATTTGGCTGGCGCGGATTCCCAGCCCTCATTCCCCTACAAAAGAGGAAGAGGATAATCAAGCAGGCAATCAGGTTCTCTTCGTCGGATTGGTTAGCCTCTTCTATTTTCTTAATATCGGTGCGGAAGTGAGCGCAAGTGGATGGATTGTTACGTATGCTTCGGAGATGGGCTTGGCCTCAGAGGGTGCGGCTGCGTTTCTTAGCTCCCTCTTCTTTGGTACCTTAACCCTAACCCGCCTAATTTCGATTCCATTTACGGCCCGCTATCGCCCCAGTCAGCTGATCATGTTTGATCTGATCGTTTGTTCCCTGGCAGCCCTCTTCATGCTTCTCTTTCCTCGTTCATGGATAGCCATTCTCATTGGTATATCCGGTTTCGGTATCGGCATCGCTACGATCTTTCCCATGATGCTAGCTTTTGCCCAGAACCGCATTGCACTGGCCGGGCGCGTGACCAGCTGGTTCTTTCTTGGCGGAAGCCTAGGCGGAATGTCTATTCCGTGGATTGTTGGTCAGTTTTTCGAGCGACTCAGCCCCCTGATCGTGCTCTACGCTATTCTGATATGTACCATTGGATCGGCAGTCGTCTTTGGTATATTGAAAGTTGGTTGGGAACGTAAGGTATAATTCACGCTGCGTTAATGGTAATTTAACGTCGCACCGCTATGATTAGGACAACTCAATTTTTCTCAATAGAGAAAGATTTTAGAGCCATCCGTCGTCTTTATATAATGTAGGGCACAGATGAGTAAGAGCCTCTCGTCTGACACTCTGCAAAGAGTGCATAGCTTCTTCAAGTAGGCGACACACTCTATGGGAATTTAGGACGGGGTTGACCTGTCTCCTATTGTCCCACTGTAGTACAGAATTACTACTTCTTCCTTTGGTTTCTCCTTGAAATGTGTGTGGTTAGAAAAGCTCGGCCGGAACGGCCGGGCTTTTTATTTTTTGCAGTATAGATGGCCAGACAAGTTTGTCGCCATGAAGATGGAAGTATCCTCGCTTAGCGGAATTACCCAAAATAGGGTGGTCAAAAGTGGGCCAAGACTTTTCTGACAAAATGCTCCTTAAACGGGCAACGTGGTCCGTATCACAAGTCCTGCATAGGTCATTTGGTATAATGGTTTATGTAGAGTATAGTTTTGGGGATTAATCGAATCTGCATGCGTCACATTTCTGGCGACATACTGAAATCGGTAACGATTCGAACCTATCGTATTACCTGTGTATAAAATTTATAAATAGGTGTGAAATAGATGAATCGACGGTTTGCTTATTATGCTTGGGGTCTCCTGGCCTATAATATTCTGGTGGTCTTGTGGGGAGCGTTTGTTCGGGCTACCGGATCCGGTGCTGGTTGTGGTAGCCATTGGCCTCTCTGCAATGGGGAAGTGATTCCCAAATCATTACAGGTCGAGACACTCATCGAATATAGCCACCGCTTGACTAGCGGGATCCTGGGTATCCTTGTACTGGTACTGGTGATTTGGGCCTTTCGAGCTTTTGCAAAAGGTGATGATGCTCAAGAAGGTGGCGCTCAAGGAACTGGTATTCGGCGTGCTTCACTTTGGACGCTCTTCTTCATTATTACCGAAGCCGCTATTGGTGCTGGGTTGGTGAAAATGGAGTGGGTGGCCGCGGATACATCGGTTGAGCGGGTTTATACCATGGTTTTTCACCTGCTCAATACATTCTTTTTGCTAACGGCCAATACCTTGGTGGCATGGTTCGCTTCTGGTGGGAAACCCTTTTCATTACGAGGTCAGGCAGGGCTAGGAGTTGCCTTTGGCGCGGCTTTTCTAGGCATGATTGCGCTCGGGGCCACCGGTGCTATTGCTGCGCTGGGCGATACACTCTACCTGACATTAGGGGTAACGCCAGAGGATTCACCTCTCGTCAAGACACTAGTTAGCTTGCGAATATATCATCCACTACTGGCCTTTGTTTCGTTCGCGTTGATCTATGTTGCGATTCGGGTGTTAGCTGCTTATCACCCCAATTCGCGTGCGCTACGTTACGGTTACTGGGTGGTTGGCCTTTTTATTGTACAATTACTTTGCGGCGGACTCAACGTTTATCTTAAGGCGCCTGCCTGGATGCAGCTCATTCATCTATTTATAACCGACATTATTTGGATTCTGTTGGTTGTCACGGCTGCTTCAGCTCTAGCAATCCCCCAGACGCGTCGTGAATCTCACTATCAATCATATCGCCAAACGACGACTGCATGAAGGCCCATCAACGAGATAAATCCTTGCATCCCCAGACCCTCATCAAGCTTACCCTTCACATACAGGTTCAAATATAGATGGCCAGAACAGTTCTGTCCTCTCATTGCATAATTATCCAGAGTAAACGGAATGCGAGTCGGGACAAGATTTTTCTGGCGAAGTACGGCGGAGCGTCTTTATCTGATCATTGTCAGTGGTTGAAAGAGGTTTGATACCATTTTCGTCTATTTTATAGTGGCCTCTGTTTTTGTATTGTTCTAGTACACTGGGACGTAAATAACTATACAGATAGATGGGAATTTGATAGGGGCACTTGTAGCCCGTCCTTGTAGGCGGGTAGATGGGTAGCTCGAGCACCCTGCCCTACAAGGACGGGCTACGGCAAACACGCTATCTGTATAAGGGCTTATGCCTTGCTGTACTAGAGCCAAAAGCGTTCCAATCGACAGAAATTTATGACCAATAGTTCGCAGCCGGGGCTACGCCATCGTCACACCTCTTGTCGTACGTGGGCGCGTGGGCGCGGGTATTGAACGATTGCAATTACTTATACTGCGGTCGTTTTGAAAACAGGTGTTTGGTCTCTCTGGTAGGGCTTCGGAAAACACCTGTTTTCAAACGGAGCTGAGTATAGTAACGAGATTTGAATAAAACGTAATGGAAGATCTCTCGGATACTCGAGATGACAGAAGCGAAGTTTCGGGTTTTATTTGATCTTGATTCCTTAGGAACAACGATTGAATAAATCCGAAAACTTCGTTCATTGTCATTCCCGCAGGTAGTTAGCGGGAATCCACTCTTACTCAAAGATTATGGATGCCCGATAACAACTTTCGGGCATGACATATTCGCAACTTTAGGGTTTTATTTCATTCCCGTTCCTTAGCATAAATCGGCGATCTGCCTTTGTACCCAAGTAAAAACAGTAATTAGGAGAAATTTATATGTCTGGCATCTCGCCCTCTGAACGCATCACCTTAAAAAAAGTGTGGAATCCTGCACAATTATACTCAGCCCTATTTGAAAACGACCTGAGTAAAAGGTTAAAAATAACTTTAAGAACCGGCGGTCTACTATTGCTCGGTTGCTTACTGTTGGGTTCTTTCCTATGGTTTTCGGCAGGTTTATCATTTATTCAGAAATCTACGCTGCTTCATCAGCTCCAATCTCAATTTCTACACTCAGCTCCATCTGAAAACGATCGTACAATAGCACTTGACCGTTCCAATGAGATCATCAATACGTTTAGTGGGCCATCAGCTTTAAACGTTCCAGATGCATTTAGCGGACGAGCCATGCCTAGAGATCGAATCGTGAATGGTAACCCCACATGGAAGAGCGACAGCCTCGTCATTTCCATAACGGACGCTGTCCCACCTCGTACGGGTGCTATGCTCCGCGCCTATCTATTGAATGAGTTCGATACGGGAACCTCGTGCGACCCGTTGCCCGTTTCCGACGGTCAGATTGAGACCACATGTGACTTTGCAGACCAGAACTTGATTGCAGCGTACAATCAGTTTCGCATCATGCAAGAGGCCGAAGTCCTTAGAGCAACCTTATCCCTTGGTCCCATGGCCGAGTTGCGTAAAATATTGGCCAGTGCTGAGGATACGCCTAATAACATTGGCTATGGACCTGGCCTTGTTAAGCAAGCCGAGATAATGGCCACTCATGCTGGGTTCGCAGTCGACGCGTTAAGTGGAGCAAATTCACTAGCCAATGCCAAAATTCATACCGAACATGCCCTCAATGTCCTATATGGATCTGCGGACGCTCGCTATGGTGATCAGAATAATGACGGCGAATCCCAGGACCCAAGCAGTGGTTATGGCGTGCTTGGCTTTACAACGAGCATATCTCTAACCATGCAAGCAATTCTAAATCGCTCAGATGTGAACGAAAATATGCGCATGAGAGCCGAGGAGGTACAAACTACCTTAGGGAATATCGGTATTTCTAGCGGCGGTGGTCTTTGGGCGCCCAAGCTAATTGAGGCAGCCGCCCAAGTACTGGCTGCCACGACCGTTGAAGAAGCAGAAATGCCTGCGCAAACCATGAAAACCTACGCAGCACTGATTCAAAATGGACGGGAATTTGACGACAATGGCCAAATTGACCCTATTGAAAATGAAGGGGGGGCACAAACGGCGTATATCTACTCCAGATATGCAGCCGACTACCTTCCTACTACTGGAGAAGGTCTTGTTCGTCATCAGGATTCAGCAGCGAACATGTATAGTGATCAGCTGCTCATACAGATTCCGAGCATTCCAACAGCGCCAAACAATGAAAAGGTTTGGGTCTATCTGTTGACCGAGGATGGAGGATGGCACATAGCAGGAAGTACAACTCATAACGGCAGTAGCATTGATACCACATTGACGTTATCCGGGCAAAACATCGCCGCACAATATCATGGTGTCTATGTGACAACGGGGCTGCTCTATGCCGAAGAGACACTGCCTACGGCTCCCTTAGAGCCGTTGCGTCAGATTCTGGCCCGGGCACCTGACACCCCAATCAACAAAGGATATGGGGTGGGATTGGTGGAGCAAGCCTCTCGGATGGCAGACCATGCCGGTTTTGCTGTTGACGCGCTAAGTGGTTCGAATGCTCTCGCCAACGCCAAAATTCATACCGAACATGTGCTCAACATTCTCTACGGTGCCGATGATGAACGATACGGCGATCAGAATAATGACGGTGAATCCCAAAACCCAGGCGATGGCTTTGGCGTCTTGCGCTACAGCAGCCGCGTATCAGAGACTATGCAACTTCTGAAGAATACGTCTGGTGTCACGGCTAATATGATGACTCGGGCAAATGAAGTACAAACAAGTCTAAAAAATATCGGGCTCTCTAGCGGCGGTGGTAAATGGGCACCCCTTGTGATCGACTCCGCTACCCAACTTTTGGCTGCAACGACTGTGGACGAAGCGCAACTGCCAGCCGTTCGACTGCGCACCTTTGCATCGCGAATACGCGATGGGCAGGAATTTAATGACAATGGGATGATCGAACCCATCGAAGATGAGGGTGGCGCCCAAACCGCTTATCTTTATTCCCAGTTCGCTGCAGATTATTCCCCAGCCCTTCAGTTTGTCCCGGAAGATACACCCACCCCCACAGCGGTGGCTACAGATACGCCTACAGCGACTTCTACCTCCGAGGCCCCATCCGATCCAACGGCTACCCCTACGCCAACCACAACGGCAACTCGTCTTGCTAGCGCTGAGGGAGACAACTATGAAGCCGACAACTCGTGCGCTACGGCTTCCACAATCTCCACCAACGGCACCGTGCAGCAACATACCTTCCATGCCCAAGCCGATACGGATTGGGTACGGTTTGATGCCGAGAGTGGTATCAAGTATCTAGTAGAAGTACAGATTCCGTCCGATTCCGATGCGGACGCAGCCCTAGAACTCTTCACAGCCTGTGAAGCCAATGCAACTACCTCCCAAGATCATGCCTTTAGCCCAGGGGTGAGGCTTCAGTTTTCAGCGCCTACAACCGGCCCCATCTTCCTTAAATTATCCGAGAATAATCCAGAACGCTTTGGCCCGGATGTAGCATACCACCTATCTGTACGCTCACTAACATCCGCCACTGGGGAAACAGAACTTGGCGCTGTAATTATTGTCGCGGGGCGACTCACATCCAATGATCCCTTACAAGTCAATATTACCAATGCAGCCAAAGCATTTTACCAACTCTATCAAGAACAAGGATACGATGACGATCGCATCATGTATCTAAATACGGATTTGAGTGATGCATTGGTTGATGCAAAACCGACCATCGACAGCTTACGCAATGCCATTACGACTTGGGCGCTAGATAAAGTGGATGCCAATCGGGCGCTGACCATGTACCTGATCGATCACGGTGATGTGGATCGTCTCTATTTGGATAAACCTGCCAGGGAGATCCTTTCCCCGGATGAGCTTGATGGCTGGCTCACAGAACTAGAAACGGCGAGAGCAGGCGTCAAGACCAATATCATCTTTGAGATGTGTCATGCGGGTAGCTTTATCACGGGGGAACAGTCCATTAGCAAAGCCAATCGATTGGTTCTAGCTTCCACAAGTGAAGAGCGGCTGGCCTATGCATCAGAAAGCGGAGCCATCTTCACTGATCATCTGATTCCGGCTCTGCGACAGCGCAGCAGTGTGCTGAATAGCTTCCAATCCGCCTTGTGGGCCGTCAATCAATTCCAACCGCTGCAGCAGCCCCAGTTAGATGGCAATGGCAACGGCATCCCTAACGAACCAGCAGATGAGGAAATTGCTGCCCAGCGTGGCTTTAGCTTTAGCGGTTCCTTCCCACCTGATGAGTGGGCACCCTATGTACAATCTGTCAACCCAGTTGAGATTGAGAATGGTCAGGCTGTCATCCGGGCACGGGTCTTAGATGATGAACAAGTAGAGCGAGTATGGGCCGTCATCTATCCCCCTTCTTACGAACCGATTACGGAAGGCGATGCCATGATTAACGAGTTAAGCGTGCTGCCAACCATCGTTCTTCAATCCCAAGGAAACAATGAATACGCTGCGACCTATACAGGATTCAACGAACCCGGTATCTATACCATTGTCATTCATTCTGAGGACGATAGCGACTTGGCCGGTCGGGCCTTTACGTTGCAAGTTGATAATGGCTCTCAGGTTCTGCTACCCTTGATACAACAGTAGACTATACTTTGGATGCGAACGATTTCAGTAAAACCGATCAGTTAGCACGCCCGTGGGACCTGTGACCACGAAACCCACACATGGGCGAGCTATCTGGAGGCCAAATCATGAACGCCTGAAGTTGCATTGGGCGAACGTAAAAAAGCATCAATTTATCATTTGATAGATCAGACTGCAATCGCTTTCAAAACCGTTGTTTTCTAACACTTTACCCAAGAGACGAAATGACGGTTTTGAAACGGAGCAGAGTATAGTATAGCAATACCATCTCTCACAATGTTCAAGTTATCTCATTCCCGTTCCTAAACAATTCATCTTAGGCCATTCCATAAAATAAATGAACCATAAAACTGAGGAGGAAGTATTCTCTAATATGGCTCTGCCCGAATAACCGGCGTAAGAAAACACCTCCCCCGCTTATACTTATTTTTGTGGAGTGGCCTTAAATCCATACAATACACTTTGTTTCTACGCCCATCAATCAAATGAACGATGCCCCTACGTAGGAACAACTTTCCCAAGGTAGGAGGAAGCGAATGCAAACCTATCACTTGATTAGGCTGGTCAAGTCTCCAGTCCAGTCTCTGACCAATTCTTCAGTTACTATCCACTCCCGATCTTTACCTCTCCTTTTTGCCGTTCTTGGTACGCTACTTTTCCTTTTATCGTTTAATCATTCCACAGGACAGGCGAAGCAGAGCAGCACCCCTGTTGGCGGTATCATCGATACCAATACGACCTGGACAAAGCTCTCTAGCCCTTACGTCCTCAGCAGCACTGTCACCATTGCGGAAAATATTGTATTAACCATCGAGCCAGGAACCGTTATCAAGGCATCTGATCGTCAAAAGATCCTCCTTGAAAGCCAAGCTACCCTCAATGCAGTTGGAACGGCTGGGGAACCAATCGTCTTTACCAGCCTCAAAGATGACGAATTTGCTGGCGATACCAACGGAGATGGCACAGCATCTGTCCCGACATGGGGAGATTGGACGGGCATCGAGGGCAGGAAGCTATTTAGCAGTTCGGGCCCAGCGGGGGCCTTGAATTTGGAACATGTCATCTTTCGCTATAGCCAAGAGGGTATCTTAGCTGGAGGCAATTTGACGTTACATGACAGCACGATCGAATTAACTCGCCTGGATGGTGTGACTGTTCGGCCAGCCGCAGATACATCACCAGAGGTCTCCATCCAACGCACCACCTTTCGGGGGAATGGTAGAAACAGCGCCAATTACGATGAGCTTTTGATCAATGGTCAGCCAGCACAGCTACTCATCCAGGATAACACCTTTGAGACGGTCGATACGTTTTCTTATGCCCTATACCTAACAGGCGTGAGCGTGGCCGAGATACGCGACAATACCGTCACGCAAAATGGCTCTCAGTCCGCCATCTTTTTAGAGAATACCACGGAGCAGGTCATATTAGCCGATAATACGCTGACCAAAACAGGCGCACTGCAGTATTCAGGGATTGTGGTCAGAGATGGCACACCGACTCTAACCGACAACCGAATCACCGGATTTGGCGCGGCTGTCACCATAGACGGTGGCTATCCCCAAATGGTGCCAACCTACAGTGGCAACAACTTTGTCGGCAATTTACTTCAGGGCATTGGCGTGAGTGGCAGCATAGTCTCCGGCACATGGACCGATGTTGGTGGATTGACCCACTTTCTACATGATGATGCAACCGTCCAAGAAGGTGCTACCTTAACCATCCCTGCGGGAACCGTCATCAAATCTTTTGGTGATAGCTTGAGGGTAGGAGCAAGGGCAACCTTGAATGCAATTGGTACGGAAACGGAACCGATTATCTTTACCAGCGGAGCTGATGATGAATTTGGCGGGGACAGCAATAGTGATGACTCAGCATCCGTTCCTTCCGTGGCGGATTGGGATGGGATCTTTGGACAGGGGAGCACCAGCAGCACCGATGATGGGTCTAATTTGAATCTGCAATATGTGACCATTCGTTATGCTGCCATTGGCATTGAGGCGGAAGGTAGCTTAAGCCTTCAGGACAGCGTGTTAGCGTTCAATCGAAATTACGGAGTTTATGTTGACGTACCCACGGGCGACTCTCCAAATATCTCTATACTGAGCAATGCGCTGCGCAAAAACGCCACATGGCGCGGCGGTAGCGATGCGAACATCAGGGTAGATGGACAACCCGAGCAGCTAACAATTCAGGAAAATGAAATTGATTCAGAGCTATATAGTGCGCTAGCGCTGAGGGACGTAATGCAGGGAGACGTGAGTCGGAATACCATTATCCATGACGCGAATAGTCATGCAGTTCTTCTAAACAACGTGACCGAAGGACTACTCTTTCAAAACAATCAAGTGAACAGAACCGGCGAGTTGGGTTACGCTGGTATCGAGGTAATCAACGGCACACCTACATTAACTGGCAACACCATCCGAGGATTTTTTGTGCCTGTCCTTGTGAATGGCGGCTATCCACAGCTTGTACCGAGCTATACTGACAATATCGTTGAAGGAAATGGCTGGACCGGGATTGGCATTAGTGGCGTAATTAAGAGTGGTACGTGGACCGAATTTGGCGAATATCCCCACTATATTTTTGGCGACGTAACCATTGAAGAAGGTGCAGAATTTACGATCCCTGCCGGTACTGTAGTTAAGTCTTACCAAGATGACTTGA
Source organism: Chloroflexota bacterium (assembly GCA_039028975.1). Lineage (GTDB taxonomy): Bacteria > Chloroflexota > Anaerolineae > Caldilineales > Caldilineaceae > JAHBNG01. The sequence continues at coordinate 101,512 of JBCCHB010000002.1, forward strand.
CCGTATCACCACGGGCAACGCTGAACGCCATCGGCACGGCAGAGGCTCCAATCATCTTTACCAGCCTTCGTGATGATACAGCTGGTGGCGATGGCAATAATGATGGGGCAGACACGACTCCTTTAAATGGTAATTGGTATGGCATCATTGGCAGTGGAGAAAATAACAGTACGGCCAACCCATCTACGTTAAATTTAGCCTTTGTCATTATCCGGTACTCGGTCGAAGCGATTGACGCAAGAGGAGACCTTACACTTCAGGATAGCTTGATTGAATTGAATAGCAGTGATGGCATTCGGATCAATCCGCCAAATGGCCAAGCACCTAACATATCGATTCAGCGAACCATCATTCGCGACAACTGGAACGACGGCATTGAGATCAACGGCTCATTCAGTAGCTTAACACTAAGAGAAAATGCCTTCTCAGGCAACAGCGTTTCTGGGTTGAATAATCAAGCAGAGAATGCTCCGTTGATTGAAGCAACGAGCAATTGGTGGGGCGATCCAACTGGTCCTGAAGAGTTAACCGGTAACCCCGATGGTCAAGGAGACTTAGTTCAAGGCAACGTTAGCTATACACCTTGGTTAACCCAGTTACCTTCGGTTGGACCAGGTGGCCAGGAAATTGAGCCTATTGAACCACCAGCCAACATCCCTACGCTAGCTGATACCTTTGAGGGGGATAACGATTGCTCGATTGCCACCTCCATTGCCACCAATGATAGCAACCAGGAACACAACTTCGACAAGCAAGGCGACACCGACTGGATCCAGTTTGAGGCCACGGCTGGTCAAACCTATCGGGTTGAGGTCCAGACTCGGGCCAACTCGGTGGCAGACGTCAATCTAGAAGTCTATGATCGGTGCGATGGTCCCGTAACAAACCAGTTTGAGGAGACGTTCACCCCTGGCGTACGGCTGGATCTCAATCCACTCCAGAATGGCACCCTTTACCTAAAGCTAAGCAACTATGATCCGGATATCTTTGGGGCCGATGCGGTCTATTCGGTAAGCGTACGCCAGCTCAAATCTACCAGTGACTCAAATGGCGCAGTGATCTTGCTAGAAGGCCGTCTCAAGCTATCAGACCGGGTCCAGGCAAACATCCATAATGTGGTGCAGCGCACCTATCAACTCTTCAAGAGCAGCGGCTACAGCGATGATGATATTCAATACCTGTCCACTAACACCTCTACGCCTGGCTACGATGGTCCGGCTACGGCAGAAGCCCTGCAGAATGCTATCACAACCTGGGCCGCAGACCGAGTGGGGCCAGGTAAACCCCTTACCCTCTACATGATGGATCACGGCAACATCGACAGGCTCTACCTAGATGAGCCAAAAGGGGAAAGAGTTACGCCAGCGGAGTTGAATAGCTGGCTCAATATATTAGAGGAGAAGAAGCCCGGTCTCAAAACCACCATTATTGTGGAAGCGTGCAATTCGGGTAGCTTCATTATGGGGGACCAGAGCATCAGTAAAGTTGGCCGCCTGGTCATTACGTCGACCAATGTGCAAAATGTGGCCTATGCTTCGGCAGAAGGTGCCCAATTCTCAGATCGCTTCCTCACGTCCCTACGAGAAGGTTATGGACTGTCTAACAGCTTTTGGGATGCCCGACTCTCCGTCAGGCGCCTCTATAAGGTTCAAGATCCATGGATCGATGCCAACGGCAACGGCATCCCGAATGAAGAAGCAGACGGTGCAGAAGCCACCAGTGACTATGATCCCAACACCTCCAATCAGCCAGCCGACACTTGGGCACCGTACATCGTACGAGCAGAAGGCCCCGACCCAATCGAAAATGGAACAGGTACAATCCGGGCCGAAGTGCGTGACAACAATAGCGTGGCCAAAGTATGGGCTGCGGTTTATGGTCCTAGCTACGATGCACCTGAAAGCTCGGAAGAGCTGGTCCCCGAAGATGTACCAACGGCCACATTTAGCAGCCAGGGCAGCAACATCTTCAGCGTCGAGTATAATGGCTTTACCGAAGCTGGAACCTATCAGGTAGCTCTCTATGCCGAGGACAACGACGGACTGAAGGCTCGGTTGATGGTGCTGGAGGTGCGGAATGGTGGAGGTGAGATTTATCTGCCTGTAGTGACGCAATGAGGTATGGACACGCTACGAATAAAGCCCTGCGTGGCTTAGAACGGAACGTATCTCGATTCGCTCTGGCAAATTTATGCTTAAAGCCAGAATTGTGAGATGCTAGCTTGTTTCAGCTTGAAGTTGACTGAAGGCTTGGGCCTTTAGCTTTTGTAATTGCAGCTCTAGATGACTTAACCTTTCAAGTTCAACTTCGTCTGATTGTGTAAGTGTTGCTATGCTCTGTTTGTCTAGAAGCTCTGATATTCGCTTTTCTACATCATCGCTCAATCGAAACTCAGTGATTGAGAGCACTGTTGGATTTCCGGATAAGAATTCTATTGATTCGATATATGCTTAGGTTGAGACAGGTGCTAAACGGCTCATGCCCATCTCAAGTACTAGCGGCAACTGGTCCCCAAGACTATCTATACTCAGCTCCGTTTGAAAACACGAGTTTGGTCACTCTGGTAGAGCATCGGAAAACTCCTGTTTTCAAAACGACCGCAGTATAATACAGGGATAAGTATGTCAGGAGTATCTAACGTTATTGTTGCCATTGACTGGCCTCCAAATTGAACAGATGTCCTAAATTTTCTTATTCAAGGATAGCATGAGATCTCTGTCTAATCAAGTTATCGAAATAGAACGGGTGCCTTTGGGTTTCGGGGCGAGAATGTTAGCCAGTCGAGTGCGTCGCACTGTTCAGAGAAAGATCCAAGCGCCCATCCGCAATTGAACAGTGCGACGCACTCTTGTACCCCCAAACTAAAACGCACCCAAATAGAACAAGAAGATCATACACCCATAAATGCAAGAATATACTAATACATACCGTCTTTACCCGTAGCCCCCGTCGACAATAAAATTATGGATGTATAGTCTTTAAGAAAAAGATTTTCCCGCCGCCCTTCGACAAGCTCAGGGGACAACTGGAAAATCTTTTTCTGGATATCTATAGTATCCAACTACCTACTGATTTTCTGTAACAGATCAGGAGCATAAATGACCATCCTTCATCTTGTTTGCTTATCTCACAGCAGAAATACGTATCTTTTCTTCATTGTTCTGACTGGCCTGAGCACTATATTTGCCGTAAACGCAACCAGTAGCCAAGCCGGTCAGAATGGCACCTCCATCGGCGGAAACATTACAGCCAACACAACCTGGACCAAAGCCGCCAGCCCTTATGTGCTGACGTCAACGGTCACAATAGTAGAAGATATCATCTTGACCATTGAGCCAGGTACCATCATCAAAGCTCAAAATTTTGGGATCATTCTCAACACAGGAGCAACGCTCAATGCAGTAGGGACCGAGAGCGAGCCGATTGTCTTTACGAGCCTCTTGGATGATGAAATCGGCGGTGACACGAACGGCGATGGCGCGGCATCAGCCCCAGCCCCGAACAACTGGCAAGGCATTAGAGGGCAGGCAACCGGTAGTGCGCCAGTTAATTCATCGACCCTCAATCTACAATATGTTACTATTCGCTATGCGTACGGCGTTACCGCCAATGGTCATTTGACGCTTCATGATAGCACCATCGAGGCCAACTACTGGAGTGGCGCTACTATCGCACCTGCGGCAGGTACGTCACCCAACATCTCAATCCAACGGACCCATTTCCTTACCCCCAATGGTTCAAGTATTTCTGGTCGCCCTCAGATTATAGTGAGTGGTCAGCCCAGCCAGTTGATTATTCAGGACAATACCTTCACAACCCAAAGCTATGGTGCATTGACGTTGACCGACGTAACAGATGCCCAAGTGAGCGGCAACACCATCACTCAGAATGGCGATAGCTCCCTTACCCATGTCGTTATTCTGGAAAATGTCACGTCACAAGTGGCCCTGACCAACAACAGCATCACCCGTAGCGGCGACTTGACGAGTGGAAACTATGCTGGCATTGTCGTTCGGAACGGCGCACCAACCGTCACCAACAACACAATCAGTGGCTTTCGGGCGGCTCTTCTCATGGATGGGGGCTACCCAGAGATGATCCCTGCCTACAGCGGCAACACCTTTGATGGCAATTACTGGATCGGTGTTGGCGTGATGGGAACGCTCAAAAGCGGTACGTGGACCGAGGCAGGTGGCTATCCTCACTTCCTCTGGAATAGCCCAGCCACGCTAGAAGAAGACGCGACCTTAACGATACCCCCCGGCACAATCATTAAATCCCTGCGCGGCCACTTAATTCTGAATGCCCGGGCAACTTTGAATGCAATAGGCACCGAGAGCGAACCAATCATCTTGACCAGCGGCTATGATGATTCGGTGGGTGGTGATAGCACCCAAGACGGTGTAACCACGGTGGCAGAACCGAACAACTGGCAGGGCATTACGAGCCGGGGAACGGGGACAGGATCGGTCAACGCATCGACGTTGAATTTACAACACGTTACCATGCGTTATGCGTATACTGCCCTGATCGCCAACGGCAATCTGACCCTGCAAGATAGCACGATTGAGGCAAGTTACTTTAATGGCGTCGCCGTCGCACCTGCGGCAGGTGAATCGCCAGTCGTTTCGATTCTGCGCAACCGTTTTCTTACACCCGACAGCGTGAATATTTCTGGGCAGTCTCAGCTTACGGTGAACGGCCAGCCCGACCAGTTGGCGATTCAAGACAATACCTTCACAACATTGAGTTATGGAGCCATGACGCTGACCGGTGTGAGCGATGCCCAAGTCAGCGGAAACACCATCACCCAGAACGGTGATAACGCCTTTACTCATGTCGTTACCCTAGAGAATGTCACGTCGCAAGTGGCCCTGACCAACAACAACATCACCCGCAGGAGTGGTGACTTGGCCAAAGAAAATTTTGCCGGTATTGTCGTTCGGAATGGTGTCCCGACCCTCTCCAACAATACGGTCAGTGGCTTTCGGGCGGCGGCCCTCATGGATGGGGGATACCCAGAGATGGTTCCAGCGTACAGCGGCAACACCTTTGAGGGCAATTTCTGGACAGGCATCGGCGTGATGGGAACGCTTAAAAGCGGCACGTGGATCGAGGCAGGTGGCTATCCTCACTTCCTTTGGAATAGCGCAGCCACGCTCGAAGAGGACGCCACCTTAACCATCCCGGCTGGCACAATTATCAAGTCTGTCCGGGGGAACTTAATCTTGGGTGCTCGGGCAACGTTGAACGCGATTGGCACTGAAAATGAGCCAATCATCTTTACCAGCGGCTATGATGATTCGGTAGGAGGTGACAGTACCAACGACGGCGTTGCCACGGTTGCTACACCAAATGATTGGTCCGGCATCACAGGGCGAGGAAGCGGCACAGGTGCGGTGAATGTTTCAAATGTAAACCTGCAATTCGTCACTATCCGCTATGCCTACACTGCCCTAACGGTCAACGGCAGCTTGGCCCTCCAAGACAGCAAAATTGAGTCGAACTACGCAGACTCCGTCTACATCCAGCCTGCAGCCGATGAATCACCCACCATCTTGATCCAGCGTACCCAGTTTCTAACGCCGAATGACGGGAGCGTTACAGGCAGGCCCCAAATCTTTGTGTTGAGTCAGCCAGACCAGCTAACTATTCAAGAGAATACCTTTGCTGCCCTCTATGCGGCCATCAGCCTGTCAGATGTGAATGATGCCCAGCTTAGCGGTAATACCATCACCCAGAGCAGCGAATTTGGTGGCCATCATGCCATTGTATTGGAGAATGCAACCGAGCCAGTTAGCCTCAGCAACAACACCATCACCCGAAGCGGAAATTCGGAAGACTCAAACTACGCAGGTATCGTTGTGCGAAATGGCAGGCCGACCCTTACCAATAATACTATTAGGGGCTTTCGGGCAGCGGTTCTGATTGAAGGTGGCTACCCAGAGATGGTCCCCGCCTATAGTGGGAACACGTTTGATGGCAATACTTGGGCGGGTGTAGGCATTAGCGGTAACCTAAGCAGCGGCACGTGGACCAATGAGGGTGGATACGATCACTTCATATGGAACAATACGGCTGTGGTGCCAGAGGGCGCTACGCTAACCATTCCTGCCGGGACAGTGATCAAATCGCTTCAGGGAAGTTTGACTCTTAATGCTCGGGCTGCCCTGAACGCAGTCGGCACGGAAAGTGAGCCGATTGTCTTTACCAGCGGCTATGATGATTCGGTGGGTGGCAACAGCACCAGCCATAGCAACAGTGATGGCTCACTCGTCGTCCCAGAACCGAACAATTGGACGGGGATCACAGGACGGGGTACGGGGAGTGGGTCGGTCAACTCATCAACCTTGAACCTGCAATACGTCACTATCCGCTATGCCTATGCAGGCGTGACAGCCAATGGCAACCTAACCCTCCACGACAGTACGGTTGAATTCAACTTCGCTGATGGAGCCTATGTGCAGCCCTCTCTGGGTGAATCGCCAACGGTGTCGATTCAACGTAGCACCCTTCGTCATAATGGGCAGAGCGGCATCAATATTGCCGGAATGCCGATGAACTTAGCACTCAATGATAACGCCATTTATAGCAACAGCAGATTTGGCGTAAACAACAGCACAACTGACGGCTCTGCCATTAATGCAACAGGTGTCTGGTGGGGCGATGCCAACGGCCCCGAAGAAGAGACAAACAATCCGGATGGCGAGGGAGATAAAGTCAATGGCAATATTGACTTCAACTCTTGGTTAACGACAAAACCGGACTACGTTCCCCCAGAACTTCCTGACGTCACGCAAGATCCACCTGATCCAATTACACCGCCTGCCAATATACCAACCCTGGCAGATACTTTTGAGGGGGACAATGAGTGTACCATTGCGGCAACCATTGCCACTGATGAAAGTAACCAGGAGCACAACTTTGACAGGCAAGGCGACATCGACTGGATCAAGTTTGAGGCCACCGCGGGTCAGAGCTACCGAGTAGAGGTGCAGACCCGGGCCAACTCGGTGGCAGACGTGAATCTAGAGGTCTATGATCGATGCGATGGACCCGTCACCCATGATTTTGACGAGACCTTTACGCCCGGTGTGCGGCTTGATCTGAACCCGATTCAGAGCGGAACCCTCTATCTGAAGCTGAGCAACTATGACCCCAATATCTTCGGGGCCGATGCCGTCTACTCGGTAAGTGTACGCCAACTCAAATCTACCAGCGATGCCAAGGGAGCAGCGATCCTACTCGAAGGCCGTCTTAAGCTAACGGATCGACTCCAGCCCAACATTCACAACGTGGTCCAGCGCACCTATCAGCTCTTTAAGTCCAGCGGCTACAGCGATGACGATATCCAATACTTGAGTACTGACGAATCTGCACCTGGCTATGATGGCCCGGCAACGACTGCCGCCCTTGAGAATGCCATCACTACCTGGGCAGCGGACCGGGTTGGGCAAGATCAGCCACTCACGATCTACCTCATGGATCACGGCCATATTGACAAGCTCTACTTGGACGAACCCAACGGCGAACGAGTCTCGCCTGAGGAGATGAATAGCTGGCTCACTGCCCTGGAAGAGAAAGTATCCGGCGTCAAGAGTACCATTATTATTGAAGCCTGCAATTCGGGCAGCTTCATCATGGGCGCTCAGAGCGTGAGTAAGGTAGGTCGCCTAGTCATTACGTCGACCAATGTGCAGAACGTGGCTTACGCTTCGGCAGAAGGTGCCCAATTCTCAGATCGCTTTCTCACATCCCTGCGAGAAGGGTACGGACTTGCCAACAGCTTCTGGGATGCTCGTCTCTCTGTGCGGCGGCTCTACACAATTCAAGATCCCTGGATTGACGCCAACGGAAACGGAATCCCAAACGAGGAAGATGATGGCGGCCAAGCCATCAGCGACCACGACCCCAACACCTCTAACCAGCCAGCCGATACCTGGGCACCTTACATTGTGCGGGCCGAGGCCCCCAAAAGCATTGACAACGGCATAGGCACCATCCGCGCCGAAGTGCGGGACAACAAGGGGGTAGCCAAGGTTTGGGCCGCCGTCTACGGCCCCAGCTACGATTCACCTGAAAGCTCCGAAGAGCTGGTGCCCGAAGATGTGCCAACGGCCACCTTTAGCAGTCAGGGTAGCAACATCTTCAGCGCTGAATATGATGGCTTTACCGAGGCGGGTACCTATCAGATTGCCCTTTATGCAGAAGACAATGATGGGCTGAAGGCTCGGTTGATGGTGCTGGAGGTGCAGAATAGTGGGGGGGATGTTTATTTGCCTCTGGTGAGGCAATAGAGATAGCAGTGAGACATTGGAAGGTCCTGTCTAGTTTAAATCCAGCCATTTGTGGTAATGTATTTACAGCTTTATAAAGATAGTCTCTCATTCCCTTCGACAAGCTCACGCGGTGAGCGACTATCTTTTACACAATCATCTAAATAATATCCCCCTATACCACGACAGATCTGACAGATTCAGTTCCGTATGAATAACCCATTCAGCGATCAGTAAACGAAAAACAGATAGATTGCCAATAGATGGAAAGATTTAGATCCAGCATTCTGTGCTATGCTTCTTAAGTCTGAATGTGTGCATCCATGCCTGATCCAGTCGTCAATGGCCCCAAATATACTGTTGTTAAATATACCTAATTGTCAAATAGAGCGTGGTTGGACATAGATGAGAATCATTTGATATGATTGCAGTCAGCTAGCATTTTGTCGGAGAAAAGGAGAGCCGCGTCCTATTTCCGCTAATTGATTATCATCCCTTCCAGTACCAAGTATCACTGAAGATTATCCCCAAATCTGACTCACTATACTGCGGTCGTATTGAAAATATGTGTTTTCCCAGGGCGCTACTAGAGAGACCAAACACATCTATTTAAACGAAGCTGAGTATAAGAGTGCCCAAGGCGCTGGTTATCCCCGCGGCCAGAAATTGAGTTTCTTGCTGTTCAGAGCAAATTTAAGGTCAAATGACTCAAATGCTCAATTTTCTGCTGGACAGAACGATAACTGTACCCAAAATCGAGAAGGAAGCAGCATAGGTTTATGGACATTTACCCGTACAGCACGATAATTCATGCAATCCGTATGAACCGAAGAAGAATATGCAGAAATGGCCTATGCGCGCTGATTCTGCTTGGGCTGATCTTTAGCATCAGTACATCCAGCGGCTCATCTTTCGGCACGGACATCTTTCAGCACAATGTGACGAATGTGGTAGCCTCAACAGAGCATATGCCCAATGGCGATGAAGCCAATTCTGCTAATGCGCGTTCTGTTACTACACATTCTGCTACCTCGGATTCCGCCACTGTGACTTACGCCAATGCAACCTACCTCAATGAGAATGTTGTCCAGTTTGTTACAGGCCAGAATCATTCCTGCCTCTTGAGCAACGCAGGGGCTGTTCAATGTTGGGGACGCAATGATTCTGGTCAGTTGGGGACGGGCGACAGGGTTGAGCAGACGAAACCTGTTGACGTGGTGGGGCTATCTTCTGGGATTGTGAAGATCACGGCAGGTAACCATCATAGCTGTGCGCTGAACCAAGCTGGTGGTGTCAAATGCTGGGGAATTAATGATTCTGGGCAGCTAGGGGATTCCACAACCACCGATCGAGACACGCCGACTGATGTCATGGGTCTCGGCAGCTCCGTCGCAGACATTGTCGCTGGCTTTCGCCATACCTGTGCCGTTATGACCACTGGTGCCGCCAAGTGTTGGGGAAAAAATGAAGCAGGTCGCCTAGGAGATGGGACGACAACCAACCAGTCCACGCCCACCGATGTCCAAGGTCTTTCATCAGGAGTGGTCTCCATGGCTGCCGGTCGCTTTCACACCTGTGCCGTCATGAATAATACTGGTCTGAAATGTTGGGGTGGCAATGATGTCGGTCAACTGGGAGATGGCACAACCACGGATAGTTTGACACCGATCGATGTCAGTGGCCTCTCCTCTGGCGTCAGCGCCGTTGCTGCCGAGGCACGCTTTACCTGTAGCTTGCAGACCAATGGTGGCGTTAAGTGCTGGGGGAAAAATGAAAAGGGCCAAGTGGGTGATGGCACCACAACCGATCGCTCAACGCCTACGGATGTCTCGGGATTAACCTCAGGTATTGCCTCCTTGACCACCATCGGGGTCAAATTTGTTTGCGTGGTGACAGAAAGCGGCGGGCTCAAGTGCTGGGGAGACAACGAAGCCGGTCAGCTTGGTGACGGCACCACGACGGACCGATTCACACCGATTGATGTCTCGGGGCTGACCTCCAACGTAAGTGAAGTAGCTGTAGGTGCTTATCATGCCTGCGCGCAGCTCGTTGATGGCACTTTGAAGTGTTGGGGAAACAATAACAACGGTCAGCTTGGCGATGGCACCACAACCCAGCGTCGTGAGCCGGTTAATGTTCAGGTCTCTCTCGAGACGCCAATTTGTTTGACTCAGAGCGATCTGGTTGCTGCCGAATGTGAGGTTCTCATTGATTTATATAATGGAACCAATGGGACCAACTGGTCAGACAACTCGGGCTGGCTGACCCTCAATTCTTCTCCCTGCGGTTGGTATGGTGTTGTCTGTACCACCGGCAGCCCGCCTTATCGAGTCGCCGAACTACTACTCAACTCCAATAACCTAACGGGAAGCCTTCCCGCTTCTCTTGGCTCACTTGGTGCCATTACGGAAATGAGTCTATACGATAATGATATTGGTGGCACCATTCCACCTCAGTTGGGCAATCTCTCAACCTTGAATGCCCTCCGATTGGGCTTTAATAACCTGAGTGGAACCATCCCAGTAGGGCTTGGCAATTTGAGTAATCTAACCATTCTAGGGATTGATGACAATCAATTAACCGGTACCATTCCTACGGAACTAGGCAATCTAACCAAGCTTATGCTGCTCAATATGGATTTGAATCAGTTAGAGGGCTCTATTCCCAGCTCCTTTGGCAACTTTGGTGATATGTGGCGATTGTGGATGGAGAACAACAAGCTAAGCGGAACCATCCCCACAGAGATCGGTAATCTGACCAATTTGGAACACTTTTCTGTCCTCAACAACAAGTTGGAAGGCGAAATTCCCAGCTCCATCCTCAACCTGACCAAGCTGAAGAATAATAAATTGCTCTTAAAGTACAACAGCTTGAGCACCAGCAATAACGCAGTAGATGCATTTATAGAAGGTTTGAATGCCGGTTGGAAAGGAACCCAGACCCTTGCTCCAACCAATTTTACAGTAGAGCAAGCTCAACAGACATCCGTGCGCCTCAAATGGACACCTATTGCCTACACCGATCATGGTGGCCACTATGAGATTCGCTATGGCACCAACGCTGGTGGGCCATACCCCATGAAGGCGACTACCTCGGATAAGTTTAATGACGGCATCTGGATTAGCAACCTAACACCTGGTACCACTTACTACTTCCGAGTCGTCACGTTTACACCTGTCCATGATAGCCAACAAAATGACCTTACCAGTACGCCAACGAGTGAGGTTTCTGCTACAACTCAACCGCCAGATGAGGAACCAACCGACTGCTACCTGCTGCGCACTTCATCCAGTGGCCAAGGGAGCGCAATAGCCGTATCCCCAACCCAATCTGAAGGCTGTTCGGCTGGCATGTATTTGGAGGGTGAGACGCTTACATTGAGCGCAGAAGCAGCCGACGGGTGGGTTCTAACGTCTTGGCAGGGAACCGCTAACGACAGTAGTACATCGAACACGAATACGACCGCCATGCCAGCCAGCGACCACGACATAGCCGTTGTCTACACCCAAAGCGCTATCGTTCAATTCATTCATGCTGATTATAGCGTCGCTGAAAACGTTGGCGTCGCGGAAATCCAGATTTCGCTTAACCACTCCACTACGGTACCGGTTGCTGTTACTGTCCGTTCTCTTAACGGAGCCGCCAAAGCCAATAGCGATTTTAGCCCTCTGAACCAGACCGTGACATTTGAACCGGGAACCGATCGGGCCGCGGCATCACTCACGATTTTGAATGATGACATCGATGAGCCGAACGAAGCATTGATTTTGCTTTTGGAAGAACCCCAAAATGCCGTTGCCAACCCAGATCGTAAGGCGGCCTCTGTGACCATTGGTGATGATGACAGCTCAGGAGAGGGGGACGATTATGAAGAAGACGATAATTGTGAAGACTTTAGCGTCGTTCGTACCAATGGTGCCGTTCAACGCCATACCTTCCACGACCAGAATGACCAAGACTGGGTGCGCTTTGATGTAGAAAAGAATGAGCAGTTTCTGGTGCAGATCAATATCCCAGAATCATCCATGGCCGACGTAGCCATTGAGCTGTACTCTGAGTGTGGTGGATTAGCCGACACAGGCCAGGATCACTCGTTTAGTCCCGGCGCTCGTCTCGATTTAAAGTCATCTAAAACAGGCTCCATTTTTTTGAAAGTGGTGAATAATGATCCTGAGGTCTTTGGGGATGACGTTGCGTATGATCTCTCAGTGCGTTCATTGAGTGCAGGGTCTCGGCCGGGTGCTGCCATCATTGTGGCCGGTAAGATTCGCAATAACGATCCGGTGCAACCCAATATCTACAAGGTGACCGATGAGGTCTACCAGATGTTTATTGATAAAGGCTATACTGACGATGATATTTACTATATCGCCCCAGATCGCAATCGGGAAAAGCCTGTAGATGCCTTGGCTACTGTAGAGAATTTGAGGGCTGCCATTACTGTATGGGCCAAAGAGAGACTAGACGCAGATCGGGCATTGACCCTTTACATTATGGATCACGGCGTACGTGACCTAATCTACCTGGACAAGCAACGTAGCGAGTGGTTCTCGCCGGCTCAACTCGACGAGATGCTCAGTGAGGTGGAAGACGCAATTCCAGGGCTGCGAATCAATGTGATTATTGAAGCCTGTTATTCTGGTTCGTTCATCAGTGGTGACGATACCATTAGCAAACCGGGGCGCGTCGTTGCCACTTCTTCAGATGACGCGAATTTGGCTTGGGCTTCTCCTCAAGGGGCCTACTTCTCAGATCACTTGATTGCAGGCTTGACTCGTGGTGATAGCTTTTACAATAGTTTTGAGGCAGCGCGCATCGCCAGCGAGATTGCACACCCCTCCCAGACGCCCTGGATGGATGGGGATGGAGACGGCAATGGCGAGGATGATGCCAGCCAAAGTGCGGCTTCCACCAGAGGCTTCAACGTAATCGGGACATTCCCCGACGTCAATGAGGTCCCTTGGATTGTTTCCGCCAATGATCAAGCATCTGTGGAAAATGGGTCGGCTGTTATTCAGGCTACGGTCCGCGATGATGTAGATGTCACCTCTGTTCGGGCAGTCATCTATCCACCGGACTACCAAGTACCAATGGAAGGTGAGGAATTGGTTCGGGAGAGTACTCAGGTTTTGCAGACGGTAGTCTTGCTCGACCAAGGGCAAGATGTTTATGCAGCCAGCTATCCTGGCTTCAATGCCCCAGGCGACTATCGTATTGTGATCTACGCCCAAGACAATGTGGGTGATGAAGCTCGCCCTTATTCCTATACACTTACGGTTCCAGAGGCTGGGCCAGAAGAGACGCCAACTCCAACAGCAGAACCGACAGCAACCCCAGAGCCAACGGCCACACCAGAGCCAACCGTCACGCCGATACCAGACAATACAGAGCGAAAGAACTACCTGCCGCTTATTCAGCGTTAGTAGAGTATATGGTAAATAATGAACAATTAAGGGCCAACGTCAATCAACTTGCTCACTTAAGCATGCCAAGGTTTTGGTAGCATCAAACCCCAATTCTTGTTGAAGTCGAGTCACATCAAAAGGTGATGCGTATTCGTTTCCTGGTTGCTCAAAGTATGAGACGTCCACGTGATCTCCCCACCAGTGACGCAACTGTTCTGCGGTTGGCACAGAGGACCAAGCTTGGCTAGCCACGCCGTTGACAATGCGCAAGCCTGGCTTGAGAGGAGATTCTACCGCCAATGTAAAGAGGTCAACCGCATCATCTACCACCATGTAAGTGGGACCACCTAAGCACCACTGGCCATGGGGGCGTAGGCCCTCCGGCACTTGGTCCCGGGTACTGGCTGAAGAGAGGCGGATATTTAGGATGTCTAGCTTTGGCATTTGACGACAAAGGTAACGTGTCACCTCTTCCATCAAGTATTTGGAGAGACCATATCCGTCTCTGTCATAACAGCCATGTTCTTCGGTGATTGGTAGATGATCTGGCACAAAGTCAACATTTTGAAATCCAATGGCTGCAATGGAACTAGCAAGGACGAATTTCTGGCAATCATGGGCGGCCAGATATTGAATCAACGTCCGCGTTCCCTCCACGTTGACGAGAATCCCCTCTCGTTCTAAGCAACCACCTGTTACTGCGGCTAGGTGAACCACCCCATCAATTGCGTAATGATCAAGCTGAGCCAGATCTTCCCAACTGGCAAAATTTCCGCGGACGTAGGCAAAACCGTCACCTTCAGGTGCATGTCGACTCATCGCAATGACCTTGTGGCGGGGTTTAAGCTCGTGTACCAACCGATTGCCGATGAGGCCGCTGGCCCCAGTAACAAGTATAGTGCTCATTATGTAGGCTCCTTTAGATTAAGGCTCATATTGGATTCCAAGGATCTCGGAATAACAGCCCCATTAAGTATTAATTATTCGCTATTTATTATTAATTATTGGCAATGGCTCAGTCAGAAAAGCGCTGAATAATTAATTTTGAATAAACAATAATTAATCCTTAACTTTGGCGTTCAATCAGCTCCTTAGAGCCCCTATAGAGCTTAGATTAATTTGTCCAGTCAAAGATAATACCCATGTAACTGTCTTTCTGGGTACGCAACCCCTCATAAATGAATGGGGCCTCTTCTGGCTTGGCTACGTGGGTAATTATTTGGCTCAAATTCAGCTTGCTCTCCTGATGCAACTGCCAGACGATGTGGGCATTGCGTTCAATCGAGTGTTTAACAAAGGGATCGTGCTGGACTGGGTAGCGCCATTCGTGGGCACCTTTGAAGGTGATACAGCCTCTCGGTTTGAGGTGAACATAATTAAGCAGGTCAGTCACATCGGACGTATATTCGCCTCGTGGGCTACCTAGCAGAATCAGCTCCCCTGTTTGCCCAATCAAGGGCAGGTTGCTGACAATTGCCGCAGAGTTGCCACTGGCATCGATTAACGCGTCGACGCCCCGATTGTGGGTAATTTCATTGACAAGTGCCTCGGCATCCTCATGGGTTGGGTTGATAGCCAAATCAATGGCACATGTACTGGCAAACTCAAGACGCTTTGGGCTAATATCAAGGCCAATGACGCGACCACCCTGTAAGCGAGCCAACTGGCTAGCAAAGTTCCCCACAGGGCCAAGACCAACTACGGCAACGTCATCGCCTAGTTCAATGTTGGACGTGCGGATGGCCGTGAATGCCACGGTTGCCAGGCGGGTAATGGGCGCGTATTGCAGCTCAATCTCAGGAGGTACTTTAAGAAGGAAGTCTTTGGCCGTACGTCGATTGTACTTCTGATGTTTGCCAAAATTCAGAACATAGTCTCCTTCATTGAGGTCTTCGACCCCTTCGCCCATGGCTATAATCTGGCCAACGTTGCTATAACCGGGGACTCCTGGCAAAGAGAACCACCCTTCGCTACCCGAAAGGCAGGCCAATTCTGTTCCTGGGCTGACTGCTGAGTACAACGTTTCAATTAGCACCTCTCCTTGAGCGAGAGGTGCCTCATCTAGTTCTTCGGTAACAAGAGCCACTTGATTCCTAGCAACAAACGTGATTGCCCTATTTTGCATCATAATCTCCAGTCCGTCCGTATTCGATATGAAAAGCTTTCAGCTAATCAGCTGTCAGCCTTCAGCTAGCATTTGGCTATGCTTCGGGGTCGTTTTTTTGCTTTCATGCGCTGTAAATAAACAAAGATTAGAAGATTACAAGGATAGAGAATTTGTGAAATCTTTGCAATCTTTGTGCGATTTTCATTCTCTGCGGTGTAGCCTGTTACATGTCTAACTATACTGAGAAATAGAATTTCATGTAGCTAGCATTGTCAGCGAAGTTTTGACAAATTAGAAGGGACCATTCGTAGGTGCAGCTTGCAGCCACACGAGCATGGAAACCCCCGTCTTTTCTCTTGAACATGAGTGCTCGGCCATGTTTGCGCAGTTGAAAACAGCGCCTACGTCTAATTCAGAGCCTACCCTTTGTCGCCGAATGTTAAGTTCAAGCATTTCGTTTAGGAGCCGCATGAGAGAGGGCAAAGCTGATGACATCCTCTATAGATGTTTCCTTGGCCCAAGACTCGAGCTTGGAGACATGAGAGGCTGGTAATTCCTCTTGTAACTCCTGGAATAAAGGTTCGTTATCATGCTTATCAAATTGAACCGTGGAAGGATGTTGCTGTACAGCTTGGAATAGCCTCATGGCTTGCTCAACTTTTCCTTGGTATGCCCATGCGTGAGCCAAGCTGGAGAGTGCACTTAGGCTATCCGTTTCGCTTGGAATAGCTGCCGAGATGGCTAACGCATCTTGCGCATACGCTTCGGCGGCCTGCCATGCCTTCTTTTTGGCATGAAGCCTACTTAATTGATTCAAGTTCGTTCCAGCCCAACGCTGATTGCCGATTTCCTTTGCTTGAGACAAGGCCTCTTGGGCATAGCGTTCTGCCTGCTCATCATCCCCAAGGCCTGAGGCTACCGAGGAAAGATTCGTCCCCGTCATAACGATCGAAAAGAGGTTGCCCTCCTTTTGGGCCAGAGAGTAAGCTTCTTCCAACAGCGGTTTGGCCTCTTTGAATTTTTTCTGGCGAATATAGGTATTGGCCAGATTGGATTGGGTCATGGTTAGGTTTGCTGTGTCATTTAGGTGGCGATAGAAGTCAACGACCTTTTTGCCTGCATCTTCGGCTAGATTGTAATCCCCTTCGTCTGCAGCGGTGACGGCTACGGTAGTAAGGGCCATAATCTGTCCAAGCCGGCTGCCAAGTTGCCGGGATAAACTCTCACAACGCTGGGCAATGGCCTTGGTTTGGTCATAGTCACCGCGGCGACGTGTACATTTAGATAACTCGCCTAACCCATGCAGCTCTTCCTCTGGTACACTTTCGGCCCGCACCACAGGCAAAGCATCTTGGAGTAGTGCTTCGGCTCGATCGATACTACCCAAATAGTACCGTAGCATAGCCAACCGAATCTGAATCATCGCTCGAGCAATCCCATAAGTGCGCTTAAAGGATATTGATAAATCCACCTTTTGTAGCGCTCGATTCAGCGCCTCATCTGCTAAGCCCAATGTATCAATGCCTTCGGCGTAGCGAACTCGTCTTCTGTAAAACCAGGCCAATGGATGGATCATGCGCATCAACGTCTCGATGATAAGCATTTGCTCCTGCTCGTGCTGAGATTGCTGCTGAATCTGGTCGGTTAACCATCGCCAAGCCCCAAGAAGATTGTCATTATCCACAGTCATCATCGGCATAATTATTGGATACTCGCCAGCCAAATATCGGTCGTAAGAGAGCTGGGCAAAATTCGCAAAGTAGATGGCATGAGCCATTGCGCTATCCTCCCATGCCGATATGAATTTTTGTCCTTCTAGGGCCTGTAACTTTTCTATGGCGAACTGTCTAATTAAGGAGTGCATGTCGTGACGTCTGGCCGAGGTATCGTCACCGGCTCTACGTAACAAGGCCTGATCGACCAACCGTACAAGCATATGGAGAGAGGCACCGGTCACCTCCTTGGCGGCCTCCTTTGTAAAACCACCGCGGAAGACAGCCAACTGACAAAGTGTAACCTGTTCTTGGGGAGTCAATAGCCGCCATGAATATTCGATGACAGCTCGGAGGCTTCGGTGGCGGTCTGGCAGGTTGTGCAAGTCCGTACTAAGGATGTCAATGCCTTGTTCTATCTCATCAACAATCTCACTACAAGAGAGATACGTGACCCAATTGGCGGCCAGTTCCAATCCCAAGGGCAAACCTTCTAAAAGCTCACAAATACGTACTACATTATGAACCTCATGTGTAGAGGCAGAGAAACCCATCGACACTTGTTCTGCCCGTTGGATAAAGAGGTTGACTGCTGCGTACTCTCTCGGGTTGGAAAGCTCCTTATTCGTATCATTCGCTATGTTTGATGTCAGCTTTGTTACTTCGTCCTTTGCAGGATATGGCAGGCCGTCGATTGTCAATACCCACTCTTCTTTTAATTTCAGCCGAATGCGAGAAGTAACCAGTAGCTTAGCGTAAGGGACCTGTGACAAAAAAGCGGACAAAAGTAGTAGCGCAGGCTGACTAATTTCACCTTGCAATAACTCCTCAAAATTATCGATAATGAGTATCATTGAACGACTTGCCAAATAGTTGAGAAGCTGCTCCTGAGGGGGATTTGAGCCAGAAAACGAGTAGCCAATTGATTGGGCAATGGCGGTGACAATGGCATTGTTTGTTGTGTTTCCGTTTGTCGCGTTGCTATTTGCGGTGGCGTCATTTGAAAGAGGGAGTTGGTCCGCATGGATCTGTGAGCCATGAGATATCTCAGCCACAGAGACAAAGTAGACGCCATCGCCAAAACCAGCATTCCTTAACTCTTTGTCGTTCAGGCCGAATGCCGTCAAATCGGCTTCTGCACCTGTGTAACAGCGACCTGCTTCTAGCGCCAAACGTGTTTTGCCAACACCACCAGGCCCCACAATCGTCAGCAAACGACATGCAGAATCGGCAAGGTGATGAAGAATGCGCCGGATTTCAGTCGTACGCCCGACAAAGTTATTCGGGGCAGGGGGAAGATTGTGAGTTGGCGCACTATTTGCCTCTAATAGATCCTGATGCACAGCCATTGTTTCTGGCGACGGATCAACGCCTAGCTCTTCAGCCAAAACTTGTCGGCAGGCTTCATACTGGGCAAGGGCCGCCTCACGACGGTCATTTTGGGCATGTAAGATCATTAACTGGCGGTGGGCGGTTTCACGCCAGGGATCTAAAGCCAGAAGTTGGTGTGCATAATCCAGGCCGCTGGCATAGTCGCCATGATCAACAGCATCATCAACCAACCATTGCAGGGATTGGAGATGTTGTTCCCGAAACTGCTCGCGCTGGGCGTAGACCCACTCCTCGAAAGTTATTCCATCTTTAACGATCAGCCCTTCGAGAAAATCACCTCGATAACGGGCTACAGCCTCTCGAAGCAATCTCATATCTTGGGTTGCCTTCCCTTGGGTTACCTGCTCTTGAAAGTAGTCAACATCAAGTTGGTAGGGACTATCCTGTCGAAAGGCAACCCGGTTGGACTCAACCTCCAGATAGGAAGGGATTACTTTACGCAAATTTGTTAGGGTTGCAGTCAGGTTGCGGCGTGCTCTGGCTTCTGCCATTTCACCCCAAAGCAAATTGACTAGCACAGAGCGGCTATGGGGTTGTCCTGTTGCAGCTAGGTAGAATAGCAGTGCCTTGGCCTTGGCTGTCCCCAATGTGACTGGCTCATTCCCTAAGAGAATTTCGGGAATGCCCAACAAATTGAGAAATAAGATAGGTTTCTCCTGGTCAGGTGCCATGATGTATGTTGTGTCATATAACCCGCCAGTTAAAATTTGTCCCGGCTAATGTTTGATACACTGTGAGAATTCCGACTAGAGTGGACATTCCCCTCTCCATCGGGACAAGATTTGTGTCTGGCTATTTATTTAGCGTCCCGCCGACATTTGTCACAAGAGGCAAAAGACCCTGTCATCTGGTTCCAAGTATCTTGATTCTAGGTCTCATTCTGCTGAAATGCAAATCGCATCCATTTGTACTTGATTCGCAATCTATTCGCATCTGAGCGCTATCCTATTGAAAAATCAGTTAAGATTCACATATACCCAGGAGCGTTGCATCATGTTTGCAAATCAAATTCATCTACTCGATTGCCCTTCCAGTGAACCTGCTTGTCCAGCGAATAAAGACAAAAGAAACGCCATTAGAAACATCCGCTGAAAGAAACTTTAGTCTTTGGTAATGGTTAGAAGTTACGTATTTAAAAGGCTTTTCAGAGATAACAGTCACTTTCAAAGTAAATGTTATCTGGTTGACTGCGTAAGTCCCATAAGTATTCAAAACTCTTGGTTTCTCTTAGGGAACCCTATCCAACGGCACTCTTTCCAACAAATCGATATCGGGTATTTTTATTGCTGGCACCTCAATATCTAATAAGTTCAAGTCTTGGGAATCTATATCTGACTGCTGTCGCTCGCCCGTTTCTACTGTTAATAACGTTTCGGCAATTTCGACGTTTAGTTCTGGATGTGTACTATCTGGCGGCTCTACTTCGGGCAAGTGTATGTTTGGTTGCTGTGGATCCGGTAGTTGTTCCATCTCCGTTAGCACTTCGGCAATTTCGGCGTTCAGTTCTAGGAGAGCGCTATCCGGCAGTTCTACTTCGGGCAAGTTTGTGTTTGGTTGCTGCGGTTCCGGCAGTTCCATCTCCGTTAGCGGTTTGTTACTCTCGTCATTCAGTTGTGGGAACGCAATCTCTGGCAGCTCTACTTCGGGCAAATCCGTGTCCGGTTGCAACGGGTCGGGAAGTTCTAGATCCAATACTGTTTCACTACTTGCAGTGTTTTGTTCTGTCAATATACCTTCTGGCGGATCGACATCAGGTAGAGGCTGTTTCGGCAGCTTACCCTCCGACAGCGCGTCCTCAGTATCGGCAGGGATGGTGAGGGGTTCCCTATTTTGGGCCTCTATATTTGACTCCTTGGACTCTAGGAGAGCCACATCTGGGACTTCTATATCTGGGGTCTCTGCCTGTGGCAATTCTGTATCTGGCAAGCCAACATTTGGGTCACCAGGGGTGAGCTTGGCTTTGTTATCCGATAAATCAATGCCTGGTGATTCCACGAGCGGGGGGGCGACCTTTGGCGGATCTTCCTCTGCTGAACCTGGCTCAAGGAGGTGCTTATCTGGAGGAGTTCCATCCGGTAGGGTGACACGTTCTTGGGGCCTACCCACATTTGTACCAAGGGTTGATTCTTCATTTGGGGGGATCTCTACTTCCTTCTGTTCAATGCTCAAGACAGAATCATCTGTGGGGATGTCATCAGAGGGGCCAAGGAGTCGAAAAAGAATTAAAAGGACCAATGAACCGATGCCCGCGGCCAAACTAGAACCGATATCGTCAAAGCCCTCTCTTGACAGATCAAAAATACTCCCACCTAACACACTCCCGATAACACCCGCAATCAGGTAGCCGAAGAGCCTACGCCCATGTCGCGCAATACATGTATAGGCAAGCCACCCGAAAAAGATTCCTATTACTAGCCGTATGAGAATTACTGGTATACTCATTCCCGTTTCTCCTTATAAATTCTTTGGCAGGTATCCGACTTCGTACTATACTCAACCCATGATTCGGCAAAGCCATCAAAGCGGCCTCATCTTTCTACTTTACATCGGCGTGACAGTCCTTATGACGATGCCGCTGATCACTCATCTTGGAAGCCATATCCCAACTGCAGAGGGAAGTGATCAGTGGGTTCATGAGTGGACATTCTGGTGGATTGAACAAGCTCTACTCAGTGGACAAAATCCGTTTTACACCAATCTGCTCTTTCACCCCAACGGAACGTCGCTGACAACTCATAATATTGCTTGGTTCAACATCGGCCTATGGTTTCCCCTCCAGGCGCTCCTTGATAATACGGCTGCCTACAGCCTTACCTTTCTTCTCGTCTTCACCCTCAACGCCTTCTGCATGTATCTGTTCGCTTTTTCATGGCTAAAGTCGAGGGCGGCGGCCATACCGGCCGGGCTGATTTATGGTTTCTGGCCCTACGTCTTCACCCAGGGCGATCACCCCAATATGTCGACCATTATGTGGTTGCCATTGGCTCTCTACTACTTAAAGAGAAACTACGAGCGCCGCTCCATACGCGATCTGCTTCTAGCAGCTCTCTGTATTGCATTGATCGGTATTGCACGTTGGCAGTTGCTTCTTGTGGCAAGTATTTCACTTGGCATTTTTCTACTCTACTTACTTTCACAATCCATATTTCAGAGACATTCATTTTCTCAGCAAAAAGAACATACCTTCCAGCCGACAAAAAGCAAGAACACATCTAAAGACCAACCGTCTCTTTTCATGCCCCAGGTGATTCGGCTGGCACTTCCCTTTCTCCTCGCAGGTGGGCTGATGCTCCCCTTAGGCGGACCTGTCATCTATGCTCAACTCACCGAGAACTTCCCCGAAGAGGTTCTGGTCCATGAACCATGGTTCAGCTCTTCTCTATTCTCTTATGTTCTTCCCAATAGTCATTTGGCCTTTTACCAGTCGATTGTGTCACAGCTACCTTCAGCACTTCAGTTCCATACGCAACGGGTAGACTTTTTGGGATACTCGGTTCTGCTCCTCGCTCTCATTGCTTTTTGGGGATACTGGCGGCAAGCAGGGATTTGGTTTGTCATGGCCCTTGTTTACTGGCTGCTGGCCTTGGGGCCGGAGCTGCAACTAGGCAACGGGATATCGACTGACTTTCCGATGCCATATCGTTTGGTCGAAGAGCTGACTGTCGTTCAGCTTGTTCGTCAGCCGAACCGCTTCAATGCATTTGTGGGGTTGCCTCTAGGTTTGATGGCTGGATATGGGTTGCTGACCCTACGTCGCATGATAGGGTACCAAAAGGGCTTTCTTCTCTGTACAACCCTCTTTTGTCTGCTCATTTTAGGTGAATATTGGGCTTACCCTTATGCATTGGAATCGACCCGGATTCCTCAATGGTACCACCAGCTTGCTAAGGAGCCAGATGATTTTGCCATCTTTGGCCTACCTCCCAGCACTAGGTTAGCCGATAAGTACTTTATGCACTATCAGATCCTACACCAGAAGCCCATGATAGAAGGGCACATCTCTCGCCCCTCTTATGCGACCTTTGGGTTTATGGATCAGTCTGACTATCTTTGGCATCTGCGTATCCATCGCGAGATGAAACCCGAATTGATGGCTGTGACCCACCAATTGCGCCTGCTGGCTGATGCCGATGTCCGTTACCTGATTCTACATAAAAATTTCTTAACCCCTGCCCAACTAGCGCAATTTGTCGATTGGTTGACCTATGATCCATTCTATGAAGATGATGAGGTCATGGTGTACCATACTTCTCCCCAAATGGGCAAAAATTTTGCCATTGAAGAGTGGATGAGCGCTGAAGTTGGGCTGATTCGCACCCACTACATGCCAGAAACCATTCCCCAAGGCGAGCCTCTTTCAGTAGATGCCCGTTGGGGCAGTCGGGGCCACCCGTCAATAGACTACGATGCCTGCCTGGTTCTATACAATGATCCACCTAGTAATTCACCGAATGATTTTCAGAATCCATCCCCAAGTGAGCAGGCACGTGAAGCGGGTCATGTCGCCCAGCGTACGTGCCATCCTATTGGCGGTGAATTGACCACTTCGTTCTGGCAGGTAGACGAAGTGGCTCGAGGCGATTACACCATGCGGATCGATCCCCTTCTCGAGCCAGGGATGTACACATTAGCCTTAGAGGTCAAACCAACTGGGCAATCTGCTAATGAACCCGAACGTGCTAAGTACAGTGAGCGAGTGTTGGGGCCTGTCACCATTACTGAAAGAGAGCGTACCTTTGCTGTGCCCGCCCCAGAACATGTCGTGAATGTGACCTTTGGCCAGGAGCTTCAACTTTATGGATTCGACGTAGCTCGGGAGGCCAATCGAGTACAAATTGCCCTTTATTGGCAGGCTCTCCAACGGATGGCGCGTTCTTATAAAGTCTTTGTTCATCTTATCGATAGCGATACTGGCATGCTAATTGCTCAAAATGATTCTGTTCCTCGTCAATGGACCTATCCAACAACTTGGTGGGAGGCCAATGAATTTGTAGATGATCGACTAGAACTGACAATAGAGCAGGCAACAGAGGCCAACATACGCCTCCTCGTTGGTCTATATGACGAGGAAACGATCACGCGGCTGCCCGCTAGAGATGCAGAGGGCAACCATTTCCCAGATGATGCTGCCGTTTTAATTGATTTGGAGTAAGGATGATGGGTTGATGTTGGGCGGGTTGGTGTAGGTGGTTCGGTGTTCAATGTGTCGGTACGTCAGTCGTTGGTCAATCTATTGAATGCAAACTGACCAGCCGGCTAAACTTAAACTTTTACCCTTCTATCATTCGAAAGCGCGGTCGCATGGCGTTCGTAACACCCGCAGCCAGACCGACCGAAAAGAGAGCAATCGACGCACCATATCCAATCCAGCCGATAAAGGCACCACCAATGATGATGACGCCAGGCACCACTGTACTCATCAGATTAGTGTACATGTTGGATTCAAATTGTTTAGAGAGTTCAAATAAGGCTTCTAACTGATTCAATGTTTGATCCATCAAGATAATCTGAGCCGTGTCAGTGGCGATGGTGCTGGCGCCACGCAGCGAGACAGATACATTGGCCTTTTGCAGGGCAATCGAATCATTGATGCCGTCACCTACGAAACAGACGGTTTTGCCCTCGGCTTGGAGTTGCTCAATCAGATCAGCCTTGTTTTCTGGTAAGGTCTCTGCAAAATGATAATCGATACCCAGTGATGAAGCCAAAGATCGAGTTGGTTGTTCATGGTCACCAGAGATGATGGCTGTCTCCAAGCCCGCCTGATGGATGTACTCTACAATTCTTTTGGCTTCAGGTCGCACGGTGGGAACTAATTCGATTGCACCAGCTAATTGCTCGTTTATCGCGACATAGACCAACGAGTTGCCCGCTTCATGGTTGCTCTGCTGAATAGCAGTTATTTCATCTGGGATGGATATAGCTTCCATTTGCATAAAACGATAGCTACCCACCCACACCAGCTCTTCTTCGAGCCGGACCTTAATCCCGTAGCCGATCTCATACGCAGCATCGCTAATATCGGGTACTGAAAGACCTCGTGTTTCCGCTTCTTGCAGAATTGCTTTGGCAATGGGGTGTGTCTGTCGATATTCTGCCGCGGCAGCATAAGCCAGTAGTCTCTGTTCATCACAGCCAGCCACCGTGAAGATCCGTCCAACATGGGGTACCTCCTGGGTGAGGGTCCCCGTTTTGTCAAAAAC
This sequence comes from Chloroflexota bacterium, assembly GCA_039028975.1. Taxonomy (GTDB): domain Bacteria; phylum Chloroflexota; class Anaerolineae; order Caldilineales; family Caldilineaceae; genus JAHBNG01. Next base: position 126,607 of record JBCCHB010000002.1, read on the forward strand.
GACAACATCGACCTTGCTCACCTGCTCCAGGGCACGTCCATCCTTGATCAGAACGCCTACCTGGGAAGTCAACTGGAGATAGTTCATGACGCTCAGTGGCCCCAGGATCTTCATATTGTAGCCAATGCCAGAGAAGAGGATGGCCAAGGTTCTGCTTGGGCCAACGAGGGGTAACGCTAAGATACTTAATAACAAAGTGGGGCCTGCTGCCCTATCTGCAATCTCCTTGCCGCGCAGTTGAACACCGGAGGTAAAGTTAGACGTCTCGGAAAGAATCTGACCCACTTGTGCCGCGGCCGTTTCCGCACCTGTTTTTTCAACTTGTACAACGATGCGGCCTGCCAGCACGACGGTGGCGGCAAAGACTGCCTCCCCAATGCCCTTCTCCGCGGGTTGGGCTTCGCCCGTGAGCATATGTTGGTCAATGCTAGCCATCCCTTCATAAATCTGACCATCCACGGGTACCATTTGTCCCGCTTCAATCACAACAAGGTCATCCATTTGTACCGCCTCGAAAGGAACACTCACCTCGATCCCATCTTGCAACACCCAGACATGTTTTGGCTGTTGACCAAAGAGATTTGTTAGCTTTTTGCGCGTACCATCTTTGCTGCTGGTTACCAGCTTTTGGGTAAAGGAATAGACCCATCCGGCCATTGCACCCATAACCATGATAGGAGGGCTAATAATCGTGTAGCCGAGGGAGCTAACTGCTAATGTGGCATCGACCACTGTTGTGCTGATTTTCCGCTCGCGCAAATCCTGATATGCTTCCTTAAAGAAGGGGATTTGTAGAAAGATCATGGGCGGAATGAAGAGGAAAATCAACGGTGGATAGAGCAATACAACCGCTGCCGTGGCCAGCACCATCGCTGATGAAAACTTGAACATCTGTTCGGCAAGCTGCTGCTCTTCACTTAGTACTTCTTCATCCAACGACATCTCCTGCATCTGTTTGAAACGTTCGTTATTATCAAAAAGGGAGTTAATTTTTTCCTGCTTAAATGCCTGTATCCGGCTGATAACGCGTTTAACCAGACCTGTGCTTGATGCAGTGTCAACAACGTGATTGCCATTCTTGCCCACGAGGATTGTTATATGCGAGGCTCTTTTGGGTGCGTATACTCTATCGACAAGCACCTGATTCACTCTAGATTGAATTGTAGATAACATTCGATTCCCTATTCGTTGACTTGCCCATCTGGTTGGCCTGCTTAAACATTTCGTTTACTCGATAATATCACGAATCCGCTATTCTACCCAGCGCCTGAATATAAAGTCCATTGTCACCTCACCATTGAATCTGTTGTAATCGTTTCTCGCGCCAATGACGCAATTGCAGCCCTCAAGCTCTCCGCCAAGACAGTCACATGGGGCTGATAGAGCAGCGTTGTGTGGGAGCCGGGTACCTTATGCGCAGTCACCTCCCCAAACGGAGACCAATTATCAACCATAGCGTGGTATAAACGTGGGATTGGCCTGACGTTTACCTTAAATTTCTGGGATTCATACGATCGGGGAATTGGTTTAACTCAGTGTGATTGACTCGGTTAGGTTCTTTCTAGTGGGGCGCGGCCTAAGGATCGAAACGTATATAAAACGTAGTTATATACTGCCAAAAGCTATCAAATACCCAAAAAACAGCGTTTGGTAGCTTTTGGTCGCCCTAATCTGCTATCCTTTTATCAGTTCCAGCCGGTATTATTCACAGAACGGCTTGGATTCCAAGAAATCGATAAGAAAGAAAACAGACTATTTTGGTCGGGTCGATATTCTTCCTTATGTCAACTGTATATAGATGAAAGGATAGTTTTCAATGGGCATACCTAATTTATGGCGCACCAAAGGACAGCGTTACAGTCTTGCAGGTGAGATCTGTCCATCTTGTTCAGAATATATCTTCCCTCCGCGGGATGTTTGCCCTCACTGTACAAAGCCTGCTGGTCCCATTCATACACTGAGTGGCCGTGGAGAAGTATATAGTTACAGCACGATGTACAATGTACCACAAGGCTTTCAAAGTCAGAGCCCTTATACGGTTGCATTGATTAAGCTGGAAGAAGGGCCAATTGTTACGGCACAATTGACTGATGTAGAAAATGACCAAGTGCAAATTGGTATGAAAGTGGAAATGGTCACGAGGAAGCTTCGGGAGGACGGTGAAGAAGGACAGATTATTTACGGATATAAATTCCGCCCTGCCCTAAATTTAGCTGCTTGATCAATGCAGGAGGTTACGCCCTACTGATAATCGAGGCAAATATTCTCATATCGGTCTTATCTACGTACGCTCTCAGTATAACAATCTTACCGGTTCTTGAACTCAAAATAATAGGATTCGGTCGCTCTATTCCATTGTCCTCGTAGGGCGCATAAAAGGATTGCTTTTAGTACCGCGCCGCTGGACAGATGCTATCTCAATCTGCTCATCGTTCCCAAAGGAAGAGGGCATTGGATTAGGGTCTTCGGTATGTGCGAATGCTTGCCCCCTCTGCTGAGAGGTACCGCAGTAGACGCAGATTTCCCATTCAGCGCGTACAAGTTGTTTACAGCTTTGGCAAGAATGCTGAAGCTGTCCATGACAGGTTGGGCAAAAGATCCACTTCTCATCGATTGGCGTGCCACATTGATGACACGCAGAAGAACCCTCAAGCTCTCGCAACAGCGCTTCTTCTTCTAAGGCCCTATCATAGACTTCTGCCAGCGTCTCTTTTGGTCGAATCATCATATAAAGGATCAATCCAATAATTGGGAAGATGAGTACCAAAAGGCAAGCTAATAGGATGGCGAGCCAATCACGACTGCGCGAGCGAATGTCATTAAAGGTCCATATCCCCATCGAAATCCAAAATGCAAAGAGGAATGCGCCGAACCCTGCAACAATGATCCCCGCAATCGTCCCAATAGTATTGATTAGTTCATCGGACATATAGTATTCCAAGAAAGATAATCAAATAAGTTCGAATCATTACTTGCAAGAACACCCCCTTGCCAAACAATTTGGCGCGGAGAGTGGCTGCTACGTATGGCCTATTGATTATCAGCAGATTGTGTTTGCTATGCCATTATTTTGAAAACCGTGGTTTGCCAAGTGGTTTATGCGATAACCAATGATGGATAGATAGTCTATCCATCATTGATCAGATTTTTATTCAAAAATCCACTGGTCATTGGCCCGATCCCAACTGATCAGATCCTCGCCAAACCATAGTGCTATTTCGCTGACGGCGGTCTCCGCCCCGTCACTTGCGTGGACTAAATTGCGACCAATCTCTAAGCCAAAATCAGCTCGAATCGTACCTGGAGCTGCTTCAGATGGTTTGGTTGCACCAACTGTGGAACGAACAGCAGAAATGGCATCCGTCCCTTCCAAAACCATGGCCACTACTGGCGAACTGGTAATGTAGGAAATTAGGCTATTATAAAATGGACGTTCAGCGTGAACGGCGTAATGCTCACTGGCCAGTTCATTGCTGACTTGTACCATCTTCATGGCAACAAGCTTCAGGCCGCGCTGCTCGAATCGACTGATAATTTCGCCAACTAGACCGCGCTGAACCGCGTCTGGCTTTAAGATAATGAAAGTCTTTTCCATTATAAATATTCCTTTGAATAGTTCGCCAGTAAAATTTTGTCCCGGCTTTTGTCTAATCAGCCTGAGATACCTAAAAATGAAGAACATTCCTATCTACATAGGAACAGGAATTTTACCTGGCTGTTTATAAGTTCTTTTGATTGTGCTCAATGTTACAAACTGAGAATAGATTTTATATGGCTATCGATAAATAAGCGATAATAACTTGACCCACCGAATTTTAACCTATCCTGTCCAACAACTCAACTTCTGCTTTCGTTATGGAAATTTCGAACGACGTGTCTAACTCACCAATACCCAGCCACGTGTAGATATATTCGTTGCTGGGATCCATCATATTAATGGGATTATGGGCTAGCGCGCGGTCATTGGCATCTCCAATACTGTTGAGTACAACCCAGGGTAGGAGCAAGTTTTTTTCCCTATCAAGGAGTTTGCGGGCCAGTTGATAAGCGGTCGAACGACGGTTACGCTGCCAATGAGTTACCAACGTCCCTAATAAGAAATCATTACGTTGTGCGTTTGCTTTGATGAGTGATTCATACTCCTTGGCAGCATATTCCCACTGTCCGCACCGAAGATAAATTGTCGCCAAACAAGCTGGGTTTAGGGCCAAGGGATCTATTTTGTTGATGGTTGTTCGACTTAGTCCAACGCGAATCATCGGATCATATGGTGAAGCTTCAAAGGCTCGTTGCCAAATTGACCGAGCGCGAAGACGATTCCCTTTCTGCTCTACACCCATTGCAACAGTAGACCAAGCCATGGGATTGCCTGGATCGGCCCGGAGGAGACGGGTGGCCCAATCGATCCCTTCATCCCACCGCTGTAGCTGCCATATTGCTCTAAGAAGTCGTTGGTAAGTTGGTAGGTGTCGGGGTAGCTGCCTAAGTATAACCCGAATAATGAGTAGTGCATCTTCAGCTCTTGCGGCATCCAACAATTCGTCAATACGCAGGCTCCACAAATCCAGAGACAATAAGATAAGTTCTTCGTCTGTTAACGGAGACTCTTGTTCAGCCATATGTCTCCCCAGAAACAAAAGATACCGATGTTTGGTTCCCCCAACATCGGTATGGCACGAATAAGTTATCTCGACTCATCCCCAAACTATTCAAAGTTCTATGGTGCGGAGTCAACTACCTCTTGAAGAGCTTGCGTAAACGCCTCAGCAGGCAAGGCCCCTGGTATAATTCGGCCTTGGCCACCTGATAAGACAATAAAGGTTGGCGTGCCCTGTACGAATGGGCGGCCTTCCGCAAAATCACTTTCAATCAGTTCCATCATAGACTCATCAGCCAAGCAAACCTCAAACGCGTCCGTGTCCAGACCAAGTTCGACAGCCATTTCAACAAAGATCGGATTCGGTTCGCGAATCGACCAGTTGGAGGTATACGCAAAGAGCAGTTCGTGCATTTCCCAGAATTGGCCTTGCAATGCCGCACATTCAGCTGCAACGCCTGCCATAGGTGCTTGTGGATGAATGTTCAGAGGGAAGTGCTTGAAGACCCACCGAATCTGACCCGAATCAACGAATTGTTCATCTAAAATCGGTTGCGTATCCGTTGTATGGCGTCGGCAGAAGGGGCATTGATAATCACTATATTCAACAATCACAACAGGTGCATCCAAGCTCCCTCGATAGGCATCACCAGCGACTGTATAGCCAGGGCGGTCTGGGTCAGCTGCAAGCCCTTCCTCCGTCGCCCAGAAAGGAATTTCTGCCTCATCAGGTGGTGGTGATTCAGCACCGTCGGGTGATTCTCCGCGAGCGATCGCATCGATCCACTCAGCAAATTTTTGGAATGGCTGGGCACCCACCAAGTCATATGTTGCGCCCGATGATTCGTTGACGAATTGGAAGCTAGGGGTTCCGCCAAATCCCAATGATCGACCCATTGCATATGACTTTTCGATAATGGCGTCTGGACGACCACTTACCATGCAGTCAGAAAACACCTCTGAATCGATGTCAAGTTGAGTGCTTAACTCTTCAAAGAAAGGAATAGGGTCTGCTAAGCTCCCCCACTCATTTTGGGTTTCAAAGATGAGTGCATGCATCTCCCAATAAGCTATTGGATTCTGCTCGCCCGTGCAAATTGCGGCTGATGAAGCGGCTGGTGCATTGGGGTGAATCTGCACAAGTGGAAAATCCATAAAAACAATCCGGGCCTGACCAGACTGGATATATGCTTCATTGAGGGAGGGTTCAGTTTGGGTGAAGTGTCTTAAACAGAAGGGGCATTCATAATCACTATACTCATAAATAGTCACAGGGGCATCAGGCTCACCACGAAAGATAGTTCCATCGGCCATGACACCGACAGGCATTCCTTGGTATTCGCCAACAATTTCATATTCTTCGGATTCTGTTTCCTCAGGAGTATCCGAACCCGTACTTGCTTCATCGGCACTTGTTCCGCCAGGAGCTGGTTCATCGGCACTTAAGTCCGAGCTTGATGAACCCACGTCCAATGGAGCAATTTCGGTACAGGCACTCACAAGAAGTACAACAAGTAAGATAGATATTACATAGAGCGAACCAGAAGCATAGGGATTCTTGATATTTATTTCTTGATGATTCATATAAGGTTCCTTTAGCATAACAAGCCATGCCTCTACGGTTCGATTCCGGGGAGATTAGACTGTATACTGTAGATTATACCGTGGTTGATTTGAAAACCATAAGAAACCGCCTGGAAAGTCATTCTGTTTGGTTACAGTGCCGCTTTGCGGCCGTGACCGATCTGCTTGCGACGGAGTACCCGACGAAGAATCTCAAGGTTGCTCGCACTTAAAACAGAGATTCTGCAGTCGCTTCGCTTCCTCAGAACGACACGCATTGCACCCTTTTCAGACAGCTTCTACGATTTGCGGCTCTATCAGATGAAGATAAAGCAGGATTTTCAAACTGAGTTAAGTATAAATTGGTCCGCTAGGGGGTTACCCCTTGAGCAGAAGATATAACTTAATTTGGTGCTTTGGGGAATCCAAAAATTTTAACGATTTTAGTCGTAAATTCACGCCAAAGAGTCTTGCTAGCTTGGTGATAGACCCTGGAAACGCCCACATAGCATTTAATTTTACCACAGTACGGGTATCAGTAAATTAAGAAAGAGATTAGAATCTACTTTCGGGCCTTAGTATACTACGACTGAGCATAGACGAGAATCGTCTGTCCAAGCAAAATGGCTTCACTTTTCATTCCCATCTGTGCCATATCTTTTGAGCAGCCTGGCTGAAACAGCCCGATGGATGAGACGCTCGGAAACCTCTACTTGCTCAGACGGAAGATCCTTTCCTTCCGTCTCCTCTGCTCGCTATCCAGCATAGTGCGTCTCATTGTGGCCTACGAATTATTGTGTTGTGACGATAGACTTATCAACCGTATGTTACGGGGTATTTTCAGTTATTGGGGAGGCGAAACCCTTTTGAGTGACCGTTATGGATCAGTGCCAAGGGTGAGGAGAACCATTGCTATCAGCATAACTATTTTGAAAGTGGTCACTGTTTGCTTGAACAATTTGACGGACAGTCTCTACACTAATGCCATCCACCACCTTCTTGTCAATCAAGTATCGGCGTAAACGTTGTAATGACCACCGGGAAAAGTGTAACCCTAGGTTGCGTGGATCCGATGTCGCAATACACGATATTCGTTCTCTTTGTTCATCGGTAAACAGGGGAGGGCGACCTGGTGATTTTCCACTTCGTAGCCCCTCGATGCCGCTTTCATTGAAACGATGAATCCACTTCCTTACATTAATTGGATGAAGATCAACTGCTTGGCTAATTTCCGGGACTCGTTTCCCTTCAGCCGAAAGCATGACAATTTTTAAACGACTGGGCGGCAGATCACTTTCGATCCTGTGGAGCAGTGTTTCTATTTCCTTCATCTCCGGTTCATTTAATTTCCGAACATATAGAGCCATTTTACCATCCTTTAACTACTTATATTTCCGACATCCGTTTTAGCTCGATGCGCCCTATCTGGATTTTTCAGAATCTCTTTATTAATTATGATGCTGAATGCCAAAGAAATTTCTTGCCTGTAACCAATACGGCTTGATACTAAGTGTATCATTATCTACTTGACTTCTAAATAGTACGCTGGTTCTGGTCATATATAGTACTTTTGTACTATAGACAAAGATGAGCAGCAAAACATTGTATTTTCGCACAGTTTTAGATGCCTCAACTCCGTACGGCAAGGCAAATCGGCTTAGTGAATCCACATAGGGACCAGAATCGGTTTCATTCTCAGGAGCATTGGCTTACCAGGAGCGTTCTAAGTACCCAAGCATAAATAAACCGGTACGGTTTACAGGAGCAAAAGCCCTTCCGAAATACCAAAAAACTTTTGCTCGGGTACTTATATAACGCGTTGTATACACACGCGCCAAAGATGCCAATAGGGAACATCTCCTCCTTTGGCATACTGATAATCAGTAGATCTCTGTACGGTAGGCATGCCCTGTACTGCGCAAGAGAGCGTGCTTATTGTACGGTTACAATCTACAGATGTATTCTATGGTAGGTACTGCTCCTCTTGCAGAGTGGGAAGGCTAGGCGACCAGATGATGTTGAGGCACTATTTCTTGGAAAGCCAACGTCGCAGCAAAGATCGACAGCGGGCTAAAATGATTTCGGGCGATGAGCTAAGTGGCAGGATTGCATCTGCACCTGCTTGAAGCATATCTATACTCCATTGTACTGAGTATTGGTCAGTAAGTAAAATTAATGGTGCTCTACTTCCAGAACGAATGCGGCTGAGTTGAGTTTGAATGCGTGAGGGGGAATTACTTGAAGATTCAAGAAGGATTAGATCGAAACATAAAATCTGTTCAAGAGGGAGGTGTTCGCTGTTTACTAGCCATACATCAATGCCAGCATCAGAAAATGTTTCAAGTAAAGAGTTGACTTGCTCGGCTGTTGTGGAAAATCGACGAAGCCAAGCAATCCGAATTACATCAGGTGCCGACTCAGTAGTGGCATTAATGTTATGGGTGGGCAAGGACTTTCCAAAAAGTTTGGATAATGGAACAATAGCGTATCTATGAAAATTCATAGTAGTATCATCTTCAGTAACTGTAAAGTTTAGTTCTCTCCATATTGGGATATTCATCGTGCCGTCCTTTCGATGTTTGCTATGAACTTGAGACCTTCAGTTACTGATGGGCTTTTAGGCGATAATAGGGTTTGGTAAATTTGGACCAATAGAACCATCCGTAAAGTATCTATTCTTTCGTATCTTTTGGTTACGGTGGAGCACATGGCGGTGTGGTACTAAAGAAGACCTTCGTCACAGGGCCTGCTTTGAACGTCTTTTGATCTACTGCAAATGTATGAAATCGTTAATGCAATTCAATAATTATACGAAAAAAACAGAGATTATATCAACAGCAATTAGTTACTTCTTGCTGACAATATTGTAAAGTATATTGTAAAATACCTGGGGGAGAGAGCTTTTCACAAAGACATCAGGAAAAGGTGGTGAAGATAGAGTGGGGTGGTATAATCAGATAAAGCGTATATAGAGTAGGTTAGTCTATTTATCATCTCTAATACAACGAGACTTTGAGCACATCCTGTCATCTCTCATTGTAGTGCAAACTGGTCTAAGCAAAAAGCTAAAGCTGAAAACGGCCATTATCTTCGACAACTTTTTGAGTGTAATTCATAATGTAGGTCTGTAGTTTAGTAAGTAAGGTCTTCCATGCCTCGCTTTGTAATATTTCGACCAGCCTATCCTGGTTATCAATTACTACGCTTGTGTACATTTGGGGACCATTTCCATACATCGTATACAAAATTTCAGTTGGCTCAATGCCAAGCTTCATCAAACGAGGAGCGAATTCCCGAACGACAAATTCAGAAAACTCCTGTTCTCGACCGTTTTTAATATCCCACTGCATTAACAATTTAACCATCGTGGTGGTTCCAGCTCTTCGATATTGCTTATCAAACGGAATTGCATCAATACAATACCAAATGATAACGACTTTAGACAGTTTGCAATGTTTTTGCGCTATTGCGTTTTCTGAAACTTTTAGCCAACTCCGGACAAGGTTGGGCAACGATGAGTGCAAAGATTTGCACACTTATTTTTTGATAAGGTTTCAATTTTAACCCTTGTACGAATAGCTTATTTGATATGAAGTCACGATACCAGAAGCAAACCAGAATTGCAACTTCTCTGCTCCTAGGGTTCAACCATAGCCACGAGAGAGGGGCTTGGCACTTTTCTCTACAAGGTGCCCTTTTTCTTGCTTTTACAATATTTTTATTGTGTCCAGCCCCTGGCTTAGCACAAAATAGGACACAAGCTTCTCTGCCTCTGCTTTATCAATTTGAATCGCCCAACCTTACTGATGTCAGCTTATTAACTCATGCCGTTAATTTTGCTGTTCAAGCTGCTCAACTGCCATCCCAAGACTCTGAATCCATAAACCGTAACACTTTGGCTGCGAATCAGGTTTACCTCTCAGTAGAAGCGCTATATCGCATAAAAAATGAGCGCAAAGATGAGCAGACAGTGCGCCTCACGCTTTCCCCTTTATCGAGCAGGGAAAACTCTCTGGGTAATGCTAAGCCACAAAACCTAACACTCCTGCTCAATGAACAGCCCATATCCCTTTTGTCAGCCAATGAAACAACATTCTATATTGATCTCACGTTTCAGCCAGAAGACCAGCATGAATTACGATTGATCTACCAAGTGCCCATAGGCCACTCCAAGGTAATTACCATCTATTATCCGCTAGCGTGGTTGGCTCTTTGGCGCGACAACGTTAGCATCCGAGTGAATATTGCCCCCGACTCACAAATTCCAGTTCAGAGTTGGATCCTGACAGAGCCAGAAGGATGGTCCTATGCTCTATCATCTAACGTAAGCCAACCCGATCTCAAGTGGCTTTACGACGGTATCCTCCCTGAAACGCCTATTCTCTTTCAATTTATCCACCCTGTTGTGTGGCGTACCCAACAGCAACTGCAAGAGGCTATCCGGATTACTCCCTCTGCGGCTCGATACTTGTCGCTGGGACAGCTCTACGAAGGGTTGTACCTGGACCTCTCATCTCCCTCTACTGTACTAGATGAAGCATTGCTCATAAACAATAAAACGACAGCGGAACTCTTCTATCAGCAAAGTATCGCGGCGTATACAAAAGGTATTCAGGCCGCTGAGCAAACTGGAGCTGATGCTGCTAGCCAAGGGCGACTTCGTGCGGAACTAGCAAAGTTGTATCGGAATAAGATCGTCTCGGATCATAAAGTTGACATTCATTACGCTGAACTGACGGTTCAAGAAGCCGCAAAAGCACTGGCTCTCTTCTCTTCAGAGAATACGCAATGGGCCGAACTCCATCAGTGGCAGGTCGAAGGACTCTACATACTCTTACAAAGTGCGAGAGAAGAGCAAGACTGGTCTCGCAGCCTTAGCATCCTTGATGAATTGAACCAAATCGGTAGTCAAGCCAGAAATCAACCCGAGAATCCTCTATTGGCCCCAGAACGTTTGGATGAGATCCGTCGTAACATTACCGCTCAGAAGTCGCTTGATCTGCTTGTGGCAGGCAATCAGCAGTCGGCAATGGCGCTGGGTGGCTCACAGATTCAGGACGCGGAGGTACAGCCATCGATAGAAGAACAAAGTCTATTTTCAAGTTGGCATATGACTCTAACAGTGAACGTGCAACAGATGACTTTGGCTATTCGAACCATTACGCCCCTTTTGCAGCAGGAGACCGCACGCGAACAGTGGGGTAAGGTTCTACAAAGCTGGCAGGTAAATGAATGGGTAGATAGTGACCAAGCATATCGAGAGGCGCTTGGGTCGGATGGGCTTGTCTTCGAGACTTTTATGGTCATACCAAGTGATGCAGAGCGCGCTTCGCTCATGGCGACCGTACCTGACAACCCGAATTGGGCCTATCTACGAGAAGTTTTCAAACAAGCTGAACCTGACATTGAGCGATTAGATGAGATGCTTTCTCAGAGTAGTGTATTGGGTATGGAGCTAGATTTTCGCCCTGTGGGTGATCTGTGGAATGTCATGGCCGCTCGGCTGCAACGCCAATCTATCCAGAACGCGGTTAACGAGGGTATTGATTCAGGCACAAATGGGACGAACGCCAATATGGAACTGACCACAAGACTACGAAGCATTACCTATGCCAACCATGCGAAACGATGGCAGGAGTTGGCTCAGCGTAGCTGGCTGATTGTTGAAATGGAGGCCACTGCTGCGGGGCGTTCTGTCGAGCGCACTTGGGTAACGACGACCAACACCCCATCCCAATTGCTTGAAATTAAGGCATCGTCCTTTGTGCCGCTACGGATTACCATACTATTCGTTTTGCTGATTGGTTTACTCACCATCGTTTCAGGTTTTCTCTGGTGGTTACTTTAGCCTAAACGGACGATTCAGATCAGAGTATGTTCAGAAGGGCACAAAGCGTTCTTAGTAAGAAGTGAAGAGTACACAGTAAGTATCTTTTGGTATAGAGGCGGAGCTAAGCACTGTTTACGGTGTACGACTAACGTAATGACATTGACAATCCACTACCAATAGACTTTGGAGGCGACCATGAACTTATCCTGTTGCGTCTGGGCACTTTCAGGTGATGATGAGGAGATCCTTTCCCAACTAACCGATTTGGGCTTTCAACAATTTGATATTCAGCCGAAACACTTTTCCCAGCCGCAGAGCCGTCACTATCTGCAGCAAGAGAACATACGCCTTGGGTCCATGGCCGCATCCTTCGCCATTCCGGAGGATTGCACCCTCTCTAGTGCAGACAAATCAGAGGCTGACGCCGCCTTTGCGGCTGTCGAGAACGCACTCGAACTTGCCTCTGACCTAGGTATTGATACGGCCTACGTCGTTCCGGATATAGATGATAGCGCAGATGCTATCCAACGGTATGGAGAAGCTGTAACAGCCCTGGCTGAGCGAGGTAGTAGCCTAGGCACCAAACTCTGTATCGAACATTTTCCTGGGCGGGCGCTTCCAACCATTGCAGAAACCCTTGACTTCATTCGTGAAATTGGGCATCCAAACCTTTATCTGCTCTATGACATTGGTCACGCTCAGATCTCAAAGGAAGATATTCCAGCCTCAATTGAGGCAGCCGGCCCGCTACTGGGCTACTTTCATTTAGATGACAATGATGGAGAGGGTGATCTACATTGGGCACTGCTCGACGGGGTCATGACCGAATCATCGTTACAAAGTGGGCTTGATGCGCTGGCACACATTGGCTATAATGGGCCAACCAGTCTTGAACTTCATTGGGAATTGCCTGATCCGCTGGACGCCTTGCGTAGGAGCCTCGAAATACTTCAAAAATTACAATAATAAATTCCATGCCAAAGAGGCATTTGTTTCGCTCGTCGAAATGAAAGGTGGGGATAGTCTCACCTTTCTACCCGATAATTTCCACCCGATAAACCATAGAGTAATAATCATGAACCTGAAAGAGTCATCATTTGGGCAAACCGCTGATGGTTTGCCTATTCAGCTTTTTACGTTGATCAACGACAATAATATAGAAATTCGTATCACCAACTATGGGGGGGTGATCGTATCTCTTCTTACGCCGGATCGAGAGGGACAGATTGGTGACATTGTCCTTGGTTTTGATAGCGCAGATGCATACTTAGCCGAGCACCCCTTCTTTGGCGTGCTGGTGGGACGCTTTGCCAATCGTATTGGAAATGCTCACTTTACTTTAGAAGGCGTGGAATATATGCTGGCGAAAAATAATGGCCCCAATGCGTTGCATGGGGGGAATAAGGGGTTCGACAAAGTTGTTTGGGACGCAAAGCCATTTGAGCAAGAAGATGACATTGGCCTGACCCTACGCCATCTCAGTGAAGATGGCGAGGAGGGCTATCCAGGAAACCTATCTGTTGAGGTGACATATAGGCTCACAAACCAGAATGAACTACAGATTGATTATTTGGCCACCACGGATCAGACAACCATTGTCAATTTAACTAACCACTCTTACTTCAATCTTAAGGGCGAAGGCACCATCTTGGACCATATGGTCTATCTGAATGCAGATCACTTCACTCCCACTGATGAGACATTGATTCCCACCGGTGAGATTCGCAGCGTGGAGGGTTCACCCATGGATTTTCGTCATGCGACACGCATTGGAGAACGCATCGATTGGGAAGATGAACCCCTGCGTTTGGCCGGTGGCTACGATCATAACTGGGTGCTAAATAAAGCCAAAGAAGGAGAGTTATCCCACTGTGCGACTGTTACCGAACCGGCCAGTGGACGGCAATTGGAAGTCCACACAACCCAACCAGGAGTCCAATTCTACACAGGAAATATGATGCCTGAAGAGACATTGGGCAAAGGCAAGGTCATCTATCCTCATCGCGGTGGATTCTGTTTAGAGACCCAAATCTTTCCCGATGCGCCCAACCATGACCATTTTCCTTCGGCAGTACTGAAGCCAGGAGAAAAATACGAGCAGACAACTATCTTTCGCTTTGGGGTAGAGTAAACTGATGTGGACCCAAGGTAACGTCCATCCATGATGAAGATTATCGAAAGCGAACGCAATATTTCATTCCTTCCCATCCCCAATGAGGCACAGGTTGTTCTGGATATTCAGCTTCCACCTTTTGAGTTGATTACGAGTGCGTTGGGGTTGGTCTTTGATGGAGATCGAGTGCTGCTGCCCAAGCTTATTGATCGAGGGTGGGATATCCCAGGAAGTCACATCGAACCAGGGGAATCGCCTGAGGAAGCCTTTCATCGAGAAGTTTTTGAAGAGTTGGCAGCCAAACTGAATCAAGTTGGCATTCTCGGCTATCAAAAATTCATTATCCAGGCGCCAAAACCGGAGGGATATAAGTACCCCCATCCGGTCAGCTACCAAGCATTCTTTTGGGCAACAGTAGAGACCCTGGAACCGTTTGTCCCAACCGTTGAAGTAGAAGAACGGGGTTTCTTTACACCTGATCAAGCACAGGCGCTTTCATGGATACAGAAGCACGAGGGACTTTATAAATCTGCACTGCAAAAGGCTACAAATTGTTCATCGTGACAATTTTCGCTCTGCTTTAAACTCAGTCAGCGCTTCATCAATTGCCGGATCGAGCAACGGTTGTTGATACTGATCCAAAAGCGCCTTAACCTTTTGGCTGGCCCGCTCGTAAGCATCCACCCCACCATTCGCCAACCATGCTTCCCCTGAATCATAATCAAAGAGTTCGGCATTGTAGAAAGCGGTTTTGTAGTGGCGCATGGTGTGGCTGGAGCCGAGATGGTGTCCGCCAGGTGGCACTTCATGGAGAATTGCATCCATGGCCCATTCGTCTTCGTCCCAATTCACGCCTCGAAGATAAGTGTGATACATGCCCAACAGCTCACAATCGAGCACAAACTTCTCATAGCCAGCCGTCAAGCCACCCTCTAACCAACCGGCAGCATGGAGAATGAAGTTGGGCTGAACAAACATGGATGGCATCATAGACATGACGCTTTCGTAGGCAGCTTGGGCATCGATGATTTTGGCACTTGAATAGGCTCCTGCGGCCCGGAAAGGAATGCCGTAATGACGGGCTAATTGACCGCTTAGATAGAGAGCCAATTGACTTTCGGGTGCGCCAAAGACGGGTGCTCCGCTACGCAGATCGACCACCGACTGAAATGAGCCATAGATACACGGAGTCCCCGGATTGACCATCTGGGTAAAGACGATGCCCGCCAATGCTTCGGCATTGAGTTGAGCCACGGTACCCAGAATGGAGACAGGCCCCATCGCCCCAGAGAGGATAAAAGGTGTTACATCGACAATCTGATTGTTGCGGGCGTAGGCAATCAGCATACCCAACATCCGGTCATCTAATCGTCGCGGGCTGCTTACGTTGACGATGCCATGCAGATAGTGCTTGGTACGCATAGCTTCCTCGCCAAAGACAATCTTGGCCATTTCAATGCACTCTTCGGCAATAGGGCCGGTGTGATAGACACCCATCAAAGCCTTATCACTATATTGGAAATGGGCGTGCAGCAGTTCCAAATGCCGATAGCGAATGGGAATATCTCCGGAGACCACAATCTCCGCCCCACTAGTATGCAGATAGGGCGACATTTGGGTTAACTTAAGAAAGTTGATCAGATCTGCATGGGTAGCATCCCGCCGTCCCCGATCTCGGTCAATAACAAAAGGTGGACCCACTACAGGAGCAAAGCAGGCATAGTTGCCACCAATGATCACATCCTTTTCTGGATCCCGAGCCGACCAGGTAAATTGAGACGGCACCTTGGCAAGGTATTCCATCACCATCCCCCGATCAAAGTAGGCTACCTCATCCACTACCTTGACACCATGGTCGCGCAGAATGTCAACAGCTTCCGGATAATAAAAGCCAATGCCTCCTTCCTCCATGATCTGCATGGATTTATCATGAATCAACTGCACCTTCTCTGCTGCAACAAAATCGTAAGGGGGGACCTGCGAAACTGGCTGGCTCATCTTGATTTGAGAAGTTACCTCAGCCTGCCGTTTTGCCCGGCGCTCTCGCCTTCGTTGGGTTTTATCCACTGTTCTACTCCTCAATTGCCTGATAAATCAGCACCCGTAACTCCCGTCGGATGGGATAAGTTGATGATGGCATGAGCTGAGTCATAAAGATGACGCTCATCTCTTCAGCCGGATCATTAAAGAAGGCAGTGCTAGCCATCCCTCCCCATGCATACTCACCGGGCGTACCGATGATCTGATTGGCTGCTGGATTAAGTACCACAGAGACCCCCAGGCCAAAGCCAAGGCCATCACAGGGCATGTTGACAAAAACAGGTTGCCCCATACCCGACATGTCCGAATTGTTGGGAAGGTAGTTTGATGTCATCCCTTCTACAGTCTTACGCCCCAGAATCCGTTCACCTTGGAATGTGCCTTTGTTAAGCAGCATCTGAGCAAAGCGAGCATAGTCTGCCGCGGTTGAGACCAGCCCTCCCCCGCCAGAGAACATGGCCGGTGGCTCCAGGTAGCTGCTGTCCCGATGAGGCTGGGAGACCAACCGGAAGCTATCAGCCCCCTTTGCAGTCCGTAAATATTTGTAGTTGGCGGCAAATCGCGGGACTTTTGCGGCAGGTACTTGGAAGAAGGTATCCTGCATCCCTAGGGGCTCAAAGATCTGTTCGGCAAAGAAGCGATCCAGCGTTTTACCGGAGATCACCTCTACAAGGTGACCCAGAATATCCGTCGCGACCGAGTAGTTCCAGCGCGTGCCGGGGGCGAAGAGTAGCGGCATTTGGGCGACCTTCTGAATCAGCTCAGGCAAGGTTCCACCCAACACCTTCTCGGTCACGTAACGCTTATCAACAGGATGATTATCAAAGAGTCCATATCCAAAGCCTGCCGTATGGGTAAAGAGGTCACGGAAGGTGATTGGGCGCGCCACTGGGGCCGTCTCCACATTGTCGGCGTCACCCGAGACGTAGACCTGTAGATCTTTGAACTCGGGAATGAAGGTCATCACCGGATCCGATAGTTGGAAGAGGCCCTTTTCGTAAAGAGAAAGTAAAGCCACGCTCGTGATGGGCTTGGTCATAGAATAGATGCGAAATAGGGTATCGTTTTCCACAGGTGTACCCGCATCTATGTCTCGCAGCCCATATTGATGGTGATAAGCCAACTGGCCCCGGCGGAGTATCAAAACCTGATAGCCTGGTAGCTTGCCATGATCCACATAGCGGTTGAAGTGAGCCGGAATATAGGCCAGCCGTTTGGCATTCAGCCCTACACTTTCGGGGTTGACTAAATCAAACATCATCTATCTCCTATTTCCTCAATTTGGTCGGTCGGGATAGGTAGCCTTAACGAGGCAAATTTCACATTCATTAACCAAAATATTCACTGAGGAACTCAAAAAGCCCACCTAGAAAGTCAAAAATAAATTCAAAAATCGATGAAACGATTATCCATATTATGCTGCCAATTGTGATCAAAATCACAACCAGCGCAATAAACCCGCCACCGAGCCAGAGAATTCCACGCCAGCTCGTAGCCCAACTTGTGAAAGCCAGCCATTGGCTCGAAAGCCAAGCAGTGCCTGTCGAGTAGAACATAATACTGAAGACCACACCGATCAACAGCATCAGACCAAAAGTGATCAGACAACCAGTTCTGCGCCGCGAATCTTTCCTCTTTTGATCTCGCAGGTAATCTGACATGGTTGGTCCACTTGGTGTGCCCATGTATCTCCTCCTGTATAGATGGCCAGAAACGTGCTCTCCTCCCTTTTCGGAACTATTCAGAGGAGAAGAGATAACAGTCGGGACAAGACTTTTCTGGCGAAGAATATAAAGGCGAAATTTGCGAATCGAAATTACGAACAAGCCATAAGCAGTTTATCGCAATCTGAGGAAAAAGCATCCTCAGATGCCAGGTACCACGTGGGTGCCGTTGCGCTCCACTGCTTACTTGTCGCATTGCTTATTATAACATAACGCGAATTTAGGATAAGGATACCAAGAGCTGTAAAAGCGCATCTTTGTTTAGAGGCCAGCTTAGGATAATGCGTACACAGGTGGAAACCCAACTGTATCCTTTCCAATCCATACCAACCTCACGATTATCTCAACTTGCCACTTTTGCCTTTCTAATTCGGAGAAAGAAAACATCCCAGCGATACGTCTTTGTAAATAGGCAATGTCATATTTTTCTAACTTTATATAGTGCCATTCAGGTAGAAGGAGCTTATCAGTATGTATACAGGGAGACGCGTTGTGATTACTGGGCTTGGCCCCATTTCGCCTGTTGGTATTGGCAGGGAGAGCTTTTGGGATTCTTTGGTCCACGGGAAGACGAACTTTCGCAAGGTAACCCGCTACTCCACAGAGAAATGTGTAGCCCAGCTTGGTGCAGAAATGGATGTTCATGCACCAGAGAAAGGGGATAAAATTAAACCTGCTCCGGAAGGATTCAAGGGCCTGGATATCACCAAATATGTGCATCCAAAGACGATTCGTAAGATTGCGCGCTTTGGGGTCGAAGCCGGCGGTTGGCTGCTCTACTATGCGATTGCTGCCGCAAAGTTGGCTGTTGAGGACGCCAACCTGAACATCGATGATGAAGATCCAACGCGTGTGGGGTGTACAGTAGCCGCTGCGGGTGGTGATATGTTGCTCATTCGCCATTCGGCTCCCCTCTTCGAGGTGACTCAATACGGTGCATTGGGGGGCGTCACCGGCACGATCAGTTATGAGTTTGGGTTGCAAGGTGTGGGGATTCCGCTGGCAGGGGCTTGCGCTAGTGGTAGCTTAAGTTTGCGCAGTGGGTATACTGAAATTCGCACAGGCGAACAGGATGTGGTTCTGGTCGGCGGCGCCTCGTCAGGTCTGGCTGCCCAGCAATTCTTCGAAGCATGTGATCAGCCCAAATTTGGTCCTATGTCTAAGCAGAATGACGAAGAAAGGCCCATGAAGCCCTTTGATGTTGACCGGGGCGGCTTTGTGCTTGGCGAAGGCGCGGGGGTAATGGTTCTGGAAGAGCTAGAACATGCCAAAAAGCGCAATGCTCATATCTATGCCGAGATCGTCGGAACGGGACACAGCACAGACACCGCTACCCACATGGCTGATGTCAGCATTGGCGGATACCTCCGCTCTATGGCTAAGATGGTGGAAAATACGGGATTGAGTGAGAAAGACCTTGCGACCAAAAATATCCACCTGAATTGCCACGGCACGGCGACCCGCAAAAACGATGTGTTGGAGACCCAGGCTATTCGCCAAATCTTTGGGGACAATGCCTATAAATTCCATATCAACTCTGTCAAAGGAACCACAGGACACGCTCAGGAAGCTGCCTCTGCCCATGAGCTAATTGCAGCAGCGATGGTCCTGGATCAAGGACTAATTCCCCCTACCACCGGCCTTGTTAACCCTGATCCAGAGTGTGGTAACTTGAACTTTGTGACGGGCGAAGCCCGCCAGGAAAACGTAGATATTGTTATCAAAAACGCATCGGGCTTCTGCGGCCCCTATTGCAGTGTCGCATTGAAAAAGTTCGACGAGTAAAAGGAAAACTCAAATGGCGATGAATACAGGAGCCCTTAGGCCGCAGCTCTCGGTGTCTGACGAGGCGCTTCAGCAGGCAAAAGACGGGTATGACTTGACCCAGCCGCAACCCATTGCAAAATGGCAGACACTGCTGGAACTAGTTGAGAAACGAGCGTTAGGTGCTCCCGATGAATTGGCCTATGCCTATTTAGGTTCAGATATTCAGATCCAGGAACAGATCACCTACGGCGAACTAAAGAGACGTGCAGTGGGGATAGCGGACGTCCTGCTTCAGGCGCAGGATGAAATCCAACAAAAACGAGAGCGAAAGAATAAACGTCTCTGCGTACTTATGCTCTATCCGTCGGGAATCGACTTCGTGACCGCGTTCTACGGATGCCTTTATGCAGGCGTGCTGGCAGTTCCCGCGTATCCGCCTCAATCTCAACATTTAGCTACGGCATTAGAGCGCCTTCAATCAATCAGCCAGGACGCTGGTGCAGCTCTGATTCTAACTACCCAACATACCACCAGCCAGGCACTCCAGATCCTCAAATCAGTCTCCTCATCCACCACAGATGGCTTAAGCCAAGCAGCGCAACGCTCCAATCAAACCTTGAATGGAAAACGGGAATCCGTCATCCGATTCCAATATCCATTGCTTGAACTAAATGATGAACGATTGAGTGACATCTCTACTTTACCTTGGCTATCCACAGATGGCATTGGGAAGGGTGAGCCAAGGACGGGGCATCTACCTGTTGATATGTTTGATAGCTGCTCTGGTCAAGAACCACATAGACCCACTACGAACAGCCACAGCACGGATACTTGCGCTTACCACGGTGTAAACGGAAACGGCTCTCTTCTTGAAGCTAGCGACAGGGCTTCAGCCCGAATCACCTCTAATACAGTTGCCTATCTCCAATACACCTCTGGCTCAACTGGACAGCCAAATGGCGTTATGGTTACCCACAACAATCTGCTTAATGATTTGGAGTTGATTGCTGCCGGAGGTCGCAAGGTACCCCAAGAAGACCCCATCTCATTAGCAGCTTTCGAAGCGGCCAATGGCCCTAAGAGCGACGAAGCAGGGGGCATGGTCAGTTGGCTCCCTATCTTTCACGATATGGGTCTGATCTACGGTATGCTGCTGCCTCTTTACGAAAAGATGCCTTGCTACATGATGAGCCCGATCGACTTTATGAAGCAGCCCATGCGATGGATACAAGCCATCTCCACGTACAAAGCTACCCATACTGCTGCTCCCAACTTTGCCTACGCGCTCTGCGTACGCAAGTTCAAGCCAGAGGCGGCTGAACCCTTGGATCTATCTCGTTGGCGCATTGCAGTCAACGCGGCAGAGCCTATTCGCAGCGATACTCTGCACAAGTTCTGCCAGACTTTCCAACCATTTGGCTTTAGCCCAAACCGATTCATGGCTGGATATGGGTTAGCGGAGGCAACACTCAAAGTAACCAGTACCGTTGGTCATGTAGCTCCGACTATTCTCCAAGTCGATAGCCAGGCGCTCACAGAACACCGTGTTGTGGTCAAGGAGTCGAGCCTTTTGGACCCGTCATTTCCATTAATACAACCTCAGAACGAGATAACGTCCGCAGTCATCGTTCCGAGCACCCATCTGTTAGTAGGCTGCGGCTACCCTCAACGGGGTACACAAGTACGCATTGTCAATCCCGAGACGCTCTACCAGTGCGCGCCAGACCAAGTGGGTGAGATTTGGCTGAGTGGTCCCCATATAGCCCAAGGGTACTGGCGTAATCCAGAAAAGAGCAGGAGCACATTTGAGGCCCATATTGCCGACACCGGCGAAGGCCCGTTTTTGCGTACTGGTGATTTAGGGTTCCTGTATGACGATGAACTCTTTATCTGCGGCCGAGCCAAGGAGTTGCTTATCATCCGCGGTCGCAATCACTATCCCCAGGATCTGGAGCATACGGCCCAGGCGGTTCACCCTGCCCTACGCCGCGGCTGCGGAGCCGCATTCTCGGTTGCAGTAGATGGCGTAGAGCGGGTGGTTTTGGTTCAGGAGATTAAGGCTGACGGATTAGAAGAGAGAGAGCTTGATAAACTCTGGCCGTCAATTCGTTCTGCCATCTCAACCCGGCATGAAGTTAGCCTTAGCGCGCTCTATCTTGTGCCCCCTGGTACAGTTCTCAAAACATCCAGCGGCAAAATTCAGCGTCACGCATGCAAAACGCTTTGCTTAAAGCAACAAATTCAATCCGTAAAAGAGTGGTCTATGTTTGAAAAGACGGAAATTGATCCAACCCTTGACGTCATTGGAACACCAATTAGTATCAGCAATAATGGAAATGGTTCAACTCTAAGCGTTGCCGAACTTCGGCAACAAATCAGAGAAGAAGTGGCAACGATTTTGATGGTCGATGAGGATGAAGTGGCCACTACTATGGCCCTTGAGGACCTTGGGCTAGATTCTCAAGAATCCTTGGAATTGATTGGTGAAATTGAGAGGCGGGTTGGTCGTACACTCCCTGAAACCCTGGTTGCCGAACATAAAACCATCGAGGCTATTGCCCAGCATATAGTCATGCCTAAGTGAGGCAGACTCTTGTTGTGGTTGAGGCGATCAATGTTGGCATCTCGTAGCAATAAGAGCCTGTTTGATTATGGCAGGCTCTCAAGCAAGATCATAGGGTGATGGCAACTAAAACCCTACCCCAGCCTCTATACGAAGTGTTCTCTATAAAAAATCCATCTACAAACACTCCAGGTTCGCAAAACGCTCCTCCTGAATTTGGCGAACGGCTTCAACTCTTTGGCGAATGACTTCTGATGGTTCGCCTCCTTCCAAATCGGCTAGTTTTTGAAAAGGGACTCGCTTCATCTCCACGTGCAGATCGCTCCGATCCATGATAGGACCGCTGATCCGTTTTTGACAACATTGTACCATGCTCATAGAGCAGGAATACTCCTTGCGGTCGTCGCCAAAATAGCCACAAGGGCAGGGATTCCCGCAATTTGCCCTATGTTTTGAGCTATTCTTGGTCTGTAAGCAGAATAATAACCGTTCGATGTGGGTATGCCGTGGTTGTTGAGTATTGAAGCTCTCGTGGACAGCACTGCAACGCCCTTTTGCATTACTTTCTTGACTTATCACTGATCAAAGGGCACTCATGCAGAAACCTACGGTTTTGATCTTCAAAATGTATTCAGAACCGTAGGTTTCTGTCCGAATGTCTCCGGTAGTCCAATACAGCAGCACCTGGCCTCTTAGTGACACATTAACTGGCTATTCGCATCTTGCTTTAACACATACCAGGGTACTAACGAGGCGGTCCAGAAGTATCAGGATTGGGCTGGAAACTGAGGTGGAGATGCTTTTCGATTAGATTTCAATGGGTATAGTGCTTCCAACGTCTCCCAGACAATGTGAGGCACAAACGCATTAACGTCTTTGACATACTGGGCATTTTTATCGCCGTTAATCCGGACGTCACGTGAGTCCTCAACCTGTCTATAAACTGGCAATATGGCAACATTCAGTGCTGCTAGCCACCATACCTCAGAGAGTGGGAAAGCTATGCTAGCTCCGACAGAAGTTAGTACACCTCCGAGGAATAACGGATGGCGTACGTAAGCATAAATGCCCTCGTTGAGCATCGGCCGTGTGACCTCACAAAATTCATACAAAAAACCTGCACCATCGATACCAATAGTCTTGAATCCAGCATAGAGCAAGTAACAGCCAAGAGCCGTTAATGTAGTGGCCAGTATTAGTCTGGCAGGGATTGAAAGAGCATATTGTGTAGTTAGTATCCCGAAGAATACTGGGCGCATCATTTGGGATATACCAAACGAAACGCCAAGCAAAATGTCTCGAAAGAATATTTTCTTGTATGCTTGCTTGGCGTAAGTCTTGATGTATACTTCGCGCTTATCGGGAAACATAACCCCTTGCCATAGAAACCATCCAAGCCAACTAGCAAGATGTAGAAGCAACGGATCCTTGTCTAGGAAAATGTGTACGCAATGACCAAGGAGGAGCATTACACAGGTCGTAATTGCAAAGCAGCCGACCAATCTAATCTTGTTAACCAGGCTCTGCTTATACCCCAGTGTTGATAGTAATGTATCCATAGTTTATTTCTCCTTGCTTAGTGTAGAAGGCATCAGGATAGATAAGCCAAACTACAATCTTCGCCTTTTGAGATATTTGAGTATCTACAATTTAAAGGAAGAAATTTTCCAGATTCATTACATATAGAAGTAATATGAATCTCCGTGTCGTAATGTTTTAAGAGTAATCATGTGCTAAAATAGTACTATAACGAGACTCTGAAAAAAGGGTTCAAAGCTGGAAAATCCTGAAGAGAGGAGGAAACAGCATGAACCAAGAGTTAACAACGGTGCCAGTGATAAATCTGACAGTGGCCGATGTCGAAAAGGAACTGTTGTCAGAAGTGAGTAGCTATCATGCGCTCTACAGTCCGCTGTTCAAACGATGGGAACAGCGTGAACAAAGTGAGTTGTACATGAACGGACTGTTATCAGATATACCAAACAAGTCGGTAGAATCGATGGTTCTTCATAGGGAAGGCGACAATCCAAATGCCATCCGATCGGGTCAGCAGCTCCTGAGTCAGGGAGCCTGGACGGATGGGCTCATTTTAGAGCGCCATTGGCAGGAAGTTGACCAACTTTCAGGTAATGTAAATGGCGTCCTGATAGTCGACGGTAGTGATTTCCCCAAGCAAGGGATGGACTCGATTGGTGTAAAACGCCAGTATTGTGGCGATTTAGGCAAGAAGACCAACTGTCAGGCAGGAGTCTATCTCGGCTATGGCAGTTCCCGTGGATACACCCTGCTTGACCGTCGTCTCTACCTTCCTGAAGAATGGTTTGAAGACCAGGCATATGCAGTCCTGCGCAAACAGTGTGGTTTCCCTGCAGATATCGTCTTCCAGACCAAGCCACAATTGGCAGGCCAAATGGTCAAAGCCATTCATGGTGCGGTCACGTTACGCTTCCGTTGGTTAACCTGCGATGCCGCCTTTGGTCGGGATACCGCCTTTCTAGATTCTGTTGGTGAAGTCATCACGTACTTGGCTGAAGTTGACTTTGATACACGAGTCTGGTTGCAGCGACCTGCGATTGAAATCCCAACTGGGTCTGGTTTGGGACGATCACCGACACGTTACCGTCTGGTCAAGGGCGAACCGACTGCCCAAACAGTGGCAGAGGTCGGCAAGGTCTTAGCGACCTCAGCATGGCAGCGGCTGACCGTCAAAGAGGGCTCCAAGGGCCCTTTAGTCGCCGACTTCGTCTGCCCGCGAGTCGTCGCCCGCCGCAATGGGCTTCCCGGTCTTGATCTCTGGCTCGTTTGCCACCGCCATCCAGAGACCCATGTAATTGAGTATTATCTCTCCAATGCTCCTCTCCATACCTCTATCGAGACCTTTGCCTGGCTCAGCGGCATGCGCTGGCCCATTAAAATTTGCTTTGAAGAAGGCAAACAAGAACTCGGCATGGGGACTATCAAGTCCTCTCTTGGACTGGCTGGCATTACCACATGACCCTTGTGATCCTGGCGCATTTCCTCCACATGCGCATTAAACGACGGCTGGCGGACAATCCTCCTGCTCTTATCTTGCCTCAGATCGTCCTTTTACTTCGTTCCGTTTTGCCTAAACCCGACTTCGATGTCGAGTTTGCCCTCGACATCGTCCGCTATCGCCAACGACGCAATCATCAGGCCCACCACTCACTTATCGCTAACGACGACTCAAACAACCTCGAGCAACTTCCGAAGTCTCGTTGTAGTATTAGGGACAAATAACTTAATCTTAACGAACTGCTTACCGATCAACTCAAGACTCAAATCTCTATGAGTGACGAACACAAACAAGAACTTGAGCAGTTAAAAAAAGAACTTGAGCTAGTAAGCACTGAACGAGATCAGTACAAGGAAGCACTTGACGAGTGCCTTACACAAAATACATGGTTCGGACGGGTTGGACTTCGGGTACTTAAAAAGAATCCATACCGAGCAATCGTAGAAGCTCAAGTAAAAGCGGCTTCGTTGTTAGGACGACTTAGCATCTTAATAGCTGCTAGTCCTGGTGTAGTAAACAGCATTCAAGAGTGGCGTGAGGCCTGGGACGAAAAGCGAGTATCAACTGAAGAAACTGCTAACGTAGTTGCAGCCATCATCAAGCGGGCAACAGGTCAGAACCTCCTTCTTGGATTAATTCTTTCCTTTCCAGCATTGGTTGCAGCATTGGGGACCATGGTTACAGCATTGGGGACCATATATTTATTGTGGCACCAGACTACTATATTTGAGCAGCAAACTACTATATTTGAGCAGCAGACGACTCTATTTCAACAGCAGACTACGGCTATTGATAATCAGACTACCTTGATCAGAGATCAAAATAAATTGATAATTGAGCAAAATCAATTAGTTCAAGAACAAATTCAGCAGCAACAACAAATATCAAATATCACTCGCCGCACTGAGCTTATTGCAATACTGTATGATAGAAGGGATTGCAGGCCTGTTAAAATTGAAGAATGCTTACATAAGGCCAGTGTACGAGCTAGAGCCGAGGCGGCAAAAGGTTTTGTTGATATAGCTCGAATTTTAGAGGCCAGACCCGATCTTCGCAAGGTAGTTCTAAATGGGGCAGATTTAACAGATGCTTCGCTAGAAGAAACCCTCGGCTATCTTAAGTAGGGCTATCTTGCAGAATGCCGATTTGGGGAGAGCCGACTTGCGCGAAGCCGACCTGAGTGGAGCCGACCTGAGCGGAGCCGACCTAAGTAACGCAGACCTGAGGAAAGTCGATCTGAGGGATGCCAATCTGTGGAATGCCAGTCTGAGCAATGCAGATCTGCGTGAAGCTGATCTGAGCAACACTTTTCTGAGGGATGCCAATCTGTGGAATGCCAGTCTGAGCAATACAGATCTGCGTGAAGCTGATCTGCGTGAAGCTGATCTGAGCAATGCTGATCTGAGTGATGCTGATCTGAGCAATGCTCATTATACATACACTACAAAATGGCCTGAAGGCTTTGATTTTAGGCATTCTGGGGCTATTGGTCCGGAAGCTGACCTGCATGCTGTTGACCTGAGCGAAGCCAACCTGAACGGAGTTGATCTGAGGGATGCCAATCTGCAGAATGCCAACCTGAGCAATACAAATCTGAACGAAGCCAAATTGGATGGGACTGACTTGCAGAACGCCAATCTCAAGAAGACCAACTTAGTGGGTGCCAATCTGAACGAAGCCAACTTGAGCAATGCCATATACGACTGCAGAACAAAATGGCCTGAAGATTTTGATTATAAATCAGCTGGAGCCATCGAAGTGCCATGCGAAGATGGTATAGAAGAATAGATATCCTTTCGGAGAAAATAGACCATATTCATCTTTATCGTTGGCCGTAACCTGACTTCGGAGTTTTCTCTGAGTTAGGAAACCCCGATTTCAGGTTAGAAAAGCACTTAACCTCGTAAATCAAGGCGAAAACCTAGCTGTCTGCCTTCGTTGATTTTATCGGAGGCGGACAATGACACAAAATGACTGACCTAAGTATGTTATCAAGCGTAGGATGCTCGCTATTTCACATAAAATCACCGTCGATCGTCGATAATGCAGAGCAACTGTCCAATACGAATATTGTTTGGATCGACTATATTATTTACTTGAGCTAATCTCTCAGTATTCGTACGATACTGAAACGCAATATCCGCAAGCCTATCCCCTCGGCGTACTTGATAATAGTCCCGGCAGCGAGTATTAGGGATGAAAAGTAGCTGCCCAGCATGAATATGATCTAAGTCGGAAAGATTATTAACTCTACCCAAATCCCTAATATGGACACCATAGAGTCTTGCAATGCTAGATGTCGTATCACCCCATTTAACTATATAACAGGCTAGTTCATTTTCAGGGGCTTCTTCTATTGTTGAAGCAGTCAACGGAACTTCAATTTCAGGGGCTTCTCCTATTGTTGAAGCAGTCAACGGAACTTCAAAGCGATCCATATCTTGAATATTGTCCGGAAGCGTAAAATCTTCTAGAGCCCGGAGGCCATTGATCGTAAAGAGGATCTTGTCGCCAGGTTGTAATACATTGTCTCCATCGACATTACACGCTAGTAAATCATAGATCCCTACTTGGCTTACAAGGAATTCCCCGCATACTGCATCGTCTGATGTATATGCCCGTATTACTGTACCAAGAGGAACTGGTTGCGTATCAAGGGTAGCAGAACCATAGAAATAAATCGTCCCTGACTCTGGTTGCTTCGCTAAAGGCTGGAATGTAATAGGACTCAGCGAGGAAGAACACAGTCGTTGACCTTCCTCACCGAAAGCACCCGTTATCCCTATATCATCACCCACAAAGCGTATTTGTGTACCTTCTGATGGTAAATCCTGTATAACTCGAAAATGGATTGTCGCGACCGTGTTAGTTTCATTAATCACCAACTCGCTTGCACCCATATCGGCTTGCGCAAATTCAATATAGCCCTCAGTGTTTGACACCTGATTCCGGATAGGCATACTGAACAGGTTGCCTGGTTCGATTTCTGCTACTAAATTACCAGCTGCGTCAACACTCTGAATAAAGGATGGCTCAAACTCAAGTCGAAAGCCTATTGCGGTAAAGGGAATATTTGTAGCATTTAAAGAAAGCCTAGTTGTGATAATGCTTCCAACGGGGACATTGCTAACTGATGGAATATCAAATGTCCAATTGACGCACTCTTGTTGCTGTGCAGATGCGGACCAAATTGGAACGAAAATCGCATAAAGGAGTACAAAACTGACCGCTACGCGTTTCCTATTTCGAATGAATCTAGAGAAAAGATTGTAGCAAGACAAGATATTTAAGGCGCACATATTTTCTCCTCATTATTTGTATGTTCTTCAGATTCACTTCCTTCATGTCTTCTAAGGGAGCTTTCGCTGCACTGAGAACTATTATTGGTTTATATTCTTGAGGACACTAGACACAATTATGGGGAACACGGTCCCCAAGCAGCTGTCCAAAACTTCACATCGTCTTGGTCGACTAAACCATTGCCGTCAAAGTCTTCCCGACATCCTTTACACGCCCCCAACTTTGAATCAAGGAGGGGCAAATCACTTGTTACTACCCATTGATTCTCACTCAAATCCGCTCGGCATAGCCATATAGGTGGAATTCGAGCATCCTCACTTGCGGTAAGTTCATTCACTTTCGTTGTGAGCGGCAGTGGGATAATCGCCCCCTCCTTGCCGATCAAACCATCAGAGAAACGTATATTCTGCCAATCATTCCCACTATGTAGCACTTCATCATTTATAGCGTTAAAACCGTCGTCGTTTCCATTGATATTTGCGCGAATATCGTTCTCTGTGTCGTCTCCGTTGCAGTTCCAATCTACATGTTGAGCGTTCGTGGTACGTGTTATTTCTAAAGTTGGACAATGATATCGAGTACCTAAAGTACCTGAAATTGAGTCGGCTTCATATATCCCTATTGACTCATCGAGTTGATTTTCATCAAGGGAGAGGAGATTATGACGAGAGTAATCAAAGCTCTCCTTTCCATCGATGATAAGACCACGTGTTTGAAATGAGTAGTTCATCACGCTCAAGTAATTGGGTTTGTAATTGATGTCATCAGTTCCGCCATGACGTAGTCCAAGATTATGACCGAGTTCATGCATAAAGGTACCTGCTTGGACATTGATAAAATCGGGTCGCCCGATCCATCTCGTCGCCCCTAGGCTTACGATGAAATCGCTGGCTCCTCGATAAAACTCAGCAGCATTGCCCTCATCCTCGAGATTCCTCGAGATCCCGCTAGTTCCTTCCTTTACGAGATCGCAGAGTTCATGTACCCACAAACTATAGTGAAACACAGCGGCTCGTTCCTCGCTTTGATACACCTTTTTAATTACATCAATATCATTCCATTCGAAAGTCGGATCTGTGCTCGATCCTATACATGTCGACACATACTTCTGCCATGGCAATGCATCACTGTCACTAAATTCACCCCAGACCTGCCCCCTTTCATTGATTTGCTTCTTTCCCAAAGTTAGCGGTGCATCAGGGCCATAGTCTACATGCAGATGAATACCAGTTGTTCCGTCAGGATTTGTAATTGGTGCGCTTGCAAAAGCTTCAACGATCTTTGAAATTGCTGGATGGGTAGGCTTATACGTATGTTCACTATTAGTAAACGGACTCATATAATCGATCTCTACAAATATATCTTTATGCATAGGATCTGCCCCTAATCGGGGGAGGTCCAGATATGTAGTCACATTACGAATTGTTACAGTGAGTCCGTCTCTTTCCCATTCATCTAAAAAGCCATCTCGATCTGTATCTGCAGCAGCACCAGGTTCACAGTTAGAGTTTTTGCTAAAAAAGAAATTGTCTAGAAAAACGGCTGAGTCATTGATAGTATCGCCCAAATTCTGAATCGAGAAATAGAGATCAATTGTGTCGCTGAAAGGCCCTTTAGCACGTGCTCTTAATAATGGTGTAAGCCCGCCTTGTGAGGCGCTAGTCAGACTTAATGGCTCAATATTAAAAATAGTATTAACAGATATTGCTTTCTCTTGCAGATCTATGGCGAAGTTCCCATCCGCTATCACTTCTACAATTTCTTTAGTTCCGGATGTAATTGTACGCGTTGTGATCTCAGAGGTATTCAACTGGGCGGTAAATGTGTCATTGTATCGACTACCAACAAACTTAGGGTATTCTTCAGAGTAAAATGAAAAATCGATACTAACGCACTCTGCTTCTTCTGGTGGCTCCAATCGTAAATGAAGCCGAACAATATCTTTCCGGCAACTAATATCATTCGGAAGCCCATTGAAGAGGACCTCGTTAATATTACAAATGGTCGATAGCACACCAAATGTATTACCATTCCTTGGAAAACCGATAATCGGCATTGTATGGCTAACAATAAAAGTATCTGAAAGTACTCCCTTTAACTGAGCATCGCGCACATATATACAGGGTACATCTATTGCATCGATCACTTGGCGAGCCATTGTATTAAGGTGATCACAATTTTCAAGAATAGACCCTCCTTGTTCTTGTAGCGGGATAGATGGCTGACCATGTACAAATGGCTTAGTTTGTTTATAATCATGAATTGAAGATAAAGAGTCAGCCACAACCAGCTTGTTAACTGACATTAGTAAACCCATAGATAAGAAGGCCGTACATGATAAAGCAACCAGTACGAGGGGTAACTTCCTGACAGTCTTCATAAACTGCTCCTTACTCTTTCTTGGTTAAGGTGTATTGGATAGAAATTAGCAACTTTAACTATATAAGGAATGCTTAGTAGGCATATCTTTCACGAACTGCAGATGAAATATTTGTTGATTTAGCTTCCATTACTTATTAAAGCGAGAAAATAAAATGCTCTACGGAGATGATAGCAATATGCTCGAACAGAGATGCAGAATCGTTATCCAGAAACTTATGGAGCAGTATCTTTGGCAACTTCTTAATGAAGATTGTTTCTTCGATATTGTGTGGGAGCGTGTTGATACAGATGGCGTCATCGAAGACGAGAAAATACGTAAACTAGCAATCAACACGTACTGCCGTGATGGACTCTATCCTGCTTGTCTAGGTGAACAGGGACAGCAGAAACGTGAGCGAGGTTTTGAAGAATTAGCCATTTATCTTTACCCTATCGCTCGTACTCATTGGCCTCACATCGCAGATGAGGTTGTGCAAGAAGCACTAGTGCGAATTTATACAACTATGGCTAACTGTCGCCAACCAGGGGCCTTCCTAGCTTTTGCTATCCAGAAATTACGCGATGGAGCACGTCGACTATTAAAGAAACCAGGACAAAATATCGCTTTGGACGAGTTAATTTCTCAAAATATCGCTAGCCAACACTCATATGTATCACAGAAGCCGGATGAAAATGTTTTGAAGGATGAGAATAAGATTTCAATTGAAAAAAAACTTGAACAGGTAAAGAAAATGAATCCAAAAAGTAAACGCCAGCTTGAAGCGGTACGACTTCGATATATTTGTGAATTGAAGATTGAAGAGATTGCAAAACGTTTAGAAGTAGAGTCCCCAAACGCTTCGGTATTGATCAACCGTGGACTGCAAAAATGTAGAGACAGTGGACTGTTTGATGACTTAGAATGAGTACAAGTTATCGCTATTAGGAAGAGTCTGTGTCTAGATAAGTATATACCTTTAATGATTCACAGACAAAACGCAAGAGAATATGTTTACGATTTGCTGACTAGATTCTCATAAAAAGTAGTAAAGCCGTTAAAGTTCTCTGAGTTGATATTGGTGAGTTGAAGGTGATTTACTCAAGTAAAAGCGAGAATTCACTTCTAAAAACTTTCGTGAGATTACTTGAAGTATTCTGACCTGAAGACTTGAAGAGCTAAGAGTAAAATAGTACTTAAAAGATATTCTTGGGACTCGTCGTGGCTCTCATTTTATTCCCAGCACCACTGGAATAGGAAGATTTAAATTATGAAAGAATTTCACAACGCCCTATCATCCAAGTATGAAGATGAGTTAGCCTGTGATGAGTGCGAAACCAGATTGACAGAATATATTCATGCTAAAAGCATGGATATGGATCTGACATTGATCTTAGTTGATGTTGAACAACATATTCAAGTATGTCCATATTGTGCTCAGTCTTATAATGAGCTAATCGATCTCGTTCAAATGGCTAACGCTGAGGGGTCTTCGGTACAGGAACAGCAACCGATAATAGATCTATCGTTCCTTCGAGAAGAATCAAAGGAAAAGAGCACTCCTCCTGCAGATGTTCGAGAAGAGCCACTAGATCAAGTAAGGACCTGGCTTGACAGAATTCGCAGTGGTTGGGCTAGTCTGGTTTCTCAACCAGTCAGGGCTTCGGCAGCAGCACTTTTGATTGTACTCGTGGTTAGCCTATTTGCCGTTTTTCGTCCTATATCAGTCTCCCCAGAAATATCTGAGACGACTAACACACCGACGGCCATGTCTGAAGTTGTTAATAAAGACCCTATACCAACACAATCCGAATCAATAGCTTCTGGTCCAACTTTTATTCCGTCGGAAACACCTACACCTGCAAGCGAACCAGTTCAAGCTGACGGGATTCGGGGTAATGATACATGTGAGCACGCCTATACGATTCCGCCCTATACACTGATTTCTAATTCCCTTGAATCTACAGAGGATCGAGACTGGTATGTATACCAAGTGCCATCCGATGTTCTGGTCACTTTTACTTTCACGCATACAAATGCAAGGCAATTTGGTTTCATCGATTTCGGCGGGTGTGGTTTACTTGACAGCGAAAATGACACGACAAATCTAATGGGTACTCAGCCTAACTACAACACTAGTGGAGGATATGCCCAAATTAAATATAGGTTAGAAAGCACCAGTGAAATATATCTAATGGTAGGTTGCAAACAGGGCTTTCCCTGCGAAGAACCCTATTCGATTCAAATTAATATAGGTGAGGAGTGATATTCTTCCAACAATATACTTCACACCTATGGGTTCTGAACCTCGTCACGGACGAACTTTAGAATTGGAATTAGGAATATCAGCTTCGCCGGGCAGCCAATTAATCGCTGTACTATAAACGATGCTGAGGATCAATGTAGTGTGGAGATTCTCGGGGGTATTGCTGCCCCGAGATCAGTGCTACGTCTTTTTCGTGTCTGGAGGTCTGCTTGCACTAAATTTGATACTCGGTTGAGATGATTTCAGTACAATTGCGAAAACCCATAACGTCACGGATTCCCGCAATCATACCATAGAACCCGTGAGGGCAGGGATTCCCGCAATTTACCCTTTATGTTACTATATTCTTTCGCCAATGCGATGATCGTATCCGCCCAATGTGATGTCGGTATACAGAAAGATAGGTATGGTTACTGAATATCGCAGGAGCGATATGGCAACGCCGCTACAGTTTACGTGGGCTGGATGCCTGCATTCATCATCAAGGTCAGCAATTGAGCAGCTAATTTGAGGATTGAGTAGCTAATTTGAGGATCCGGTGATGGACACATGTACTGGGATTCATCTGCTGAATGGCAATCTTGGGCAAGCTGTAGCTTGCTTCGTCAAAAGTAGCCACACATGAAGGTTAAATTAGATAGGTAAACGAGGAGCGAGTATCCCTGATGCGAAGCTGGTTTTCGATTTTTATTTTGCTAATAACCTTTGGTGCTAGTTGGTCAGATATGCAATCACTATATGTTGTACTTATCGCCCTGAGTGTCTAAGTCGTATGCCAACGCTATGAAACCGCAATATATAAGCCAAACTTATCCGTATATAGTGGTTTTTTTGAAGCTTACATACAACTTAGACAGCTAGGGACTTATCGTAATGAACCTGCTATATACAGGCTGTGCTATCCAGAGACCGTTATATTGCCTAAAACCGATCCGCTATACAGTAGGTTATTTTATAAATGCACCGCATGTAGTATGCAAAAACTAGCACCACTGGTTCTTAATGGAGGAGTATGAGATTTTTGTGCAACAACTGTCGGATGATTTCTTGTCGTAGCCACTGTATGTCAAAATCAATCCTCAATTTGCAACCAAAAAGCTCGAAAATACACCCAAAAAGAGTTAGCTAACAGTGTCTAAACTTATAAGAAGCCATCAACGTGATATTACTGGAAAAAAGATAAAATATTCTGAGTGAGATTGCTCTTGTATAGGTTCACCTACTTGATTAGCTTGCCTATCTTGCACTTCACTTGGTAATTCTATGGAAGCCATATTTCGATGCTGATTAGTAGCATGGTAATAAACTTCAAATTCCTTGAGCGAATACCCCTCCATTGTCCCCCGCTCAAGACCGTACATAAGCACAAACTGTGCATTATAGGTTTTATTCAACCAGATATCATCGATACCACCATTACCATTTGCTGTATAATATATGGAGACCCATTTGCGTGCATTGACATCCCAAAAATATATACCATATTTTTTCCCGTATGCTTCCCCCCAATCTAATCTTACCCGATTAAAATTGTAGTAACTGCCTAAATTGACGTAAATCCAACCAGGATCGATATTGTGAGAAGACCATTGCGATCCGAAGTAATAATCAAATGCTCGAAATGACTCCGAACCTGGACCCTTTGTTGACCAGGCCCACGATTTCTTACCATAAGCTAAATTTTGGAAGGAATAGCAAAAATAATTATCGTTCCAGGTTGTTTTCGAAGGCTCCTTTGGTTCGTAGATCTTAGTACAATTCATACCTTGAATAGGTCCTGCCGAACTCCATTGAAGTTTATAAAGTTCAGCAAACCACTGACGAAAGCATAGATAATTGTCGTTCCAGGTTGTCTTGGCAGATTCCCGTGGTTCCTGCCATTGAATACATTCCATCCCTGCTATGGGGCCATTGGTACTCCAGCGCATGCCTGAGTCCCAATCAATACAAAGGTAATTATTGTGCCAATGCTCCCAATGCGGATCATTCCACTCTAAAATTCTAACACATTTGAGCCCAGGTATCGGAGGGTCATAGTGAATAATACTGTGAATACATCCGATACCTAAGCCACCGCCGTCACATCCCATGCGATAGCTAGGGCCGTCATGGATCCATTTAACAGTCAAGTCTCGCAATAGCTTATCAGGACAAAAGTGTGGTATTGCCTGGAGAATAAGTCTGTTAGATGCCTCAACAATTTGATAGACTTGATTTTCCAACGGATTCCCGTCTCGTATGTGCTGAGTTATTTTTCCTTTTATGGGGTAATGGAGCATTGTACGAGTCCTACGAATATCATCTGGGTAAGACGATGAAAAACACTCGACAGCACCAAGCAATGTTGAATTCGCCCGTGCAGCACGTTCTAGCTGATCATCAATGAGCGCTTGGCTATAGCCTACCTCTTGCATCATCACAATCATAATGGAAACCAATGTGTTGTAGGCTGTTGCAGCGGAGTAAGCTCTACTTGAGTCTCCATTCATAATAACTCTATGCAATTGGGGTAATACATCTACTTGGCTTCGCACAATTAAGTTACGCATTTGGTTTTTATCTGGGATGTCAATGACACCCGCAAATGCATCTGTCAATCCAGTAACTGAATCTATTAAGTCGTCATCGTGCTGTGATTGCATCTCCGCAATGATATCTCTTTTTGCATCTCCTAGTACTTCGCTGGTTCCAGGTGTGAAGAAGTCTATAGCTCCCTTGAGTATACTAAATGAAGTCGAGATAATTTTGAATGCGGAAGTAGGTTCTGCCGCTATAGACGATACTGCGTCTAGGCTAGAGCTGACGCTATTTTCGGACGCCACTACTGAATTTGTGCTGTTAATGCTAGGACTAGTGCCTGCCTGGCTCCACGCAGGTATCATAGTGTTAATAATCATCAAACAGGCAATGATGAAGGCCACGAGCTTCTGCATTTTCTTCTCCTGTGTTTTAGATATATTCGGTTGAACAGCTCACAGACCATCACGACTGTGAGCTGTTAACAAATGGACTAAGTAGTGGGCATGGTGTGCATTCGGGGCACGCAATGCTGTCAACTAAAATGTATACACCCGCGTTGTAAAACGATGGTAAATCAAATGTTGGTTAGCCGTTTGCCGGGCAAGCTATTGGAGAGCGGGCTGCCTAGTGCGACTGATATCACGGAGATGCCCCACCACAACGAGTACGTACAAAAAGACGTCCAAATCCAACGGAGTAAGCCTAAAGATGGAACCAGTCACTTCTACTTAATCTTGTATTACTGGAAGAAAAATATGAAAATGTAGATCATCTTCTGAACTTAGCCGCTCATAGTTTTCGAGAGGGTTGCCCTGAATGGGTAGATTTTGACTCTCAATATCCGTAGGAGGATTTTGTGAGAAATCTAACGACTCTAATAGAGGGTCGTTAGGAATAACTATCGAATCGGACTGAAGCATTCGGACTGAATTCAGATGACGAGTATCATCATGATAAACACTAAATTCGTATAATGAGTATCCCCATCCGGTTCCACGTTTTAGACCATTCATGCGAATCCAGCGCCCTGTATACGTGTGATTGAGGGAAATTTCATCAACGCCTCCATCGCCATTCCATTCATAATGGATCGGTATCCAACGTCTGCTTCTAGTATCCCAGTTCTCGATCAAATACTGTTTGCCATATGCCCTCTCCCAATGCAACCGAATTCGATTGAAATCATACGCATCTTTCAAATCCACGTAAATCCATTCGCGGTCCGTAAAATTGGAAGACCATCTTGTGTAAATTGCATCGTCAACAGCGTTATTTGGTCCAAGACCATTTGCTTGTACAGAAGATGCCTCCGCACCCTTCGCATAAGCTAAATTCGAATTTCCGGTCACGGTGACATAGGAAACGTTACCATCAAGACCGTTCCGCCGATGGTGGGTGACAATGACATGGTCATCACGATAGCTCCTTTCAAAAGAGGAGACGCAATAGTATGGTATCTTTCGTTTAACAATGATCTCTGTCCAGTCGTCACTTGTTGCACCATCGCCATGATCATAGAGGCGAATGACTGCACCGACCCGAATATTGAATAGAGCTGTCGAACGAGCTTTGTCATTTTTTAGGTCCACATGTCGGTCGAACTTTAGTTTCTGTGCTCGTCCATCAGCAATTTTGCCAACAATTTCTGAACTACAGCCATTGTCTTTATGGAATTGTATCTCTCCCGTTCGCCAATGGTTATACATAAATAGAGCTGCAGCTGCCAACCAGTTATGTTCTCCTTTGAACATGGGGCCACTTGGAGGAGATGTTGTGGACGTGAATGCGGATGCAATAAATCCGTCAACGCCTTTGTAACCAAAACGTCCGCCCCACAAACCACCATAGCGTGCCCACTCAAACGCTTCATAATTATGTTCGCCTAAGTTGAATAGGCCGCCTCCATAAGAATTTTCACTGACCGGGGACAATGGTAGAGGTGACCATATCTGTCTACGGCTGTCTGGACATTCATCTTGCCCATTAAAGATACCGAATAATTTAAATCCACCATCTTCACAAGCCTTATCTGACCAGTAGCTGGCGTGGCTTTCTTCTGCGATATAGACTTGAGGATGTGATCCGGTATGGACACCGCCAATGCTTTGACCAATAAATCTGAGCTCGCTTGCGGGCTTGAATTTGTGTTCGCCGTGAAAGTAAAACGTAATGCCTATAGGATCCAAATTTCTCGATAAAATCATATTGATATGTTCCCAATCGCCCTCGTGCCACAGTTGAGTGCCATTGTAGGGAAAGAAATACCAATATTGAATATTGACACCGCCGAAAATATTGGGATAGACATGCGTATACATAGGGGGCGGAGTCCAGTCGCCATTTTTGTTTGGAGATATACCGTAGTGGGCTTGTTCAGAGGGATATGTCGCAAACCACCCTCCGGGATAGGTTCGCTTCGTCTGTATCCCAGAATTATAATGTCTCCAATCTTTACCGCCAGTTGGACATTTAGACCAGTAGTAATCTTTATTGGAAAGCGCCGCAAAGTCGCTCGCATTATTGAGTAGTAGTGTTTGTTTACACCGGACTGGACGATAGTGATCTATATACCTTCCTTGCCAATCTTCTTCCCAAACTGGCATCATAGCATATTCATCGAAAAAAAGTTGCGCCCGTTCTAGAAACCAATCTGCACTAGAGGGCCAACCTTTTTTCCCCCGGGCTTCATGCAAATAAAGAATTGGATGATAATATTCAGCAAGACACTTTTCTTGTTCGTCGGATATCCGGTCTGCATCACTATCTTGTCCGGTGCTGCTAGTGCAATTCACGCTTCGCCAACTGCTAGCAGACGGGGACGACCAATTTAGAAAGAAGAATAGGGAGTTCCTTTGTACGGATCCCGATATATTTAGCCAATCATTCACCTGACGTTCATATTCAGCTACATCTCCATCAAAAATTGGTAGAGATTCAGAAGATGTATTTTGACCATTCGTAATCAGTGGAAGATGTATCCGGTTATTGGTGTTTGATGGTATCTCCTGGGCATGAAGATTGGATAATGGTATGACGGCTTGTTGGAGGATGACTATTATGATTGATAGTAGAAGTAACTTTCGTTGGATAAGCATATTCACTCCCTATGTTCCGATGTAACTGTCATTTTGAAACAATCGGTAGATCGCAGCGGTGTCAATCTGAGTGGAGGAACAGAACAAAGTATCTCTCGTTCGATTGCAGTCCACTGACACTGACTGATAAAACAACGTATATTTTCAACTTTGCGGAATAGAGGACCAGATGATGCCTGCTCTATTCTTGGAGCTTCGTATATCTAGCTTTGGCATAGATGAAAGTACTTTACCCAACTCAAATGGACCTTATGTTCT
Source organism: Chloroflexota bacterium (assembly GCA_039028975.1). Lineage (GTDB taxonomy): Bacteria > Chloroflexota > Anaerolineae > Caldilineales > Caldilineaceae > JAHBNG01. Next base: position 165,636 of record JBCCHB010000002.1, read on the forward strand.
CTCATCTATGCCTCCAACCACGGCACAATTACTCGTATGTAACATAGAACTGAACAGCACGCGGTCCGGAGCTACATGTACCATTGTCTTGTATGTGCGCTCCCCACAGATTTAGGACATTAGAGCCTGACCAGCTAACCGTAGCTTGCGCTCTAGGCCCAAGGATTATTTGGCCTGGGAATTCATTACCTTGATGGGTTCCAACAGGTCGGAAGAACTTTACAGTGTAATTTGTAGCATTTTCGATCCGGATAATCTGACCAGAGCGCCTCACATAAGATGTCGGTTGTGAGTAATTACAGGTGTTAGAATGATCTTGTCGAATACCGATTAGTTGTCGATTTGGCTGTGGTCCTGGGTTTGGCTCTGGATCTGGGTCGGGATCTAGGTCCGGAGGGGGGCAACTCCATGACTTCGCGTCAATATCAGCAATTCCAGAACTCCCGAATCGATTGTAAGCCAAAACACCAAAGTTGTATTCAGAATTACAGGATAGACCAGTAACTAAGTAGGTTGTCGAATTTGCCTCAACTGAGGCAATTCTTTGCCAGTTGCCATTGTATCTTCGATAGATTGTGTATCCTGACTCGAGAGAAACGTCCTCCCAGTTAACGCGAACACCGGTCGGAAATATTCGCGTGGTAAGCCCTAGAGGTGATCGAGGGATTGGGGCGGCGGCAGTCAAACACTTCACAGAATCATGCCCTCTACCAGAAATATGTTCAGCACGAAGAGGATAACGAATACTACTAAAGCCTTTACTCATCTTCCACTGGTACACAAGTGTAGCGTTACGTTTTTCATAATGTGTTGTAACTCCAGTTGTAGGATCCGTGAATTTCAAGCTTAGGTAATCTTGAGGGGTAGAGGATGTGGACCGAGCACTAGATATGAAATATCTAAAGAATACTAGACGGAAAGAATATATACGAGATTTCCCTACAACACCTCGAACATCACCATTCACGTTACTTGAGGCTGCGCCGCAACTTGTGGATTTTTGAAGGTAACGTTGGGTATGTTGATCTTCACGGGCCAGTGGAGATTGATCGTCGTCCAACTTCGGTAAGGAATGGCTGCTAATGGGAGACATCGTGACCTGTTCGGGCAAAGAACTACTTGTTCCACTCCGAGTTGTTATAGTATTGAGCAAGTGTGCGTCTTCGGATTTGGTTGAAAAAAGATTCTTTTCAGTAAATCTATAGACGTTGTCACCCACCTGTATCTCACCAATCGAGTTGAGTGCTCTTGACAAAACAGGGTCTTCAAAGAGTGACTCTGTCACCAAGGTACGATTTTGTCGGTGCATTCGGCGCATAGAAAGGAAGCCTTTTGTTTGTTCCTCACGGTCTAGCTTGCTCTCGTCTTGATTAGCTATCCCATTTAGCAGGGCTTCAAAAGCAGCTTCATCTTGGAGTATAAGCCTATTTGTTGAAATGGGTTCTTCTCTGCTAATTGCAGGAGACACATTACCTTGATTTGTAACAAGCGGTATATAGATCTCGCCATTCTGTCCATCTGGAGAATAGGTTTGCGCACTATGTACTGACGAGCTATTGGTTGCCAATGCGATATATGTTGTAGCAAACGTCAGTGATATCAGAATACAGAATACATAAACCAATGTTTTTACGTTAAATGTCATCTCGCTCCTCCTAGTTTGATAACAACAGCACGTTTAGATGCCAAGCCCTCTTGTTGTACTAGCATTGATCTACCTATGAAGTATTTCCTTTCTGGTCTCTATATAGTACAAATATTCAAAAACCTCGCGACTTCTGATTACCTGTAGGGTTATCAGATATGAACTGCTCAAAGGTTTCGCCAAAGCGGCAAATTTCTTTGATGCTACGGTACCTTAAGATGACATCGCCGCTCAGTTCGTCCCTAACTATATTGTTGCGCTTGACATGTCGGGTCGTCAATAGAATTTTCCGACACTGATCCGACACTTATACCTGACATCTACATTGGCACTTTCTCCAACCAACCTATCATGCCTGCCCCCCATAAGCTGTCTGAGTTAGTGAAACTGCGTGAAAAGGCCGCTCTAACCCAAAGTGATGCCGCAATTTTTTTTGGTTTGTCTAAAAGAAATGGTCGTAAGACAATCATCGATTGGGAGAGTGGAAAATATAATCCACCAGAAAGTAAGCGGCGTGAGCAATTCATTATCTATTTGTTGGATAAATTGTTGCTGCGTAGGGAACTCGAACACTTTGAACAGATCTGGAACACAATTGCAGTAGAGCAATGGGCTTGGTATCCCCTTAGTGAATTAGAATGGCAGAAGATATCCTATGTATTCAGAGGGAGTCAATATGATGAGTATACCGAACCTGGATATTCTTCTAGGCAAACCTCTGATTCTATTACTCATGATAAAGTAACTCCATTACATAACCTTCCAGCAAACCTTACAACCTTTATTGGGCATGAACGTGATATTAATGAGATAAAGGGAAAGCTCTGTAATGGACATCGATTAATTACGTTATATGGTCCAGGAGGCGTAGGTAAGACTCGGCTAGCCATTGAAATCGCACGTAAATGTATTGATACTGACAACTTTACTGATGGTATCTTTTCCATCTCCCTGGCTTCTGTTAATAATGCTGTCGGAATGGTTAATCAGATAGCTCAAACTTTGAATTTGGAGCTTACTTCTGAGATTGAACTCTTTGAGAGCTTAATTAAGCTACTCGTAAATAAAGCCATTTTGTTGATTCTAGATAACTTTGAGCAGCTTGTTCCAGAGGCTCCTAAGCTAAATGATCTGTTGTCCCGGTGTCCGATGCTGAAGCTTCTCGTCACGAGTCGAGAGATTCTAAATATTCGTCCAGAATTATCCTGTCCTGTACTTCCACTGCAGCTGCCAGAAAAGGCAACAACTCCATCCTCGATCCAAGATTTCCTTCAGGTTGAATCAATTGCGCTCTTTGTCGAGCGAGCCCAAAGTACGATTCCGCAATTCGAATTAACACAAGAAACAGCTAACACCGTAGTAGATCTCTGTATTCGGCTTGATGGCTTACCCCTTGCCATTGAATTAGCAGCAGCACAGACATCTTCGTTTACTCCAGCAGAGATGTTGGAACATCTGAACAGCTACTCATCTCTTGAACTATTAACTGATGGCCCTCGCGATCTACCCGAACGCCAGCAGACGATACTAAGTACAATCGAGTGGAGTTACAATCATCTATCTGTGGCTGAAAAAATAACCTTTAGACGGCTCTCAGTATTTGTGTCTGGATTTACTCTGGAAATGGCGCAACGTGTACTTGCTGTTGACAAAGTTTCACTACTTCAAGTTGCCAATCGCATAGAGTCTTTACGCAGAAAGAGCCTGATTCTATGGAGCATGCATGACGATAAAGGTATACGATTTACAATGCTTGAGATTATTCGGGAGTATGGGGTGAAGCAACTATGTGAACATAATGAAATAGAGGCAGCCCAACTCAATCATGCTACGTTATGTCTTGAGCTTGCTGAAGAAGTCGAAAGTGACCTGTCATCATCACAATACAATCAATGGTTGTCGAGGCTGCGTGCAGAGCACGATAACTTGCGGACTGCTTTGCAATGGGCTATTGAAACAAATCATCAGCGTGGTGCAACCAGCCTAAGGCTGGCTGGCGCACTCTGTGACTATTGGACAGCTCGGGCGTGGGAGTTGAGTGATATTGAATTTGGTGGCTATATTACTGAAGGCAGGCAATGGTTATCCCAAGCTTTATGTAGGGCTGACTTGGGTGTTGATCCTGCTATTCATGCAAAAGCACTGCACGCTTCTGGATCACTAGCCGAAAAACAGAGCGATTTTGCGTTCGCACAAACGTGTTATGAAGACAGTCTATCAATTCGGCAAAAACAAAATGATGCTTCTGGGGTTGCTGAATCTCTTAATAGTTTGGGTAAAATTGCTGGATTTGAGGGTAATTACGAGCGTGCCGGAAATTGTCTGGAAGAGAGCATCAGACTGTACCGCCAGATCGGTGATGATTCTGGGTTGGCAAGCGCGCTGAATAATCTGGGAGTCACACAAGAAGAGCAAGGTTATTATGACCAGGCGCTTTCGACCTACGAAGATAGTTTAGTAATCTTCCAGAAAATGAATAGACCTTGGGCCGTTTCTGTTCTTCTAAACAACATCGGCCAGATTCACTTCTGGCAAGACGATCTCGATAATGCTCTAATTTATTATGAAGATAGCCGAAAGATAGCCGAAAAGGTAAATGATCGATCTGGAATAGCCTTTTCATTACATAATCAGGCAGAAGTATATGTCCATAGACAGATGGTAAATCAGGCAATCCCCCTCCAGAGAAAAAGTTTGGAGATATGGCATGACTTGCATGATTTACAAAATATCGCCCTCTCACTTGAGTTAGGAGCAGATATTTTCTGCCTTCAAGGAAATCAAGTTTCGGCAATTCAGATATTTAGCGCCGCAAATATGTTGCGTAAATCCATCGGTTCTCCAATACCTATTCACGAACACATAAAACATGAAGAGAAGTTAACGTCTTTGCTAAACATTGTGGGTGACATTTCTTATAATGCCAACTGGCAAGTAGGTCAGAAGCTGGATTGGAAAGAAGCTATAAATTACTTTCTTGAGCAAAGCTTGAAATTGTCTGCTAGGTGAGGATCTCCATGATTATCAGAAATCAACGTTCTATCGTATTGCTTTCCCTCAAGCCGTCCTTGACCATAGTACTTTCATTCTTTCTGGTTGGTATTGGATCTACAAGCATTCTGCTAGCCCAAGAGTCTGAGCATTGGATACATTACACCAATGGAAATCAAATCACACAAATATTCAGTGATGATGAAAACAATGCAATATGGGCTGCGACACTAGGCGGGCTTGTAAGATGGGATCGCAATACACAAACGTATACCAAATATACAGCACTAGATGGTTTGGGCGGGAATAAAGTTGCAGTGATAGCATTTGATGGCAAAGGCAATAAATGGTTTGGAGGAGAAATTAACGGTCTTACCACATTGACAAAAGATGGCCAGTGGGAACGATTTACTAGGGAAAACGTGCGTGGTGAAGGCTGGCGTTTAGGATATATGACGGCGTTAGCAGTGGACGATGATAACAACATATGGCTGGTCGGGTGGGGAAAGCTCATGCAATATTCCAATAATGGAGTTTGGACTACATATGAAGATATTGATGGTGGTAAGAGCATTGTTATCGATAATCAAAAGCATGTCTGGCTAGGTACAAAGACAGGTATTATTCGGAAAGAACCAAACGACGAGTGGGAAACTATAACTAAATCAGATGGGCTGTTGGGGAATGACATAGTAGATATTGCTCTGCAAGAAACAAACTCTAGCGACAGTAAAATCTGGGTTACCATCGGCGCTCTTGGCGTTTGCCAGTTATCCCTAGAAGGTAAAGTAGATGAGTGTTATCCCGCAGATACACAGGATACATTTCTACTTAATGGAAGTGTTGGACATATTGCAACAGACCGATGTGGCAATGTTTGGGTCACACATGGTGGCGGTGCTTTTCACGGCGGCGGCATCAGTCGGCGCAATGCTGATGGCGAATGGGAACAGTATCGGCAAAATGACCGGAAGTACAAACTCTTACCAGGAGGGATTGTAGATATAACCACGGACAATGCATGTAACGTACTAATCGCAACAGTGGGAGGAATAATTCAATTGTCCCCTGATGAAAGCTGGACTTCATTTGTCACTGATGATGAAAAATTTCTACCCGATAATAATGTTTTTAGTGTAGGGGGGGCATTGGATGGTACTGTCTGGTTTGGAACAGATACAGGAGGGATTAGCCAATATTTCCCCAATGGACGATGGCGCACCTACATCCAAGATCATAAAGGTGCACCATTGAACCACAACGATGTGAATACAATCGATTTCGATAATAACGGTAATATACATTTTGGAACAAGTAATGGTATTACTATATTGGATAATGAGGGCAAATGGACGAAATTGTTGCTAGAGGATTTAGGGAGTGACTGTTTTGTTACCAGTAAGGTAGGTGCGCTCGCCATTGACGATGAGGGCAATCGGTGGATAGTTACTGCAGGTCGTGGTCTTAACTATCTTTCCCATGATGGAGCAACTTGTTTCCATTTAACAACAGACAATTCATCGCTTCCATCAAATAATATTAGTGATATTGTTTTTAACTCATTTGACAAATCTTTATGGCTAGCTACAACGGATAGCGGTGTGAGCAAAGCTGGTAATCTCGCAGCAATACCAGAGCTATCATGGACCGTCTACAACACATCTACCTCCGATATCGTTTCAGATGAAATTTTGTCGTTAGCAGTTGATAACGACGGGACGATGTGGTTAGGCAGCAAACGGTTTGGTGTGAGCCACCTCACACCTGCCCATCTGATATCTGAAGAAACAAATGAAGATAGATGGTGGCAGTACCAGGAAGCTTTAGGACAAGAGAGCATTCTGGATAACCGTGTGAACGATATTACAGTAGACGACGATGGAAATATATGGTTTATTCACGAATGGGCAGGTGCCAGCCGTCTAAGTGTTGATGGTAATTGGACAACATATACTATCCCTGAAGGTCCTGGTGCTTCACTTCGTAAAGTGGCAGTTGATCTAGCTGGCAATGCATGGTTTGCAACAAGTGGAGGTATCGCTGGCTTGGTCAAACAGAATTTCGGAGATCGTTGTGAAGATGCTGTCGAAATCGTACCCGGAGGCGATTTCGCAGCCCAACTAGACAACAATCAGGATCGCGATCTCTTCAAATTTAATGTCCCTCAACCATTTAGCCGAATCGAGATCACAATCCCTAATGCTAAAGAACAGCTTGAGCTTCATTTACATCGTTCCTGCCAAAGTATTGGTGCCAGCCGTCGTATTGGTGCAAGTAGACGTATTGGTGCCAGCCGTCGCATCGGTGGCGATCAGCGATTAGTCTTTGACATAACGACACAAACTGGAACTTACTATCTTGAGGTGATACCAAAAGAAGAACATCAGACCGCTCCAATAAGGTATCGTCTGAATCTAGGGTTAGTTGTCCCAAGCACAGATGATATTCACACGTTAATTCTAACTCACAAACCGCGTATGAGAACTTTGTTCTCATTAGAATCTACAGATGATGAATGGATTACATGGGAAGAAGCATTAGAGTCCCTATTAGAAGAAGTCGGCGGTCTGCTAGTGGAAAATATTCAAGATCTCCCAAGCGTTGGTAAGGCATACGCATCTTGGCTAAATGACCCCACTAGCTCTGCAAATGCAAATGCTGTCGTCACAGCACTGCATACATGGATATGGAAACAGAAAGAAGCATATCCCTTCTTGCAGTATATTGTAATTGCTGGCGACGATCGTATCATTCCACATTTTCGGCTAACGATCCCTGTTATACCTGAAAAAGCCGATGACTGGGCTACGGAAACGGAATACATGAATATCTTGGCCGATGGTGCGATTCGTGCTGATTCAACAATAGGAGCGGCGCTGAATGTTGACATGACATTGACCGATGACATCTATGGTACACCAAGACCTGAAATCGAGATTTCCAAAGATATTATCAGAGCACCAACGCTTTCTGTTGGACGATTAGTCGAACGTCCAGCTCATATGACAGCAGTCATTAATGCATATTTGAATACAAGTGGGGTTTTATCCGTAAGCCACACATTGGCCGCTGGGTACGACTTTATGGTTGATGGTGCCATCGAATCCGATGCTCTATTCCGAGATGCAGGTATTGAAGATGCGTCTCGGAAACGTTTATTTGGTGATGAGATGCAATGGGGCAGTGATCACTTACACCAATCATTATTCGATGTTCAGAAAGCAGACGCCTCTATTATTGCCTCGCACTCTGCGCATTACGCCCATGAGACCCCAGAAGGTTCAATCTTTGAAGCATCTCAAGTTATGGAGAACACCGTAGATATCGCTGGTTCTCTACTGTATACGTTAGCTTGTCACGGTGGGTTGAACGTGCCGGGTGATAGACACGGCGAGGCGAGAGATTTTCCCGAGGTATGGCAAAAGCAAGGTGTTACATATATCGGAAGCACTGGATGGGCTTATGGCTATGATGGAGCACTTGCTTATCAAGAGGAACTTATGGTTGATTTCACGCATTATCTCCTTGAAGGAGATGGTGCGGCAATTGGGTCGGCTTTGATTCAGGCCAAACAAGATTATCACAAGAGGCATACACTTGATCACTTTCACATCAAGACGTTAGCAGGTACTATTCTTTACGGGCTACCCATGTATCGCATATCTACAGAGGATAACCGCACAATTAATGACGCTGCTAATCTACCTACTACGCCTGTGCAGAGCTTTGCTTGTTTAGGCGCAACCAATAGCGATGAAACCCAAATTACAGAAAGTGTTTTGCTCAAACAAGATAAATGTTATGACTTTACTGAAGGAACATTCGAATTGGTGTCAACAACTGACGGAAATTACTTCACCTATGAGGGGTTACGTCCTTACGTGGAATCGGGAGTACCTGTCCAACCAGCAATTTCATTGAATTTTCCACCTATTCCTGGTGATAGCCAAGAGCTAAAATTACGAGGGGTTATCTTTCGGGGAGGCAAATTCAAAACCGAAACATCATTTGAGCCGTTAATTGAACCTGCCAAACTAAGAGGTATAAACTATACTCCGACAGAGTCAGAAATTCTGCTTAGTCAGAATACTTTGTATCCAACTTTGCCGATTCGTTTAGGAAATTCACCACCTAAAGAGCAATCGGGTTCCATATTGTTTGGGCGACAGGATGCCCAAATAGAGTTTATCTTAGGACAGTTTCAGCCAGATGGGAATAACGAAAGTTTATTTCAAGAAATAAGACTTGATGAATACTATTCAGACTCTGATGACTTAACACCGCCAGAAATTTCCTCTATAAATGTGATTATGGGCGACAATGGTATGAGTATCACTGTTACCATATCAGAAGCACAGGATATTCACTCGGTAATTGTTGCTTATGTTGCCAATGATTTTGTGGCAAGTGGTGACTGGCAAAGCCAACAACTACAAAATACTTCCACTGACCAGTGGCAGGGCGAGATCCCATTAAATTCATTCTGCGTGATTCAAGCTGTTGACAATGCTGGAAATGTAGCTGTTCTGGACTCTCAGCAGAGTAAGTGTACCTCTTCATCTGATGAATCTAATGCTCACCGCCGAATATTTATACCATTCTTAACCAGATGACCCTCTTTGCAACATAAGCACTTTATAGTACTCATTGGGCTTTTGACAAACCAGAGAGAAACGAGCGGGAGTTCTCAGAGTGTTTTCAAAAGTCCAATACTCAATTTGGTCTTGTTATTAGAACAACTGATGTTACTTAACTATAAATTCTTCTAGAAAGAGGAACTATCAAATAGTTTTGTGCGATTGCAGGAATCCGTGCCGTTATGGATTCCCACAATCGCACCATAGAAGCCATGAGGGCAGAGATTCCCGCAATTTGCCCTTTTGCGTGGGATATTCATTTGAAGTTTGTGAAGTGGTTTCTGTGGAGTGTAGGGTTTTAGGCGGGTGGTGAGGTTCATTGGATGTGAAGTGAGTTGGTTAGTGATTGAGGCTCGTCCAGAGTGGCGGGTCTTTTTTTGACAAGAAATCTCACTTTCACTATTTCGATAAAAATTATCTGAGACATCGTCTTTATTCATGAGCTAAACCCTCTGATGCTCACTCAAGAGACGAGAAAGCTCTTTTTCGCAAGATCGAACGATCCGCTTTGGGGTTTTAGGATTATTCTTCAACAAGCTGGTGAATTCCTTGCTGATCTGTTTCAAAAATTTGGTCCTGTCATTTCTGATTGCCTCATAATATTCTTGAAATTCGCTTTCTGTATTTCGTGCCTTAAGGATTATGTCTATAACATAAGACACTACAAATGCCTTTGAAACAAAAATCAACAGCCCATCTTGCAATGAAGAATAGTCTACAGTTGCTATACTAATTTTGAACGATTCAAGAAAATCAAATAATAGCGCAGACAAGAGCATTTCCACATAAAACAAAGAAAAGGCATGTAGTTGGCTTGATTCCTGCCAACTTAGATCATCTTTAAGAATGTAGCAGGTACTTAGAAAAAATAGGAATGAAAAGAGCAATGACCTTAGTGATAGCTGTATAAGATTTAACATCCTTATTAGCCGATTAGTTCTTGATATAAATTCTTTTGTACATGCACCAATTTTACCCCTTAGCACACTCACTTCTCTTGAGTGGGGTAAATAATTTGTGGCAGTTAATAGATATTGGCTTAAGGATATAACTGATATATAGAAAGGTATCCCAAAAAGGAAAAATCTTGAAAATTGCCAACTGCGAAACTCGTGTAAGTGCGTAGTTATACTATTATTTCTTCACAGAATAGCATTCTTTCATATTTATATAACGAGAAAAAGGTGTTTCGAAATGCCACAAAAAAGCCTCTCCCTAAATAGGAAGAGGCAATCAGCATGCTTATGAACTGCAAGCAGACAATTTTGTGTTATTCTTCATAATCGACGTAGCCAACTGATGACAAATTGTCAATTAGCCACCATACTATGATTATAAAAGCCAGTAGTGGCCATAACGGCGGAATCAAACACATTATGCCAATCAAAATACCGAGTATTCCTGGAACTCCTCCTCCTCCTCCAGAATCTTCAGGAGGCATAGGGCGCCAATCTTTCATTTGTGTCCCGTTATCTTTCAAATCACCTAGGCTAGAGGCTTCTAGTGTTTCGACATTGAAGTATTCCGTATTTCTATCGGCAGGATCGTAATTGCTCATTAGATATCACTCCATTTTACTCATTGGTTAACGATAAGTAGAGGTGTTACCGAAAGTTGTGTCAATAACAAAATTTTCTGGTTATGGCTCATTCAATATGATTTTGTGGTTTAATTGCAGGTCACGTTAATGGCCTCAGCAAAAAACCTACTACCCTTGATTGGAACAGCATAATTAGTAGCTCTTATATCATATTCCTTGCCTCTTCCAGTCATTATGTGGACTCTACAACCCGGCCATAGGACAAACCTGAGCGAATCTCCTACCTGATTATAGTTGCCAGCAGTAGAACCATGATACGTTCCCTCCTTCCAGCAAATATTCCAGTCTAGTCCTTTTTGTAGGCAGAAGGGGTAGTTATCGAATCCGAACTGAGCTACCGATCTATTCGTACCTGCATGAATATTTGGCAGGTTATCATTAGGTGCTGAGACTGTTGGAACCGACTTGACTGGTGAGGTCTGACCAGAACTGCGATAAACCAAAATTCTCATTTTCCCTACTAGCTTGCAGACTTGATTTGAGTTCGGACCAACACGAGTGGCATAATATGGACTTTCATCATGCACCTCAATTGTCCAACCAGACATCACTTCAATTTTGATGCACTCCTGATTTGGTAAATCAAGATCGCCAAAGCCAGTATTTGTTCCTTCTACCAAGAGATAGCAGGGACCAGAATTCTTATCACTGTCTCCGTTAATGATCATGGCCGGATGTGTTGCATCCACACAGCCAATAGTTGTCGATTCTATGGGTACGTTAGGCTGTTCCACTGTAAGTTGGGTTTGTGTTGATTGATTTGTGGGAATTGCATTCTGTGTCTGGGGTGAAAATGGAACCTCGGCAGAGGTTATTTGCTGCTGTGGAGTAATGATCTCTTCAGAGTCTTCGTTTTCGAGAGATTGGGAATTGGTTGGTACAACTTCTGCCACATTCTGTAACAACCTAATGAGCTTGAATTTTGCAATCGTCCCACTACATCCGTCACACCCAGATGGATTATTAGGGTTGTTATAGTAAGATTGGTTTCGTTCATAATTCTTCTGACTACGATAGACATCAAACTGTAAGTGGTAACCATCTGGGATACCCGTGCAATTCCATGCCTCAAATTTACGATCATTAAGACGTTTTTTGACGTTAATCACTTGCTCTTCTTCAGAGAAGGCTAGGCGAACGATTTCATCGCTACTGCCAGTTTCCTTGAATGCATCAGTACTAAAGACACAATTACCAGGAAGATCAATGCTAGTATGAGGTTGTTCTTGGTTCGGCTGCTGTAATTGATTTTGCGAAGGGCTTTGTATTGGTGTCTGTTGTCTGACTTGGTTATTATTAGCAGCAACCTCTTGTGGGGAACTAGGAATGTCTTCTTGTTTGCAATCAGGATCTTCTACAAATCCTGAGCACTCATTGTCTAGAATAGTAATATCATTACCGCCGTCATGGACTACAGGTTCTTTTTCTTCCAACTCTTCCTGAAATTTAACAGCCTCGTCAGTGAGGTAGGTTAGATGCAGATTACGTAGCCAGCCCTTATAGTGAAACTGAACGTATAATTCTGAAGTGTCTCTTGCTATGCTTTCAGGTTGCCTATCAGTGCCATCACAAAGACTTGTGTTGGTAGATGCGAGCCAGACACAATCTATGAGCCATCCCGCTATATACTGAGTTCCCTGATAAGCTAAATGTCCATAATCAACAACGCCATTTACAACTTCCTTCAGTGTTTTTGCCCAGTCCAGGAAATCTTTCGACTTAGTCGCATACTCAGTCTTACCAAAGATATAGACGAAAGCATCATTACCTGGTTCCTTAAGAACAACCTCAACAATGTTAAGTGCAAGCCGATCAGATACACAGAGTATCACTCCGCTTGGTGAAATTTCTGATTCTACAATTTTTAGATTATTCCCCCCATCAGTGAGTAACTGCTTGGTAAGGCTAGTAGATATGATGGATAAGCTTTGAAATGCCATCTTACCGGGCTGGGCTTTACGATCTGATTTGAAGGTGATTATTGATACACTAGAACTACCACATATCCTAGAAGACCATGATTCATCTCTAATGATTTGATCTGGACTAAGAACATTTTGGTACAAAGAAAGTTCATTCTCTGAGATTTCAGTGATAATAGGATGATTAACTGTCTTTGCTTGTGCAAGCACACTTCCACTCGGCATAATCATGCTTAATACTATGATCGGTAGAACTAATATGTTTCTTACAGACATAAATACCTCCTTAGCCTGTCAAACTGTATTCACTGGTCTGGGATCGATTTCTAATGGACTAACCAATAAAAATAGCCAGGATCATAGTTCCTGGCTTCGTTGAGAGAGCGATTTTATTTTCATCCAAACTACCATAAAACTAGCGAAATTTCCATAGTATTTTTGTCTTATTTATCTAGGAGAAGTTGAAAAACTGATAAGCAGAGTGGCAAGAGCAAAAGATTACTGGTTCACTTGTATCGAGTACGTATAAACTTGATGTGAAGTGGTTTTTGTGGAGTGTGGGGTGTTGTGAGGGTGGTAAGAGTTGGGCAAGTTATGTGGCTGGGAGGATATTCACTCTGTCCAGGATTGTGTGTAGATGGCAATGGCTCTCAGACTGAGTGGAGCCGATTTACACTTTTTTTCGTACAGAGTCGATATTCTTTTAGGGTCTGTCTGGGTGGCAGACCTTTTCTTTTGTGTAGCAATCTTAATACCTACGTTCTTCTTGGGTTTCTTCCCATTCGATCCTTGTGGCAAGCTCTTCAATATAACTCTCTATCCAGTCAATCACGTTGTTAGAAGATTCCCCTTTCAACCACTCTCTGGCCTCATCACGTCTATTCCTATGATGGATACTCGCAGGGCCCTTCATTGATTCTGTAAAGAAACTAGCGTTTAGTACTTCTTGCACTCTTTCACTTGATCCGTAGTTATCTACAAAGTCTCTTGTAAATCTACCATCCTGGCTTTGATCTAGAGTTTTGGGCATTGCTCTAACAATAGCTACTGCCCGTATTTCAGGGTTTTCATCAATCCAACTAAATACGTCATCTTTTTGAAAGTAGGTGAGCGGCCTAACTGGGTTTTCATGATCACCCAAGCTCTGATCTTCTTCTTCTAACCAACTAACAACTCTAAAATTTCTATAACCGTCTTTCGTTAGAATTTTTGACTTTACAATATCCCAAGTCTCACTTGGTTTATTTTTAGCAATGAGTTGTAATACATCATGAAATGAATTATGAGTCTTTAGAATAATTAGATCACCAATTCTAGAAAAAATATATTCAAAGAGCTTCAATGCATATTCAGGATAATCAGATAAGAACTTGATACTTATTTCTTTCCAATCATAATCTGGCATTGAGTTTGGCCCATTTATAAATAGGCTTTTGTTCGTGACTATTTTGTAAACTAACTCCTTTTGAAAATCGATAGGATTTTCATTTCGGCAATAGTGTTCTTGCAAAACTTCTATACAAATATTTGCTGCTTCAGGACTTTCATCGTTCGACAATGACAGTAAAACCCTTTCGATGGATTTGGATGAAACATCTGTAGTCTTACTTAAATAGCTCAGAATAATGAAACTGTGTGATGAAATCGTATTTTTCTTGTACAGATTTATCATCTCTTCAAGAACACCATCGTTTATTCCTCCTATCCAAATTACATTATGTATCCACTCTTGCAACGTATCATCGTTTAGTATTTCTGATACTTTCTTTTCCCACCTAGTTTCATCAAGTTCACGTAACCCAGCAAGATAACTGCTAAGAATTCTAAAGTCACCATTTGGACCTGCTTCTTTTTGGCGTTCAATTATTTTTACTAGCAGTTTATTTTCATGGTCAGCATGAGCAAGTAACGAACCGAACAGATGAGAATTGTGTCCATCAGCTTTGATAAGATCATCAATCACGTTATCAAAAGCTTGGTCATCATTAGCAAGTTCTAATGCTAGTTCTGCTAGCCTGTTCACAGGTGGTTTGCCTAAAAGGCTGTCATCATAATCATCTTCATCCCAGCTACTATAGAGAACATATCTTTTTACCCATGATTCAAGAGTCGTACCAACAATTAGCTCATCAATATGTGCTAACTTTGCTTTCTCCTCTTCGCTATACTTCTTTAGATCAAACCTTCGAATTGTATTAAGCAACTGAACAATATTTTTCTTGTTTGACGCTTCATCTAAGGCGAAAGCATCCATCGTAGTCAATACTAATTCTCTAAACTTGATTGAGGGTATACGTGCTAAAACGCCTCTCGCAGAGCTTATGAGTACATCATTGGCTTGCTGACGAGAAGTTAATCCCCATTGACGGCTGACATTAAACACCAAATTCCATACATCAGTATAGGCATCAACGATTTCACCCCAAACTTTGGGTGTCCAAAGTTCTGGGAGAGCCTTAATGCCCTGATACTCTACCCCAATTGAGCGTGAGTGGAATGTTGATAATGCTTTCCGGCAGGCTTTGAGTCCTAAGAGTTTTTCATCTTCATCATCTGACTCAAGAGCTTCTCTTAATACTGACAATCTTTTTGATGGCGGCGCTTCAGTGGTTGCTAATGCGCCATGTCCTAAACTAAATAGTTCAGCAAATGTTCCACTTGAGTTGTTTGAGTAAACATCGTCATTTTCTGCTGCACCGATTTTTAAGAGAACTCTCGTGGCACCTACAAAGTGTTTCTCCCAGACAGCTATCTTTTCTAATGTCCAGACAATGTCCTGTCGTCCATCTTCCCAAGCTAATAGCTCTTCTTTTGACCATCTACCAAAAGTACGTTGTAAACATCGTAGCGTAGACTGAGGATCGGCCTCAGCCAAAACAGATAGAAATTGACCTCCATCGTTTGAGGCTAAAAACTCTCTATCTTCAAAAATACTTCCTTCTCTAAGGATATCTTTTACAACAGCTTGCGCTGTTGGGTTGTCATGGGCATAAATAAACATCTGCATGAACCACTTGCGCAGCGAGTCAGGTACTATTTGCAAAAGCTCTTCTATGCTAACTACTACTCCATGATGTTTCCAAAAATCTAACCATAGATATACATGAAGAGCTTTGGGAACTATAAACAGAGTATTTTTCCCTTGTAATATTCGTCGCTCTTTCAGTTCAGCTATAATGGATGCAAATTGCCCCCAGGTAATTGACGGATCAACCTGTCTAACCAGTTCGGCTATAAATTGTGCTTCTTTATGTATATCTACATGTACCAACTTCTCAAAACCGAATTTGTAAAATAACGAAATATGGCGCAGTACGATCAAATGCCTTTGTATTTGTTCAGATAAGACATCTTCATAGCCAGCAACAAACCTATCCCAAATTTGGACTGTGGCTGGTGATCTTAAAATATCATCAGGATTGCTAACTAGATTTTCTCCAACAGCATGAGCAACTCTGGGAGAGCCTGTACACCACATCGCCCAATGTGATGCATGGTGTCGATACATCTCAGGTAAATAGCTATTGATAATTGATTCAATTTGCTCATCTAGAAGAAGTGGACATTGATGTACTTTCATTTGTGCATCAGAACTATTGTCTGGGCCATGATCTATGGTGATGAGTGTGCATTTATCTGAATGGGATTTCAAAGAGTTCCATATAGATGCCTTCTCTTTATCAGGACATTCATCAACTACCAAAATTACATAAAGGCTTTTGTCTGCTCGTATAATTTCATTTAATAATTGGCTACGCTGGAAATCTTCAGAATGTCTAACATAAATAACAGATGGTGATAAATCATCAGCAGATAAAGCTTCTAACGCAAGCCTACTTTTCCCAATACCTGGTTCTCCAATAAGCCTAATATGATGTATATGGCCTGAGCGTACTTCATCTTGTATGGTAGAAATAAGTAAGTGCTGCTGGTCGCCTAACTTCACTTCTGTCTGCATATCAGCATTTTTGCTCCACACTTCCAACGTTTGAAACACATAATCTGATTTATTCAGAATCTTCATACAAAGTGAAGGATACTTTATTAATAGACCTATTAAATGTGATTGTCCCCATACAGCAATATCAGCGTTCTCAACGCCACATTTAGAGAAACAGTCTCGCAAGAGAGACTTTGCATTTTTGATCTGTTCTGGAGTTGGGTCCACTCCAAAGCAGACAACAACATACCGCATTGATTCTTCTAAACACTCTTTTATTCCCGAGTTGAGGTTTTCGATCTTGATCTCAGCGGTTGACTTCCCAAAGAGTTCTTTTACTACTTGGTTTCTCTGCCACGGCTTAAAGCTTGTTCCGGCTTTTATCTGAAAACGAGTACCAGCCACTATTAAAAGGTCGTCGGTTGCACTTTCTATCTGATCATCTATGGATGCATCAATACCACCGTCCTTGACTGTAATATCTCCAGAGATGTGAACTTTTGTTACTGGAATACCGTGATCTCTTGCACTACACCAAAGTAAGTCACGAAAAATAATAACAGCTTGCTCTGATGATAATTTAGATAAATCATCAGTGGTCAGGGTGAATAGAGTATTCATAGAAAATAAATTCAGAGATAATTAAGTTTGTCTAAATATCAGTACTGCATAGCCATTTTAGCAAATAATCTCTGAGAAAAAATAAAATAGTAATATTTTGATAAATTCTTAATTGGCTAAAATATTGGCAAAACAAGTCGAATGCCCCAGTGCCTCTACAATTTCTGTCTCATTTCAAAACGAGACAGAAACAGGATAATTGTCATACCTTAGATGAGTGAGGGTTCTATGCGATGAGGCTTTCTTCATCATATATAACCATAATTTTTTGAGGTTGCCAATTTAGTGACACATACTGACGAAAATCTGCTTTGGATGTTCAAGGATGTTTTGATGTGTGAGGTGGAGTAAAGTAGTGGCTTTCAGAAGAATTGTTCAGGTTTTCAAAAACATCGGAATAATAGCAGGTGCTATTGCAAGTGTTCTGAGTATCTTTAGCGTTTTTTTCTTATCACACTGGACTGACCCTCACATAACCATCGTAAATAGATTGGCAATGCCAGTTGTTGTTACCTTAAACTCAGGTGTTACAAAAACAATTGCAGCAGAGTCATACATAACGATTGCCGTGGATAGCTACCCATTAGACGTCCACTACAGTGTCTCAAACCCAGTCCTATATAGTAGAGTAATGGGAGATGAACTTAGGAGGTGGATACATCAGGTAGAAAACGGTGAGACAGTCTATGTTACAAACGACAATGGCTTTGGTAAGTGGCCAAAATATTTCAGCCCAGCTATCACGAATAACACCAGTGCCAAATGTTCAGTTGTGGTAAATGATGGATGGGCTAGCGAAAACGATCCTAATATCCTAATTAGTCCAGGTGCTTCTTATCAGCTAGGATACTACAAACTATATACCAATTCAAACATTGTTTTTAGATGTGAAGATGGAAGAACAACTTTCTTTGGTGACCATCCATCGCTAGGGAGAAGTCCGAGGTTGTATTCACTAACCAAATCGGGCAGCGGGGTTGCAGATGTCTACATAGATCCACAGGACATTTCTTTTGTACTAGAATCATTTTGGAAGATTTTACCAAACGAGATTCTATTCCAGCTAGAAAAGTAAACTCTTCTAAAGAGACACTTTCATGCCAGATTTCTGCTACCACTTTACACAAGACCATACTTCCAAATTGGACACTATGCAAAGCATTTTATGCTAGGGCAGTGCCGATAAACCTATCTGCCACACCTCTGGTAGGCATGGTTCTACCTAAAATAACGGCACCGCCCCGTTCATAATTTCATCCACAGCCACCATCGGAATCACCACAACCCCATCACTGTCATCAATATTACTCAACATAGTATCAATATATCCCTCAGCCTCAGTTCGCAGCCTCGTATCAGCCTGTAATGAATGGTCGATAGTAAAGCTGGATTTATCCACTGCCAGGAGTGTTTCAGCTCCATTGACGATCACATAAGTGTTGCCAGAAATTTCTTCAACAGAATATCCATCGACGAGCCGAATCGTTATTTCTCTGTTCTCGCTTACTAATGGAAAGCCGATTCCAGCCTGTGAAAATGTTTGGTCGAGATATGAAATGACTCTATCAGTTGTATTAGTCACATCGAGGTACACAGCACCCAAAACTGTTAGTGCTATTTGAGAGAAGATTATCCATGCAACGATGAGCGAAAATTTGGTCGATTTCATGGCATCACCTTGGCAGCTATTGAAACAGCAATGAAGTAGTTCAAGATGATTTTAGTCTTTTTTGCTGCATCGTGCATCGGCGTTTCGTTGTATGGTGGTAGTGGGTAGCAGCCCAAATCAACCGTATCTTCAAAACCAAAACTACGTCATACAAATAGGAAGCAAAGCTCTCACCTCGCTTCTCTTTTCCTGTTCTTTTTATGCACCCTCATACATTAGCAAGCAACCTTTAATTTAGGGTTGCTATTTGATTTTCTCAGAGAGTGAGATTATTTCAGGCAGTATATTTAGAGGATGTAGTAGTAATCATGAATGAACAAACAAGTGCAGAGGGTAAGGGTTATATCATTGCTGTAGTTGTAGCGATAATCGGCTTAATTGGTGTCATATTTCTGGGTTTCATGACATGGAGAGGTCCAGTGGACTCGGCCAAAGTTCCAATAGATGCGACAATGACCGCTGAGTCAAAAGGAGCTGAGGCTATTGCTTCGACACAGACCGCCGAGTCAATTGAAAAAATGATTCAAGAAGGTATTGCAGCCACACAAGCAGCATCGACGCCTCTTGCTCAAATGACTTCTACTGAGGCAACAAGTACCGCTACGCCAGATATAGAAGCCACACAAAGCTATTTAAGCACTCAAGTAACCCAGAGTGTGCAAGCAACAATGGCAGTACATTTAGAAGATACTAAACAAGCGGAATTAGCTGAACAGCAGACTAGAGAATCAAGACCTACAACTACTCCAACTGAGATGCCACTGACTCCAACACCCACGAATACGATTACACCTGTAGCAACAAGCACCGCTACAAAAGCGCCGACATCTACCAGTACTGCTACTCCACGACCAACCAGTACACCTACTGCAACTAGAGTACAGGCAAGCAGTAATTTCAGGTTTTACGATAAAAACACAGGGGGAACTGTTGATATTGGTTCATCTACTTGGAAAGAAAATTTTAGCAGCGACCTTCACCCTGGATGGATCTTGGGTGAACGATGGACTATTGTAAAGGACGCTCTTACTCTAACTAGTCTGGGCGATGAGTTGAAATCAAGCACATTAGCTTATTTGCCTGTGTTAGTTGGACAGGATTATGAATTTTCTTTTGATGTAGAATGGGAAAATCGTGAAAGTGACATAGGATTTAGTTTTGGTGAAATCAGAAGCTCAAATCATCAGTATTTTGAAAATACTCAATACATCGAAGAGCCGACTTTCGTTATGGTGCGCTCCTGGGTTAGTAGTGCTACATACTGCGATTTTGATTTAAAGATCAGCAAAAGAGATGTTGATGGATTTGTTGATCTGGATTCTTCTCACGAAAGGTTAAGAAAATGCACTATTCCGGAAGATATAAAATTTAAACTTATAGTCACAGGCGGACACTACCAAATTCAAGTGGATGGTGAAAATGTCACCGAATTTCGAGAAGTTAGAAACGTGGATAATTCTGAGCTAAAGGCTCTATTTTTTCAAATCAGTATCTCAACTGATCATAAACAATACCTTGGGAGAATGGGTATTCCCTTTATAGATAATATCGAAATAAAACTGCGCTAGCCGTTTGTCCATAAATAGAAATCGGGTGTGGGGAGTGTCTTTTGATATCACCTCCTCAATCCACCTCCCAAGCTCAGTATTGGGTAGGAACACATGTCAAAAAATGCTCCAGTTCTGTACCATTCATATGGTGTGTATGTGGAGATTCTATCTAAGATCTCGTCATCAAGATTGAATGGCGAAAAAGTTTATAACAGAAAAGCGTCTCCAAAAATTGTAGAAGACGCATCCATTGCCTTGCCCCAGATAAAACAGCAAGGCAAAATTTAGTAGGTCAAATGCATGTGAGCCAAACTATAGTGGTATGTATTTGTTACCTCAGTTCAAAAGCACGAACTCCATTTATCTCAATATATCCGTTGCTGCTATCAGTGGTATGGAGCATAACTGGTAGCGGGAGTGTCTCACAACTTGAATCTTTAATCTGTTGGGCTTCCTCTTCACTAACAGCAATTGCTACAATTGTGATCGGATTTGTTTCATAAGAAACATGGAGATTCATATAGATAGAGCCGTTGCCATCGATCTCAATTTCGTCAATTGCACTCAATGGTCTTCTATCACGAATGTCGTGGAAACGAAACTCAACAGGGGTAATGCTAACTCCATAACTCCCATAACACATCCAGTTTGAATTCATATCACTACAATCGCTAGGAATTTTCCCTTGAACTACCTTTGGAAACACGTCAAAGCAGGAAGTACTTTCATCTAACCGGATTAACACAGGGAATAGAGGTTTAGCGTGAACTGTAAGTAGTTTGGATTCAGATGAATTAACTACATTACCTGCTGCATCAAGGGTCTTAACAGTGATTTCATACTCACCAGCGTTTGACAACGACGTTTGGTATTTCCAACGGTTATTTGCATTTGCATTTGTAATTCCGTGAACTTCACCGTTTATTACCAATTGTAAATCATTGCCTGGGTCAGCTTTTCCTTCCAGATCAAGATTTCCAGCGAATAGCGCAGTTGTCGGTTGATTTATAGTTGGGGTTGAGTACTCAACTGTGGGATCATCGACTTTGATGGTATCCTGATCAGACGGTTGCAAGACTGTTACTTCGCCACTAGGTGATGCTGTCTGCGGACCGTTTAACTGTCCCCTTGTTATTGCAGTAAACGCTGTATTACCGACAAACACTAAAAATAAAACTACTGAGAGTCGAGTTGTCGTCCTTTTTGTTATTTGAACTGATCTTTGTCTAGCTAGTTCTTCAATTGTGACCTGTGGGTTGTCTTTAAGCGCCGCTGCTTCTTCAGGGGAGTATTTGAGAGATTTCAGTAACTCTTCTCGGAAATTACTTAGTTGCTTTTTGTCAGCTTCAATTAGCAATCGTTTCAATCTGCGCTTTTGCCACCAATCTTGTACTGCAAATATGGTGAGCGCAGTCAATACACCACCGAAATATCCAGATAGGCTATCCTTTAAGATAGGAATCAAATATAGCCATGCGTTCTGCAGGTCGGAGAAGAACTTGTGAAAATACGCACCTAATGTTTGTGGATTCATTATAGACTCCCGTTACCTATTGCAAGCTCAGTGTAAGGAACTTCCTTTTTTGTCAAGCAGCCATAAGTAGTAATAGTCTTGATTCAGTAGCTCATTCCTCTTCTGAATATTTTCTTGAAGAGCTTTCAAAAGCAGATAAAATCCTCCCCCAGCACCAAGCACTTCTTGCCAAGTTTCAAGTACGGCGCTGTTAATAGCTATGAGAGTTGCAGTAACTGAGATTATTATCGCCCCAGAAGCATCTATAGCTGTTTTAGTTCTTAGACCCTTAATGTCAGAACTTATCGACTTTACTCCTTTGAGTAGATCTAGCTTTATTTGCTCTAAATTTTTCTCACGATGCTCACTTGACTGGTTACTATCTATTTCTGATAGTTTTTGTCGTAAGAATACTCGGAATATATCAAATTGAGATTTCTCATCGGCAGTAATTGAACTAAAATCTTTCAAACTCACGTTATCAATGACCGGAATCTCTAAGGACAATATATGCCTGATATAGTTAGACTTAACATGGTTTTTAGTCCTCAAGTCAACGATTCCTCTCTCCTTGATGATGGCGTCAATGATCGGATCGAGAGAATGTGAGCTTTTGTAACGCTCTGCCATTCGCTTATCAAATTCTCTTTTATTTGGGCGTCTATGATAATTAGCGAATTTGTTTATCTCTCTTTTGAAACGGGGAATGTAGATCAAATTCCCACTTTTGAGAAGATCTTGACAATCAACCAACCACTTTCCGATACTACCAAGACTTGAGCAATCCAAATAGAATGATGTATCTGTAATCAGCCCCCGCAAGCCTGGGTCCATATCACTTCGTCCGCTTCGGTGGTCACGTTCACTATGAAAATCGATGAAATTATTTGTGTTATGGCTGAGTATTCCAGTATCAGAAATGATGGGCAGGCGCTTTGTTAAATACTCAAATGAAGATTGATCTGAAGCAATCGAGATATTATTGTTTAGACCATCCGACTTCTTTAGATCATCCATTGCCGAGCTACCATTCATGATGCTAGTCAGATAGCTCCGAGCAACAGCCTCATGAGAAAGCTTAGAATCTAACTTCTTGAAAAACTCTATGTTGTGTTTCTTGAGGGAATCCATACGGGAATCGATCTCCAATCCTACCATGCACTGTTTTTGTAATTAGGCTGAATAGTGGGCAGCAAAAGAACCATGATTAAAGTCTTCGTAGTTCAAATCTTTGATCATGGGACACTTCTTCTATATTTTGTATCAATATATCCTGATCCAAGCGACTGAACCTGACATTTGGTACACACCAGACTGACTAAATCATGAAGCGGTTTACTAGCCGATCAAATTTACTCAATCTTTATCTTGCATCAACTTTTCCAATCCTTTCTTTATAGATAGTGAATCATCAGTCTCAATTTCTGCCGTAAGCTCAAAGATCATGTGTAGAATGGTCTTCCGTTCACTGCTCCTCTCAAAGCCCAGCCTTGCTCTGCTTACCTCCCAATATGGATCTACTTTGACCTCATCATCGAGTGATGCCTTCCACTCGCCATACTATACTGTACCCCAAAAACTAGACAATGGTTTAAGATCAAAAGTATATGAAAAAAGCACGAAGGAATCACTCAGCCTCGTTTAAGGCGAAAGTAGCACTGGAAGCACTCAGGGGTGAAAAAACAATGGCTCAGCTTACCAGTGACTTTGGAGTTCACTCAACTCAGATTAAGGCTTGGAAAACGAGGCTTGTATCAGGTTTACCAGAAATTTTTTTAGATAAACGAAAAAAAGATCATGAGGATTTCCAAAAACTCATCGAGCGACTATACAAGCATATTGGTAAGAAGGAAGACCAGATAGACTGGTTAAAAAAAAAGATTGAGCTTTTTGAGTAGTTCTCTCACAACCCGGGAAAGAATAGACCGGTTGGTTGGGGATACAAACCAAATGCCGCTGAGTCAGCAAGCACAGTACCTGGGGATATCAAGACAGAGTCTGTATTATCAACCAACACCTGTCTGCGCCAAAGAGCTAGAAATCAAGCATCAAATTGATGAGATATATACCAGGTGGCCCTTTTATGGAGTAAGAAAAATAACACACGAATTAATACAACTGAGAAAGGAGGCAATAAATCATAAACGAGTAGCCAGATACATGAGGGAAATGGGCTTGCAAGCAGTCTGTCCCAAACCAAACTTGAGCAAGAATACAAAGGTGCACCCAGTGTTTCCATACTTACTCAGGGACGCAGCAGCAGGTTATCCCAACCATGTCTGGGGAACAGATATTACCTACATCAGAATGCCACAGGGGTTTGTGTACCTAGTAGCATTTCTTGACTGGTTTTCACGGTTTGTACTCTCTTGGAAGATATCACTTACTCTGGAGTGTCAGTTTGTCATTGATGCTGCTAGAGAGGCCATTACTCGTTTTGGAAACCCAGGAATAAGCAATTCAGATCAGGGAGTACAGTTCACAAGTGTAGACTACCTTTCCGTCTGGGATCAAGATTGCACACAGATCAGTATGGACGGTAGGGGTAGATGTATGGATAATATTTTTACTGAGAGATTGTGGCGGAGTGTGAAATATGAGGAGGTCTACCTCAAATCATATGCTACTCCAGCAGAAGCAGCTCAGAGTATCAGCGACTATTTTGAGTTTTATAATTATCAGAGAATTCACCAATCGCTGAACTACAAGACACCAGCCGACGTTTATTTTACAGAAAGGAATGGTTCTTAAACCCGTCGGTTTTGTGTCTAGACATTGGGGTACACCTTATACAGATCCCAGATGCAATGCCAGTAAGTTGATTGTTTTTGCGTCATGCGGCTCGATTCTATCATTTTGTGCTGGTTTATCATTGCAGAAATTAGATAGAATGAGCTACAGCTAACTTCATTCAATCCATCTACAGAATCTTCTCCTGACTGAACACAATTTTCTGAATGTATTAGCAGGCTAAAGAATGTCAATCCATATTGTCTACAACATTTGTCTTGAAGCAGATGACCGATGCTAACTGCAAAAAATGATGGTATGGTTATACCTTGAAAAGAGCGGTCACACGACAGAAACACTACTCCAATGTTATTAGTTCCTCTCTTTTGTTCAGATCGGTTATTCATTGTATTGACTAAATATATTTTCAGTATGCCGGACGCATTCGAGCCTCTCTATTTCATGATGGAGGTAGGATCATGAAACGTTCATACAAGCTCGTGCATTTAGCACTGTTGCTAGCACTTTTTGTTCAAGTATTCGTTCCAGGGCAGTCTCATGCTGCGCTGAGGGTGAGTACAGTTGCAGATTTTGCTAATGGAGAATCTGAGAGTTCAGAGGAAAATGATACGATCTTCCTTCCATTTATCACAACAGTTCAACAAGGTCAGGACTTTGATGGTTCTTATGATGCTGAGGATATGGTTCATGCAGCTGCTGTTGATATCGACTACGATGGAGTTTGGCCAATAGCAAATAGACTTCATATTCCAATGGAAGACGTAACACCTTATGGAAGGTACATTTTTCTAGATAGCTGGGAAGAAAAAGGAAATGGCCCAGGCGTGATTCTTCATCCAGGTCTGGATTATAATGATAATAGAAATTTAGGATCTGGTAGACTTGATGAGAGTGGTAGATATCCAATTCGACAGCTAGGGCCTGGTGTTGTCACTCAGGTTAGAAGTTGGACCAACCCTCAGCAAGCTGAGGTGCAAGTCAAGCATATGCTGCGAGGTGGAGAATTCATCTGGTTTCGTGCATTTCATTTAAACTCAAAGGTTTTTGATGACGATACTAGAGATTTTGGAGGTATGAGAATAGATCTATCACGAGGAGACGTTCTTTCAGAACGCTGGACAACAATCGGTACTCTTGCAACACGAAATCAAATTGAGTATGGGGCACACCTTGATTGGTCTATTATGATCACTAGCGAAGCTAGAGATTGGCCAGTTTCTGGAACGAGCCTTGATACTTATTTGGAGCACTATGTCGATCCAAGAAAGTTTGTAGATGCCTACAATGATACCAACATTGCTTTATATGAAGGAATCTTCCTTGGTCACCGTGCATACACAGCGGCAAGAGTAGAGCGTGATGCTGTTAGAAATGATGATCCTCGAAGAAAGTATCCAGAAGAAAATCCTATTCGATATGGTGTCCGTAATTTGCCTGATGACTATTCATTCCAATCAATGCAAGTACCTTTACATAAAGGCGTAATTTTGCATGAGAGCAGTGATGGTTCACTGGATGGAAGATACCGTTCATTTAGACATCCTGTCATGAAATTTGATGACATTGGAGATAGAAACGGTGGCGGAAGCCTAGGCTTTACACCCCAGTCTCTCACTTACGTAGAAAACTGCGGTAATCTTCCATCTTATGTGACAATACGACGACCTTTTGCACGGGTATGTGAATGGATTACTCTGCAGGAGTTTAATGCTCTTCCCTGGTGGGGTCAAAAGTTCTTAATTTATAGCGTGGATGGTTTCAAATTCATCTTCACGCGGGCTTCAGGCGTAACTGGGCAAGTAACTGCCGCATCACAAAGCACCGACACAGTCTGTGTTGATTTTGACTTCAAAATAACAGACCTTGCGTCAATGTACTATCATAACTCGCAGCAAAATCTCCGTGATCATACTGAGAGCGTAGAACTACAAGTAGGAAGCTGTCGTGAAACAGACCGTCCATCACCAGGATCTGGCTCTCTTCCAACCGATCCGCATCCACCGATAGGACCTCCAAGCGAAGAAGTTATTCCAGATTACAATTGTGGTAATGCACCTGTGAAGGTCTATTTCGATACAGATCTGTCTGATGAGGATATCTGCTTCCCGCTGCAGCTTGGTCAGGACAACTCTTTGCCATTCAGTCCATATAGGATTGAAAATCCAGGGAGACTAAGCGTCCGCTTCTGCGCAAGTGATGGAAGGTGTGACGAGTTCAATAAGACAGGCACACTGAACCACTCGTCTATTTACGGGAATTTTATCCGGGCATCTGTGAAGGTCTCTGGTCAAATAACCAATATTCAGGAGTATGTTGGCTCATGTACCACGAGGACTGGGCGAAGTGTGGATTTCTCACATGTTCACATCGGCACTGAGTACTATACTGACCGTGAGTACAAAATTCTCAAGCTCGATGGTCATGAGACAGATGATGAAGCTGCCCAAGCTGGTCATAAACTAGTAGCTGCACCATTCTTGAAGACACCCAACGATGACAATGAAAACCAAGACTTGGATTATATCCAGTGCGAGATACTGCAAGATGGTGTGGAAGTATACATTGCATATGACCGGAGGAACGATACACCAGGATGGCTCATGCAAAATCACTGGCAGCAGTCTGATAATATTGAGGTCTCAGACCGGGACGCAGATCATTTACGAACTCGTAGATGCACTGCGAAGGAAGGAATGCTGCGGCTTGGTGGACCAAGTTCTGACGGGGCAGATGCTGGGTCAAACTATATAGTGATCTTCGTGAAAGGAGATCGTGATAAGGCGACAGACAAATGCTCAGCGAAGTTTAACATCCCACCAGATAAGCCAGAAGTGTACCCACTGGAAAACCAGGACGCTCTTGCCGGGTCACCACTGATCCGATGGGAGATGACGGATGAAAACATCGGCAGAGAAGATGCAGAATATCTGACAGCTCAAATGCTAGTGTACATAGATAGTCATCAGCTTGTCTATGATAGCGGTATTCTTCCAAATGGTGTGGAGCAACACATTCCCAAGGTTTCAGAACATGGACACTATAAAGCGCAGATCCATGTGCGTGATCATCGGGGGGAAACAAGCCGCTCAGATGACTTCTGGTTCACTATTGTACAGCCAAACTGTGATCAACTGGGTCTTCCACACGCTGCTATCTCGACTCAGGAGTCATGCCGTGGAGAGGTCATTGAACTTACTGAACCAAGGGAATATGATCTAGCAGAACTGGGTATTGATACCACCCAGGTATGGTCAATCTACAATCCAGGAAACGGCTACTACATCTATGCAGCTCCCTCGAAAGAGAGTGACCTCTACATTTGTGCTCCAGACTCAAAGTGGAACACAAGTGAAGACAACTGGCACCGTGACGGCGATAAGACTAACATCCCTATTAACGGTAAAGTAGGGTACATCAAAGTCTTTGATGGTGACACAGAGTGGTGTCGTGAACGCCCTATTGCGATGACATTTGATAAGGATAACTCGAATAATGACAATCCAGCTACTCATACCGGAGTAGGTAACTCAGCCGACTGGACATTGCATGAAGGAACGCCAAATGGCTACATCTTAGAAACTATCTTTCAGCCCTACAACATTACTGTTCCGCCTCGGTATCGACTTGATACCGAATGGGGTCAGTTCTGTCAGGGAACCCATGAAGTAACTCGTGCCACTCTCTGGAGAATAGGACCAACTGAAACTGTGTGCGATCTTCTACCAGAAGTAGATAACCGGATTGAGCTAAACGCCGAAGCTGGTCATGGAAGCGAGATGGTACAGTTGAATGCTCAGGGTGAGCAGAGCATTGTTGCGCTTAAGGCTGACTTCAAAGGCAAGATTCAGCTTCGGATAGTTTCTGATGAGGTCTTTGGTGTATACAGACGAGTACCATCTGGGGAGCATCATCTACTAACCTTCGATTTTTCGCACTATACCCCAGACGACAAAATAGACCAGCACTACTGGATGACTCCATTTAGTGAGGTCACTGACTGGTCTGATGAAAAGATGCTTGGCGCAAAAGAAGAAGAAGATACTGTTGCTCAGTGGATTGAAACCGAGATGGATGTGTGGACAGACTCAGAATTGTTGATAGCTCTTCAGGCTCATGCTCCAACCGATACAAGCTTATATGTGACATGGAGGTTGTTGGAAGCGGAACAACGAAATTGTAACCAGCTTCAACTTGATGAAGTTGTAATAACGACTCAGCCTGAATGTAAGGGCGAAATATATCCGCTTGGGAAATCTGGAGAAGTCGATCTAGTGGCACAAGGTCTGAATACTAAAGCTGTCTCGATTTATGTGCCAGATGGCCTATCTGCCCTTGCACTAGAGCAAGCGAATGGTGCAGGTGGTGACATGTGTAGTGGAGAAACATATCAAGGTCACGTTAACAGATGGAATACGTTTGCTGACACATGGTGGCAGAATGGTGAAGATACTGGTCGTCCCGTCAATGGAGTGATTGAAAAGATAATAATCGGTGGGGCAGAGCATATTGACTGTATTGGGTTACATCCAAATAGTGATGAAATTTCAACGCCTACACCGACGCATACACCCACTCCAACAAATATCCCAACGCCGACACAAACAAATACGCCTATTTCTACTAGCACACATACTCCATCAGCGACGCCTACCAGTTCGCCACAGCCTACAAATACACCAACTCCTCAGCCTGCTCCAGAGCCTGAAACAGGTATCAAACCAGTTCAACCAGGGAGGTATGTAGGCTGTCTATCTGGTGAAGATATTGTCATTTACAATGAGTTGTTAGAAGAACGGTATACTCTACACAAGGACCCCAAAGTATGTAGTGCATTCGATGCAGGTATAGACACACCTTGGTTCTATTCTAACGGCATTGTATTCAACACTGAGGAATCGTTAGTAGAAGTCATGAAGCTCAATGGCTTTCATGAGCTTACAATAATGAAGGTAGAGATAAGAAAGGATACTCCATCACTTGTCGAGGGGAAGTCATTTAATTTTGTGGATGTTAACATTTTCTTTCCCCTAGTTATTCAATGAACATAAAGGCTTCGCCATGTAAAAGAATGACATAAGACCGCATTTAATTTGTGCCAAGAAATTTGCAAAGCCGCTCTCTAAAAGGGCGGCTTTGTGTATATAGAACTGAAGCTCTGTAGTAGAAATAAAAAAGATTACTCCCCCCTCAACAGCCAAGAGTCAGTAACCTTTAGAACATCCGCTAACTTCACCACCTCAAAATCAGTCACTCGTCGTTCTCCAATTTCAATCTTTGATATTTCCGACCTCCCCAGGTCCAGACCAAGTAGTTGCAGTTGCTCGGCAAGTTCGCGCTGAGACATTTTTGGTGTTTTTTCAAGTCGAGCCTGTCTGACACGTGATCCCACCACATTGTTCATAGTAGGAATATGATAAATCTGATTCTGCTCGTTTTTGCTCCGTGTGCGGAGCAAATTTGGTAGCAGAAATTGCCTGATTTATACTTGATGATTAGTCAGACTTTAGACCTCAAGTGTAGTGTGATGTGCCTCTGTTGTGGATCGTTTGCTTAGTATTGATTGTCAAACAGCGCAGTTAGATTTCTGAGTAGATAACGTCTTTTCACCTAGCCAACACAGGAAAACTCCATGAAACACATAGGCTTGAGCGTAGCTGCTGGAATAGTAATGGTCATTATCCTATCAATGAGTATTGCAGCCTCTCAAGGGGAAAACCGCATAGAGATAAGCACCTATAATGACCTAAATTCTAATGGCGTTCATGAGCTTGAAGATATCCCGCTTCAGAATGTAATTGTCATACTGAGTCTTAACGGCAGTCCTTATCTCACAAAGACAAGTAATATATCTGGACTGGTTGAGTTTACGGATTTGCCAAATGGAAATTATGCTCTCACTATCAGCCGAAATAACTTAAATTCTGGTAATGCGCTTGAAAAATATGTCATAAGCGATTTAGGTCCAGACAACATCTTCACCTCAATCGGATCTACTGAGTCAGTTGTTCTCGGCAGCAAAGCAAGTGCTGGATTTACAAAAAAAGATAGATTCATCTTGCGCCTTATGAATGAACAAGGCGATCTCTACTCTCATATTCCTGTTTCAATCACTGCCTATGTACCCTCGCCACCTCACTTATTTTATGAGTACGATGGGATTCATCACCTTATTCCTGCTGGTCGACCAATCACTCAAGAGTCTCGTAATGGATATGCTTCAGTGGGTATTAACTTAACGAGTGGACAAGATAAATTTTATCTGGCGAACATACCCATCATTCCTGAGAACAGATTTGTTAGGGCTAGTTGTGAAGTCAAAACGAACGGAACAAACTGGATACCCTATGAGAAGATAGCGGTAGAAGAAGGGTGCTATTTTTCTGATGAGGATAAGTTAGGAAATGTTCCTGATGGGCATATAGGGACATACGTAACAGCCGAGTACATTACCAGAGTGACGCTTGTTTATGCTGGATTGCTACCGACAGAACCGACTCCAACACCAAATTCCACAGATTTTTCAGTAATCGAGGTGAAGCCAATTCAAGTAGTCGAAGATCAGGAGATACTGATACAAAATAAAGCAACTTCTTTAAAGGCTGTGATTCATGTGAATGGGCATGAGCATGAGGTTTCAACTGATGTGCAATTAAAAGTGGGTGATGACGAGCTTTCAGAGTTTTATGTCTATAACCCGAATAGCAGTAGTCCACTTACGACTGCACAACGCACATTGACATTTTCAGCTAATGATAATACTGAGACGATTTATTTCTTCGGTGATGAACTAAAACCAAACGCATCTAAATTCCAGGCAACAGTAACCGTTGATCCGAACGATCAAACTAGCGAAGCAAACGAAAATAACAATACTCTGCGTTCACATGTACTGAATGTCATAAATGGCCGAAGTGAAGAAATAGTTTTCTATCCTCTTGACTGGGAAGACTGGCCGAACGATCAAACAGAGTATGAATCATTCGGTAATGCAGCAGTAGAGTACATCCAAGCTGTATATCCAATTGCTGACGGCGACGAGAATTTCATAATCAAAGACAGGAATCAATCAACATTCAATCTCATTAAGAATGCGCCACTTATCTCTACTCCGATTGATATTCCAGAAATAGACTTCCCATTTGTTGAGGATAGAGTAGTAACACTGCATGACAAAGAATCAGCACTGTTTTATTTTCTGAATCTATGGACTTTGGGAGACAAATTCAATTTGTTCAGTAATGCCAAATACGTGCTGGTAACTCCAACAAGTTGGTTCAAGGATCACTTCGATAATCCAAATCAGCTAGGAGCGCACTCAGGGTTTACCGGGGTCTCAATTGTTCGAGTTACTACTGAGCATCAAGGCCCCCTAGTTACCCACGAGCTTGGTCATGCATTCGGATTGTTTAGAGGTTGTGAAGACTATGATGAAAACTGCGATGATGTTCGTGATAGGATAGGGTCATTGGCAGATAGGGGTATGTGGGTCACAAGAAAACAACCGATGCTTGGCGACAACATCTACTCATATATGGGTATTATCAATAGCGATCATGAATACTGGTCAACAAAGGACAACTTTGACTATATTGCAGGCAAATCTGGCCTCAATAATCAACTCCGCAGTTCGGAACACCAAAGTATCCTGGCTATAGGGTATTATGATCAAAATACCTTAGAGCTAGCCGACTGGTATCATTTATCAAATGCGTATGAGGTTAGAGACTCTAATCCAATCAGTTCAGGGCTGCGATTTGAATATCTTAATTCATCTAGCACTGTGATCCACAACGAGTACCGAAGCACAGATGAACCATACAACTCTAGAAGTAGTTCAGCACTTTTTAGTGAAGTAATTCCTTTTATGTCAGATGCGGCGACAATTCGGGTGCATGTAGGAAACAAATATACAGCACAGAAATTCATCTCATCAACAGCACCAAAGATAGATTCTTTTCTTGTAACTAACCGCAACAATGACTCGGTAGATATATCCTGGTCTTCTACAGATGCTGATCAGGATTCCATGTCTTACTCACTGTTTTGGAGTGATGATTCTGACACTTGGATTGCTCTAGCTTTGGGGATTACTCAAAATACGTATCAGTGGAATGTTACCGATTTATCTGAAGGTACATACATGGTGAAACTGATAGTTTCTGATGGTTTAAGGACCAATGAATCTGATATTCGATCATTTGAGATCATGCCCACAAGCCAATTGATGCAGGTCTTTTTACCCAAGATAAACTGACAGAAGTAGTTTTATCAACAAATATGTTCCTTATAATATTTGGCTCACCTGTAATGTTGAACCAAGTATTTATACGTCTGCCTTATCAGTCATCTACCGCCTTCTGAATCTTTCCCGAAATCTTAATGGCGAGAGAGCAAATTGAATTAACGACAAAAAACTATAAAAATGTCCGAAATTGTGATCTGGCTTACACATATTCCATAGGCTTCAAGATACACTTATTCCGTCATACGTATGCACGTCTTGAGTTTTCAATGGGTTATTGAAGATTAAGGAGTTGGAAGATGATTGAAGTTTTGCCTGTGATGACACTGAGCAAGCTCAGAGATTCTCTTGATGAAGCAGAGCAGATGATTAATGATGCCGAAAACGGTGTCATTCTCACACATCGGGGAGATGCTAAATTTATCGCATTCTCAGCAAAACGTTGGAATACAATCGTTAGGCTCTTTAAGCAGTATGAAGACTTTGTAGTTCTTGAGCAACGCGGTCGTGAGATGGCTCAGGGTCATTACCATACTAGGGAGGAAGCAGAAGCTATCTTTGCAGAAGCTGGACTGCTCCCATGAGTGGGACGCTCCATCTTCATCCTAATGTTACTGCTTTTCTCAGAGCGATGTCATCGGAGTTATTTCGAGCAGTCTGGCAAACTATCGTCAACTTAAATGATAATGAGCCGACGAAGTTCAAGCGAATATCAGGGACGAAAAATAGGTTCAGTTACATTGTCCAGTCCCATGAAATTACATTTGAACTTCACGAGAAGTCAGTAGTACGAGTGTTACGGATTAGAATTGTGTAGTCGTACAAAGTAAATCTAGGTAGTTTTCTTTAAGCGATGCAGGCGGTGTTGATGGCACCACCCACATCTAAGCCAACCGTTGATATGTGAGATCAGCGGCAGCCTACATTCGAGTATATCGCGCGCGATAAAGCGATGCCTAATATTCGGATGTACAACTGCATATTCCTCACTTCAACGGTTCTATGTGGCTCAGACGCCACGAAAGGAACCGTTTTTTTATGTCCTCCGTAGTCTCCACAATTCGGCAAGCATTTGCTAAGAGTCCCTTACTGGCCGCAGTAACTACATTTCTATGTGGAGCAGCATTTGGGCTTGCTCCTATCGGGATTATGGTGCCAGCGTTGTTAATCACTGTCACCGAGATCCTCTTTGTGATCATGCTGATCCTTGGATGCTTGTATATGTACGTAACGCAACGAGCAAGGCAGCGTGCTAACCCTTTCGCACTACCCCGCTGGGTGATCGGGGTACAGATAACGATCAACATGAACCAGCATCACCCCCGAACCCATCGGATGGCATGGGCGATGTAACTGGACAACGACCAACGGCTGATATCAAAGAAGACCCTGTCGGTACGACAAATACCAGAGATGACTACGCTGAATTCTGGGAAGACTAATCTCATGAAGGACTTAGCACGGACATTCGTAAGCGCCGCTGTACTGATTGCAACCGCCATTGTAGCGTACATATTGTACTTGCTGACCGAATGGCTTCAAACACCTGCTGCTGAACCAACATTTTCAGAGATAGAATCTGCGCTCTGGTGGGGTGCTTTCCGAGGATGGGTCTTTGTAGGGGTAATTGCAGCATTCGGATTAGTTATCGCTGTTAGTACCTGTCTGTTCGCATGGTGGCTCATTGCTAAGGGTCTTCGTATCTGGCGTGAGTCTCAGTACATCTATCCTGGTCAGGATGGCAGTCTACCCGTTGTTCCCACCAAGTATGTTGGACGAGACCAGTATGGACGCAAGGTGGTCTATGAAACGTTCCACGATTTGGAGAAGGCTATCGACCCGACAACAGTCTTTGCCAAGAACGGGAGCGTACAGGTAGCAACTCACTCGCAAGCAGAGTCTCATGTGCAATCAGACCATGCTCGCCAAGTAACAAACAACCGCCACAACGCTGCTGTACGGCTTCAGAAAGAGCGAACAGACTTCATAAAGGGTTCTTCCTCCAATCGCCAAAACCGTCCAAACAGGGCTGAACTAGAAGATTTGGCAGGAGTGAATGAAGAAAAGCGTCGCAACATTGCGCTCAAAAATCAGCTGATCGAAGAAAGACTGGCTGAGAAGAGACGGTCTGTAG
The DNA here is from genome assembly GCA_039028975.1 of Chloroflexota bacterium. Classification (GTDB taxonomy): domain Bacteria; phylum Chloroflexota; class Anaerolineae; order Caldilineales; family Caldilineaceae; genus JAHBNG01. The sequence continues at coordinate 200,851 of JBCCHB010000002.1, forward strand.
TCCAAGATACTGCGCCACCCAAGATACAGGTTCCCATTGAACCGATGACACTTTCTGAAGCCTGCCGTGGAGTTAGCGAAAACATCGTCATTCTCGGCAGGAATCAGCACACAGGTCGTCCCGTCAGATGGGAGATAACGCATCAATCGCACCTTCGCATCCACGGAGCGACAAATGCTGGAAAGTCTACGATGCTTCGTTCCATCTGTGTGTATCTGGTTCAGAAGAAGCATGGGTTAATCTTCCTCGATAATTCAAGCGGAGTTGACTTTCGGATATTCAAGAACGTTGCTCAACTCGTGGACTGCAAAGATCCTAACCTCTTGTTAGCAGCCCTCCGCAAGATTTGGGCAGAAGTAGAAGCCAGGGAGCAGTTAATCGTTGAGACGGTCAGCGAGGACGATGATGGGAAGTACGAGAACATTCCTGAAGCCGTGAGACCACAACGCATATTCGTAATACTTGATGAATATGCCGACCACGTTGCGGAAGCCGCACTATACGGGCTTGATGAAGATGTCATGGCACTGGTTGATCGTCTCTGCGCCAAAGCTCGCAAAACAGGTATCCACTTGATTTTTGGAGACCAAAAGCCAACGTCAGATGCGTGGACGACACGAATTAAAGAGAATGTGCAAGCTGTACTCTGCTCCAAAATGAGTAAGCACATTGCATCATCGGTTTACGGACAACCGTTACCTGATATCGCTGGCAAACATGTCTTCGCATACAACGATGGCGACCAGCTAGTCAAAGCTCCATTCGAGCCAGCCTTCATCAAAGCCATGCGTGAGTACCATGAGGGTAAACCGAGTCCGGTGTATATCAATCTAACGGAGTCAGTAAAGCTTCTATCGCATTACGACGCAGTAGCAACCGAGGCACAGACCTCACCGAAATTGCAGAAGTGTTTGGAGTATTTGAAGGATAACCCAGGCTGTACGCAGGGTGAAATGAGACGGGCGCTGAAGGTCTCCAAAGGAACGGCCTCTAGCGCATGGAAACTGTATCACCAGGGGGTTCAATAGGGTTCAATGAACGGTTCAAAAAGGGTTCAATAGGGGTTCAATGAACCTCACCCCACTGAACGGCACTGAACCCCTCACTGAACCCCAAATGAACGGATATTGAACGGTTCAATGAACCCCTGATACTCGACTGAATAAGGAGCTATTGATCATGAAAACTGAGTTTAGGAAGATACGTATTCTATTGTTTTTTTTAGCAGTACTGATGCTTTTGACTGGTTGCTTTATGAACCGAAATGCGGAACGTGCCGCAATCGTGTTATCAGACAATCGAGCTAGAACTGAGCAAGCTCGGATCGATGCAAACCTTGAAGCCAAGCGACTACAAATGCAGGCTGAAACTGCCGCAGCGAAAGCAGAAGCAGAAGCCAAAATCGGAGTAGCTAACGAACAGACCGAACAGGTGTTCTTAATCCAGAATGCGACCAGTGAGAGGCTGTATTCGTTCCAGATGTTTGTTCTGGCACGAAGTCAGGAGAATACGACAAGGCTTGTTGTTATAGTAGTTGCCTTTTTGATTCTGTTTGTTCTTGGTGGCGGTGCGTTCTTTTGGGTGTATCTGCGAAACAACCCTGCACCTGTACCGTGGGGCTACCTACCAGCACCACAGCCAGAAGAACTACGACCTATCCCTTACTCAATGCTCCTGACTGACAAAGCCAGACAAGCGGGATGGGGAGTGCGACATGATGCCGATGGATATGCATACGGTCAGCGCACGAAGGCAGATGGAACTATCCAGTACTGCAAACTTCTGGAGGGGTAATAGTATGAATAGAGTACGAGAAATACCTCGTCGCATTCTCTGGTTTTTCGCTGGAGTGGGAATATCGGAGCTAGTTGGGATTCCGTTTATCGGTGGTTTATTAGCACGACTGCTTGACGGTGTTTCAGTCGGAGCCGCAGCTACCGCAGACTACATCCGATACCACAGTCTTGATGAAGCAAACCATGTAATGAATGCCCAAATCCTACAAGGCGCACGAGTTGAACGATTTTATCAGAATGACGATGGAAGCGTGGTGATCAAGTACGACACCACAAACTACACAGGAGATGACATTGCAGCCGACACCATTGAAGCACTGTCTGCTGACTGGATATTGGAGAATGTGCTATGAAAATCGATCTGATGATAACACAGCATTTTATTACCGAGCTTCTACATAATGACAGAGAGGATGCTGTTGTAGCGATAGGCGAACTACTTCGCCGTCACAACATCCACATTTACGAGAAGGTGATACCTGGAGAAGTAGGTCTGTATCAGGAGCAGACATGGATTACACCTGGGCTTAAGGTCAGAGAGCAGGAGCCATATCCATAAAGACACCATCAACTTGACGTTTTAACAGAAAGCCAACTCAAGTAAAAGCGCAACCCTTGCCTGGGGTAGCCGTGACTAAGAAAATCTAAACAAGGATAATAGCATGTCAGTGAAGACCAACATTGAAAACAAGCGGACAACAGATTCAAACAAGGAGAATAAGTCAATGAACACTAACGAGACAATTGACCTTGGCGTAGACCTCGGAATGGGAGCAATTAAGCTATATGGCGTTGAAGGCGGTCTCGCATTACCTTCATTTGTTGGTGTTGGAGGAAGACCGCTACTTGCACAATCTGCGGGGGTCGGAAGCAAGCAGTCAGTACTCCAAGTAAAATTAGGCTCTCTGAGTTTCTATGTGGGACAAAATGCTCACAGTTTTGGCAGACCTGTTGAAAATCTGGATTACTCGAGATTGACTCAAAGCCCTGAGATAACTGCTCTATTTTACGGAGCTATGACTGAATACATGCAGACGTATGGCGAAATTGACCAGCCTATCAGTATTATTGCTGGCTTACCACTTGAAATGATGGGAGAAGACAACGCCAAAGAAAGCGCTGATGCCATAAGAAAATGGATGAAGGGTGAACACACCTGGGATGCAAACGGAACGTCTTACCAAATCACAGTCGCCAACGTAAAAGCCTCAAGCCAGCCAGTTGGGGCTTTGATGGACTTTCTTTTGAACGAGGAAGGCGGCTATCAGCCAGGAAGGAAATCACTGGCGAAGGATAAGATCGGAGTAATCAGCGTCGGTTTTAATACAATCGAAATCTTGCTGATGGAAAGCTCCAAAGTTGTTCACCGAATGTCTAACGGCAGTACGTTTGGCGTTCGTCGCCTGCTTGAGTTACTCAACCCAGAACGACTGTATTCTCTTGGTGAACTCAATGTGATGATGAGGGCAGGGAATCTGGACTTGAGTGAAGCACTTCCAGTTTGGCAGCAGCAGGTGCTAGGTGAAATCGAAAAACTCTGGGGCAAGGAATGGAAACGCTGCAAGAGAATCATCATTGTTGGCGGTGGCTCGATTATCCTAGGTGACAAGCTGTGGAGTAAATTCCAGGGTAAAGCCCATTTATCAGATGATCCTGTGCAATCCATCTCTCGTGGGCTGTACAAGATGCTTGTAAAAAGCAGCAAGCGAGGCAAATAGCATGGCTCGTCGTAAATCAACAGTCCTATACAAGGACTATCATATCAAGCTGAGGCTCAAGGAGGGTGAAGATGACGACTTACTTGAATGGATTGCTTCAATCTCTGCTGGCCAGAGAGCAATGGCGGTAAAAATGGCACTCAGATCAGGTGGTATGGAATTGTTCGCCAGTGTGAACGATGAAAGTGAGGAAGAAGACGATTTGTTTGACGATTTTCTAGTTTAGCAGTAAAAAATCAATCGGGGGTCACATTACTCAAATTCTGCAATTGTGACCCCCGATTCAATTTCCCAGACTGAAATGGTGAAAATCATGAGCAAAGACACAGAAATAGCTGGATTAGTGGTAACTCGCAAGAACAAGCTTCATCGTGAACAAAAAGTCAGCCTCTACCGAGCTAGTGAGGCGGGACTCTGCACAGATGGTGGTGAATGGGTCACTGTTTGTGAAGAACACGGTACGCTGTGTAATCACAGGACTCGGAGGTTAGCTGAGTCGCATTTGGTTTCGGCTGGTTGGTGTGAGGCGTGTATGGGTTGATGAAGATATGACAATTGAATAGCTAGAAACGCCCTACGGTGAGAATCGTGGGGTTTTCTATTTTTAATTTGGGGGTATCAGATGTAAGGAAATGATCACACAGAATACGACAAATTGTGTACCTGATTCTGAACGAAGTGCAGTAAAATTAGAAAGGTAGTTCAGGTGGTTCAGTTCAAAAATTTTTCTTGTGAAAGTTAATAAACCTCGCAGGACACTCCACCGATTTTGAAAAGTATTTATCCTTAGTTCTGTTTGCTTTGATTTTTTCACTCCAAAACCCCTAATTCTGCTCTTGACTCCAGTTTATACGCAGAATTTCAAAAAAATATGTGATACTATTTAGTAGTATGAAAGTAGAGAAACCCTATTTAGGAGGAGTGTTAGCAATATTTATGATTACTACCTTCTCATTTGGTTATTTCAGTCATAGGGTTTTTCATGAGAATAAACGGCTTAAAGAGCAGATAGAATTATCACAGGAAAGCACTCATATTTTGGATGACTTAGTAGATAAATCTAGGAGAATGGAATTAGAAAAAAATATTAATGGAGTAATATTTCATGCTTCGGTGGACTCTGAAAATGGACTTGATCTTAATAGATACTCTTTTGGAAAATTTACCAAAGAAGACGTGTATGAAAATATAGACAGAAATACAATCGCAAAATTATTTTCAACTACATCTGTGGATTTCTGGTTTGAAGAAGATGACAATATTCTTCTCATTGTCGATCATCTTGGTAGCTTATTTCGTATTTCTCAGTATGATGTTAGTAATAGAAATTATCCATCACTTCTAAAAACAACTCCAGTGGTATCTAGCGATGAGGGCAGGTTGCAGATTATTGATTATGATGTTCGTAGTAACACTATTCTGGGGAAAGTACAGCCGTTTTCAGAATTACGCAAAGACTCAGTTGAAAGGTCAAATCGTATTTTAGTCCTAGACATGAAATCACAAAGTGTACGTGATAGTGTAAAACTTCCAGATAGACATCAGTGTGAATCTAGTTCAAATACATTTCTAAAATACGCTTCTAGTCAAATCTATTTTTTAAATTATGAGCAATCATTTAACGATTCATGCATACCAATTGAAATAAGTAGCCTATCTTTCCCAAATCTTGAAAGAAAAAAACTTTTTGATAAGAGTTCTTCTATTTTTCAAAACACAATTTTTTTCAACGATATCATGTATTCTCATGAACTTACTGAAGAGTTAAAGTTGCTCGAAGACGAGATAATTATTCTGAATTTAGAAACAGGAAATTTCAAAGCTTTTGATCTCAATACGGGCAAAACACGTGAGCTACACTCGCATGATGTGAGAAGATTATTGAATCTTTGACTTTTAGGTCATTCTCCTACTGAGTTGCGTATATTCAGATGCATTGTTAGGTTTTTGAATAATAGGAGTTGTCAATTGATTGGTAGGTTAACAAGACAAAGCATAGTAATCCTCATAATAATATTCTTATCTGGTTTAGACACAGCACCAAATCTCTTATCACAAACTCATATTCAAGGTTATCCGCTTCCAGGATTTGTACTTCCGTGGGAAAGCGATCTAAATGGTCATGTACGATGGACTGGGGGACCTCATGCTTACGCTGTTGGTCCGCAGGGTACTGCTCAAGCTGGTACTGGCTCAGGTCTAGATTTTTCATATGCTCCTGGTTTAGATGAAAATGGAAATCGTGAGAGTCCAAGTTTTCGGGTTCTGAATATGGCTGCCGGTACAGTGGTAGAAGCTGATCCGACTTGTCCATACTGGCCAAGCGACTCCAGTTCAATTGGATTTGGTTGCCTTGTGGCCATTCGTCATTTTACTGGGGAATCAGTATTAATCTACGCTCACTTGCAGCGTGGATCATTTGATCATCTTATTCCTGGAAAACGTCTCAATAGAGGAGACTACATTGGCTTTGCAGGGGCAAGCGGAAACCAAACCGCTGTCCATCTGCATATTGATTTGAGGGATGGCGGTGACACCTGCTACTATCACTGTTTTCCTAAGAAAGATGATTCAAAATGGGGCAATCCCATTGGATGGGATGACAGCCTACCTCTTGTAGATGGTTATAAAATCAGTCCTTATTATGTAGATTCAGAAGGTCTGAGGTTTTATAACTACGATGGTGCAGCAACTAGGGGAAATGTAAAGGTGATTCACAATTTCACCTACATTGATAGTGGGATTCGACGAAAAAATGTGACAGTAAGAGTTCATAGTGAGTTTGTATGCTGGCCAGAGGATATGCGGACCTGTGAAGATGAGCAGTTCTCTAGTGATGGAGAAACACTGTTTGCACGTGATGGCGGTTTAGGATCTGAGTTTCCTCATCCAAACAAAAATGAAGTTAATAGATCTAAAACTGTATCTAATCAATTTGGATCAGGAAGCGGTGAGGCAGCGTTATTCTCTACAAACAAGCTTAATCCCGAATCACTGCCTACTGATATAAGTCCAGATCCCTTCCCAACATCAAGACCTTCCGAACCAGCACCTCAACCTTCAACTCATCGTGTATCATTTCTTGACTTGGACGATTCAAAAGACCAGGTGGCAGCACTAGGTCTAGGAGGTCCACAATCCGTCAATTTCTCATACCGAGGTTTCGATTTACCAGCTGGGTGGAGTATTGTAACAATACATGATAGTGGCGAATCTCGATGTTGGTCTAGTTCGCAACCAAAGATACAAGATCATGGAACTTGGAACATTGCGACACGAGAGGTGTTTATTTATTCAGACAATGTTTGCGAGACGAATTTCGCTTCTCAAGTAGATATTTGTGCTGTAGAAGGATTGCAAGACTGCCGACCACTAGAAGTTGGATACTATGAACGTCTCAGAAATATTGGCTGGAATGATCGTATCGTTTCTGTGAATGTACCAGAGTCATGGGGTTCTATACGCATCTGGGAGCATGATAACTACAGGGGAAGCAGTGACTGCTACTCTGGGAAAAGAGATCCACTTCCTTTAGATGATAACTACCGAATCCGTGGGCGAGGCAGTTCTGTCGTAGTCTATCAAGAAGAACATTGTCCCTGGGATCAGACACCAGTGATTATGCTTTTCTCTCGAAGCGATCAGCGTGGGCCAGAAATCGGTATCTCAAATAGGCATGGCTTGATTGATTTACGTGAATTGGGTAAATCAGATTGGGCAGATTCTGCTACTATTCCACAAGGAATGAGTGCAAAATTTTGTGACCATATCAGTGATGGATGTACAACATGCCGTGGACCAGGTGAGTATGACAAGTTTGAGGGGCAGTTAGAAAACAATATGTCGTCACTATGGGTTTACCCGAATGAGACCTGTACTATCCCTGAGCCGCTCGCACCAATAAATTTTCGGGTAACTAGTGAATCACAATCTGAGGTTTTATTAGCATGGGACAATCAGAATGATTACTACCATGAAGCAACATCCCTGTATCGATGGAAATCAAGTGGAGGCTGGCAGACAGTTCAGAGCCTGTCAAAGGACACAACTTCCGCAACTGTTTCTGAGCTATTTTGTAACAGTAGTTATCGATTTTACGTTGGTGCGACAAATTCAAGTGGGATATCTGGATCAAACATAGTTATTGCCAAAACGGAAGAATGCCCTACTCCAGAAGCACCAAGCTTACTAGTTCCCTCCCCAGGAAGCAGTGTTGATGTTACGGATATGCACATCAATCATGTTCGTCTCGAATGGAGTCGTCCACAGTTTACAGAAAATTTCATTATTGAGGTTTGGCAAGATGGTTCTATCGTTGATAAGGTTCTCTATGAACCAGTTCAATCGTTAACTGTTTATGACGCTAGGCCCGGTGAGTACAGACTACGACTCAAGTCACTCAACAGTAGCAACAGACCAAGTGAATGGCGTGACCAAAGTTTCTATGTAGTGGAATCTACGCCTGAGCCAACACAATCCATTTGTCCAACCCCTATTGGCACCCCGGCACTTCCTGGCGACTTCGATGGTAATGGCACAGTCGAAGAAGCAGACTATGAAAACTTCATGAAGCATTGGTATTTGCGTGATGAGTGTCCTGGTAAGGAAGTATTCGACTTCAATAGCGATGGTACAATTAATATCATTGATTACTCTATATGGGGGCGACTGGTTGGGAACTCCAGCAATCAAACAATTACACCAACACCGACCATTACACTTGAACCAACTGCTATAAATACTCCAGAAGCTCCAACATCAATGCCAAACTTAACTCCATCTCAGGTTCAGAGTTTGGTAGCTGAAAGCGTTAGTCAGAGTGGATTCATAGTAAAGTGGGATATTGTAGATTCTGCCGATTACTACAATGTCTACTACCATCGTGATAACGAAGCCTATCAGCTTCATAGCTCACGAGTAGAGGCATTTTTGTTTTTCACCGAGCTTGAATGCGGTACTAATTATTGGGTTCAGGTTCGTGCAGCTAACCCCGCTGGAATGGGGCCTATGAGTAATGAATTGTCAGTAACAACACTCGCTTGTGATGCCGCAAATCAAGAATTGACTCCAACGCCCACGCCGACGAATACACCAGTGCCAACAGCAACTCCTGATCCGAATATTCAGCCGCCGAAAAAGGTTCAGAGTTTACGTGCGGCATACTATGATGACGACGAGTTTATTCTTGAGTGGGACGACCTAAGTGAAGAAGAGTATTACGAAGTGTACTTCCAAAAAGGTGATGAGCCTATGACGCTGCTATTTTCTACAAAAGCTCATCAAGATGCAGTAAGTATCAGGGAGGATGCTGCTGAATGTAACACGAGATATCGTTTCAAGGTTCGAGGCGTCAATGCTGGTGGAAATGGAGAATTCAGCGATGAGCTAGACATCATCACGCTTGCTTGCTCTGAAGAGTTACCGCCTCTACAACCAAGAACAGTATCTCTTACTACAGCGGCTAAAAACCAACTGACTATCGCTTGGAAGCATTCAGGGCATAATATGTCGTATGAAGTCTGGATAAGAGAAGATGTCCCTGGTACGCTGATAGATTGGGTTGAGACAGTTAATGACATCGAGACATTTACTGTGATTGGATTACAGTGCGGTACGAGCTACGAAGTACGGTTGAGAAACATCTTTCAGGATGAGTACTCTGAATTTTCTGAGCCTTTGATAGTGAATACCAGTGAGTGTTCTGGTTACGACGTCTATCTGCCGTTTATGCAGCAGTAGTGTTCGCTTGTTTGATGGAGAAAGCCCTGGTCGTTGAAGGCTGGGGTTGAGTGATCAAGGCTAACATGTAAAGCACTTAGTAAATCGCAAAATATAAGATTCATGGAGGATGTTGTGAATCTATCACTCTTTAGGCACAGTCGTGCCAGTATTGTGGCTATTATCTTTCTAATAGCATCCATTCTTCTAAGCACACTACCGGCTACTCCGCCTGTTTATGCTCATGAGAATCGTAGTCCTGTATTGATTCAATTGGAAAGTGTCGCTACACAGACGACAAAAACAGTGTACAGAACAAGCCGTCCAGGTGGATATTGTGTTCACACAGATCACCCCTCAAAAGGGATTTTGTCGTCTGAGTTTACCCCGCGCGATGACCAAGGCGATGTCCTTGTTCAGCTCAGTAAATGCGGTGGAGGGGCGTTTTCATCTTCTGGTAAAGTCAAGCTTATCGTTGACAATAGTGGGAGGTTTGACAACTATACCTTGCACACTGAGAGTAGCTCATATCACTGTGGTGGAACTATTGAGTTCCGCTTAGTGCCAGATGGTGACAGGCTAAAAGCCACAGCACAGAAGTGTGGGGGCGGAAGTTTCTCACTCGGTGGAGATATGTATATCTTCAGGGGTGGTCAGCAATTAATCGGCCCTGAGCAATACTACCCTGGTAGCTCTTCGGAAACGATCTATTTCAATCCTGTCAATCTGGAAACAACAGGTCGCCACGAGTATCAAGCTCGTTTCTGGCCAGATGAGCCTGCTCCGCAGGAATACATCAAGTCGGGAACGGTTGATGCTTGGGAGGATTATAGTGGATACCGCTGGGAAAAGGCTGTGTCAGGTGGCAATTTCGATTTTACTTTTAAGCCAGCAGATCTTGGCTTGAGTGGGAGAAATACCTACCAAGTGCATTACTATCCCAACGGGCAGCACAACCCCATACGGTCAGAAAACTGGCAGGTTTGGGATGAGCAGGTTATTGTTGAGCCACAAGGCGATCAGTATGAGGACGATGGGACGTTGGCAACAGCGACAAATCTGAACACAGATGGGTCAGCACAGCGGCATACCATGCATGTGGTGAATGACCAGGACTACATCAGCTTCCAAGCGTTGCAGAACTATAAGTATCGTGTAGTTGTGGAGAACCACACTGGAGGTGCTCATACCGTGAGCGCACTCATGTGGGATGATAACAACGACAATCACGGGGAGGTGATTGAAGGCACAGTACGAAAGAATACAGGGCGACAGGACATTGAGTGGACTTCGGATGTGGATGCCATACGGTGGGTTAAAATACGGCCAGAGGACGGTACGCCTGTTGGTGAAAGCGTGGGCTACACAGTCCGTATTTTCGCCGAGGCACCGCCACCGCAAGGTGATGGGTATGAAGATGATGATTCATTTCCAAATGCAACGAATTTGCATACGGACGGGTCAGCACAACAACATACTTTGCACCTCGATAGCGATATTGACTTCTATTCTTGGCAGGCAGTCGAAAGATGTGAGTACAGAGTTGTGATTGATAACCATAGCAATGGGCTTCATACGCTTTCAGCATTGTTTTGGGATAATCAAAGTGACGGACAGCTTGATTTATACGAGGAAACAGTGAGAACGAATGCTGGACGACAAGAAATCGTTTGGCGTACGGACACACCGGGGACTCGATGGATCAAGGTGCGAGTAGCAGACGGCATGACTGGAGGTGAGAACAAAGGTTACACCATTCAGGCTTATGCAGATTGTACACCTGAGGATCCTGAGCCAGAGCTTGTAACTGTTTCTGGGTTTGTGCACTTATCTGGTAACAAGGAAAGTAAGCTTGCTAAAGTTCAGGTTGACATTGTCGAAGGAGGAATCCTAAGAAGAAGTGTGTTAACCAGCCAAGATGGAAGCTTCAATCTTGGTGAACTATCAAAAGGTCATTACAGAGTCACAGCATCTCATGAAGATTATCTTGAGTATTCAGGAGACCATGATTTTTCTGAGAGTGGTAATGTGCAACGATCTTTGAGAGCAAGTAAATTCACACTTGATATTGGTTTAGATCCCTTACAAGACCCTAGTTATACTCCAGTGAGTAAAGATGAAACAACGAGCGCTGATAGAGGCTTAATTAATGACATTAATAAGTTTCAGGAAGGCGTAAAACTTCATTACTCAGATGGTATTAACCCTCTGCTTAAAGATATTCATTCTGCTGGAGATTATTTTGCTCGAGCTTTTGATGAAGACCAAAAAAAGCTTGTCAAAAGCCTTGCCATGGGTGTTTTTGGCTTTGTTGCAGAGGAAACTAGAGCAATAGACAAACTTAGATCCGGAACAGCAAGTCTAATACGAAACAGAATGCACCCAGGTCTCGGCTATTTTGCGCAACTAATCTATGAAGAAGGGAATACTCTTAAACAAGAGGTATACCCTATTGCTTTATGGCAGCTTCTTAGAGGAAAAGGTCAGGAAGGATCATTTAGACTCGCAGCGACAGAGCTTTTTCGATGGCATGTCAAAGAAAAAATGATAGATGAGGTCTTAAGTTGGAGTGTTGAAAAACAGATCGACTATATCTACGATTTATTCTTTGAAGGTGTCTATGGTCCAGAAGGTTTAAGACTTAGAAGCTACTCAACTCCTATAATGACTGCTCATTGGGAGGAATCAGTTAATGACTTAGATAAGGAGAAAGAAAAAGCACTCTCAAAACTTTCAGGTTTTTCTTGGGAAGATACAATGCTATACCGACAGGATTTCTGGAAGCGGGAAGAAGCTAACGGCAAGCTTTTGGAAATTCTTCGGATTCAGGACGATATCTTGATTAATGCATGGAGAAAGTCTAACAAGACTGAAAATAGCTGGATTAAAGAATCACTTTCTCGTGCTTCAGATGGTTTCCTAGAAGCTAGTCTAAAAAGGCTTGCTGGAGGTCCAATAGGGACATCTTTAGGTCTTGTGCCTACAGTTGGTTTTGGACTTCATGCACTAAACACTGATCAGTACCTAGCAAATTATGCATTACATCTCAATAGCAGAATTTTTGATCTAATAGATCAAATTCATTCTAATTCTGCTGCTGGGTATATGCTAATAACTGGCTTTGGATCTAATCCAACACCAATACTCCCTATTCATCCAAGTCTGAAAATGCTTCCCTTTGCTGAAGATGATAGAGAGCAGATTGGATTCTATGCCCCTTCTCTCAAGACACTCAAAACAGGTTCATGTGCTGTGAGCCATGCTCGTGGGTACATTGAGTTTAGCAACGTATCTCAAGAGACGCAGCTTCTCATCTATAGCATCTATAAACCACTAAGTAGCATTTTAACTCCTGATGTGAATTATGTGCTTGAGACAGTTACTACAGTTCATAGAAGGCATAGAAGAGTTCGTCTGAATTTCTTAGAGAATGGGATAGGAGCTACACCAAGAGCAGGCACAAACATCCAAAGTTTTGTCTTCGCGAACACTCCGACAGGCCTTTACTTCATAGGCGAGCATAACAGGCCATGGTTGACTATAGTCGATCGTTATAACCCTAACACTGATAGATACTCATGTTATTACCCAGAATGGGAAATTCCAGAAGTTCCTACCGCTTCGACTCGTTCTCGTTTGAATGCTAATGCCCCAGGTAAGGAGATCATTCCATACCCAATAACTCAATATGTCGGGCAGACGCGTAACCACGCTGAACGACAGGTCTTAATAGGAGTTCGTAATTCATACGATCGTGAGCAGAAAATGTTGGTTCGCCAACCAATCTCTGAAGGGTTAGTTGTAACAGATAGAGGAGGTGCAGAACTTGAAGAAGAAGCACTAGTTTGGAGCTTAACTGTCCCTGGCAATGGGTATGTTGAACTCCAGACCTTAGTACAGAAAAGTGATGCACATGCTAATAGCCATATCACTATTGAGCCAGCAAGTGTAACAATACTAACTAAAGAATTAATTGGTGTTGATAGCTTTTTTGAGGTCGGCGGAGCTGCGTTTTCAGTTGATGACAAAGTTTCTTTTAGCAATTTGGCTCTTGAAACTAGAAGTACAAATCAAGCCGAACTCCAGTTCACAATGCACAATGTCCTGTTGGAAACAACACAACAGGGTGAAGTGGAGATTGAAGTTTTTGATAGTGTTGCAAACCAACTCTTCAAAACTCAATCAAGCTTTTCGCTCAGTGCATCTGAGGAGAGGCCATTTGCTTTCAGCTTTGAAGTACCACATGAGCAACAAGAGGTGTTGTCAGTAGTGATGAGTCTAAAAAGTGGAACTGAGGTGTATGAGCGTGAGTATCTTCTTGTGTATACGCCGTCAGTAGCTGACCCAGTCCCGGACACATCATCCGAGCCAGAAGAAGCTCCAGGTGATGACGATTCCGATCCACTTCCAGATACGCCCGACAACCCAACTCCCGACCAGGACAACCCCGACAACACGCCAGACGAAGCCCCACACGCCATCTCGGCGCGTGCAGACTTCTCTGCAAGTGAGTCAGGTGGGTCATTCGTAGTATCGTTGGAAAATATCAGTACCGAACTCGTTGATGCACACGTTGTGCTATCCCTGAAAAATGCTCAAGGGGTTGCTATTCCTCTTGACATTAATCAACTATCACTGCAAGTTGGCCCTGGGCAACCGAATGGGTTTATCAGTAACTTTACGCACGATATGAATCAGCAAACTACTTTCACACTTGAAGTAACTGTCAGATACGGCCTCCGCGAGTATTCTGATGTGTTTACCTTTGAGCATCGAGGGAGTGGTAGCTCTGATTCTACGAGCTTACACAGGCATTTGTTTTTGCCATTTGTGAATAAGTAAAATTCGCATATTTTGAATCATTGCAAGAAGCGGGAGTTTTCCATGAATAAGGTGGATTCTTTGTTTGTTCGTATTGCTGTATTGATAGTCTGCCTTGGATTGTTCATTTTAATCTGGAGACTAGCACCAGAAACAAAGGTAAGTGCCTACCCAGCGACTATGGAAAATATTGCACTGGGGAAGCCTGTTGTTGTTTATGAGAATGACGAGCCAGAGGACGCCCATCTCATTGTCGATGGGAATAACAACACAGCATGGCGTCCGGGTAGGCAGCTTCGGCAAAATCCAAACCCCTCTGCTACCGCAATCATCATTGATCTACAGGCTCATTATCAGATTAATAACATCAATGTTGTGGTCTGGATGGATGACCCCGGATCAGATGCTCACGAGTTTCAGCTCGGCTATGGGGATCAAAATACTCTCTGGGATGATATTCCTGCACCATCTGGTTATATGGAGAACTGGCACACTCACACTGTACCGAGCAATCAGATTAACCAAACTCGAAAGTACCGCTATGTTCGTCTTCGTACTCATACCAATTACTACTGGGAGGGGTGGAAGGAGGTTCGGGTAAATGTGGAAACCCAAGTACCAAACACACCGACATTTACTCCAACAGCAACTGCTACTCTTGAAGATGAAGGCTATAGATACTGGATGTTCGTTGCTCATGGAAGTTATGGCGGGGCGAACGTTACAGTGATTCCTGAGATATTTATAAGGGATAGTGAAGGAAATATAGTCACGAATACTGGCTGGACTGTAACGACTAACTCAGCCCACTCACAGCATCCAGCAAGTGATGCAGTCGATGGACAAAGAGTAGGATATTGGCACACATATTGGACACCTTTACAGGATTCAGGTCCACACCCACACCATATTGTGATAGATATGCTCAGAAAAGTTAAAGTTGCATCAATTGTTTATGTTCCACGTCAGGAAATTGAGACTGGACGTGTATCTGGGTATGAGTTTTTGGCAGGAAGTTCGCCAGGAACTTGGACAAGAGTTGCATCAGGTACTTTTCAGAATACCACTGCCGATCAGCATGTTACTCTAAATGTTTCATACTCAACTCCTACCCCAACACCGACAAACACTCCTACATCAACATCGACATGGACTGCTACCTCAACCCCGACAGCTACATCGACGCATACTTCTACCCCTATCCCCACTACAACTCTGACAAGGACAACCACACCAAGTCCAACAAACACAACCCGCCCTACGTCAACTGCGACCTGGACTCGTTCAAGCACATCAACACCAACAGGAACACAGGTACGTGTAAACACTGCCACACCAACTTCGACAGCAACAATAGTCAAGCAAAACACTGTAACTCCTACTTCAACACCCACTACGACGATAGTTGCCCAAAATACAGCTACCCCAACAAAAACGCCAACTACCACCCCGACAGCTATTACAGCTAAAGGTACACTGAGCGGCTTGGTATGGGTTGATGCAAACCAGGACGGTTTGTATCAGCAGAGTACTGAAGCACCACTTTCTGGTGTTTCGTATGCTGTGTATGTTACAGGACAGGAGGCTCAGAGTTCAAGGTGTAGTAGTGGCACTACAGAGCAAGATGGGTGGTTCCATTGTTCTATTACTGCTGGAGACTACATAGTCGATTTTACTGCTCCAACTGGATATGTCTTCACCGATCAAAATCAGGGAGCCTATGAGTTTCTTGATTCAGATGTCGATCCAGAAGGCAGAACAGCAGCGATTACTGTGTCGGCAGGTCAGGTAAGTAACACCCTAGCACATGCTGGCGTAGTTCTAGCTGAATCTGACGATCTTAACCCAGGTGTGGTAGAAAGCGATATGAATAACTTTCTATTTCTACCATTTGTTGTGGAATAGAGATAGCTTCGTAACACAATCAGGTTAAATAGCGATGACTATGGAATTCGCTCAAAACCTGTTTTTGCCATGCATTTATGCTTATTCTCCATCCACAGATCAGCAAAATCCTCACTCTTACAAATCAGCGAATGAGCCTGAGCGAGACGCATTGATAGGCGGTTCAGCTTGTAACGAGTTTCCTTATCGACAGTCTTTCCCTGCTTAGGTTCGTCAATCAGTCTCCAGAGCGGTGGCGGCATAAAGATGATTTGCACTTGTAGCTGGGCTAAATTACTTCTGATCTCAGCGAGCGCGGCGCCTGGGTTGTAGTCTGGTGTGTATGATATAGACATGGTTTTCTTTCTGGGTCAGAATTAAAATCTGTAGTCGAATTGATCTGTTGGGAATGTATTTGGGAGTTTGTACAAGGGTGTTGTGGGAGGTTGCAATGTGAAATCTTTGCTAATCTCATTATTTTAGATACGGTGGAAATTTTGCTGGTTTCGCCAGTGCATCAGACTTATAAACAGTTGCCAGCGGATATGCATATAGCAAGTATGCTAACCATGTCGAGTTCCAAGGCTGCTCATTACAGATTACGTCTTTAGCGCGTCGAAATGCTTCGGCAATAGACACTCTTTGGAAAAGCTGATGATAAAATTTCTTCATGAATAATAGTGCAAACTTATCATCAACTTCCCATAATGCCCCTATAAACGCACCAACATGAGCCTTTTTAATAAACCGCTTTGCCAACCACCAACACCAGTAAAACTATTGAATCAACTGGTTTGACGACATATCGGATGTATATAAGGTTCGCCAGTACCAACTTCAACGGTTTGAACTTACAAGGATCGCAATGGTCTGGGGTTAAACTCCGTCACGCATCTGTAAGAGATGCAGACCTCACAGATGCTCAATTCAGTGGAGCAACATACTCCGATAAAACTAAGTGGCCAGAAAGCTTTGCTCCTGTGGCTGCTGGGGCTGTTCTCGTGGAAGATAAGACAAAATCTGTGTCTTAACCAAAGTGGTTTGATCCAAATATTGGTGAAATTTAATGTATAATTCCAAGATCTAAGCACTTCTCACACAAAGAGATATAGGCCAAAGACGACTCATAAAAGTTCTAATTATTGCGATCAGTAAAATCATCAAACCTGCTGATATTTACAATCTCTGATCTGGAAAAACAACAATTTGTACTTTTCAAGGTCTTCAATAACTTCACACAAAAAGTTTGAACCAAGCAATTTTGGGGTCACATTTGTTGACGGCAGAGGTACTAAAGGCTGAATTAGATTGAAATACGGGGACATTTTTGAGTTTGAAAACAGCCCTTTTGAGTATTTTACGCCTTTAGGGAAAATATGCTGTTGTAGTTGCTGTTTCTGTTCAAAAGGTGCGGTATACCATGCTTTTTCTATAGTTTGAAAGAAATCATCCAGCATTGATAGTGTACCTTCAATTTCAATCTGTTTTTCGATTAGTCCTGATAAATCCGCTTTAATAAGAATTTTCTTCTGCTTAATTTTCTCCATCTCTGCCCTCACGGTATCCGTATCAAAAACACCTGAATAACCCTGATCCATCACCCACTGCTTTTTATTTTCAAGTTGCTCTAAATCATTCTCCAGGCTACGGGATTGAGCCTTAATCGCTTTTTCAATTGAAGCTGACTGAGCAATAAGTCTTTCTTCAGCACCTTTCCTAGCTTCAGGAGTCGCTTTAACATTACTGAGGTAGGTCATGAATTCTTTTTCAAGATGATCTTTTGGGTAAGTTTTTCTAAAACTGGAACATTTCGGATTAAAACAAAAGTAATACAGATACTTCTTTTTCGATTTCTGACTGGTAAATGGATTACCACATTCCCCACAGTGAATAAATCCTCGGAGGGGAAAGTCTGGATTATCCCGCTTTCTGTGTTCATCCTTTGTTTTGTTACCGTTTCTTGCTTTGACAGACTGACATTTGTTGAAAATCTGTTCTGAAACCAAAGGTTTGTGGTTGCCCTGGTATTGCTCACCTGTTTTTATCTTAAGCATACCGATATAGTAAACGTTACTCAGCAATGTATCAATGGTCTGCTTGCTAAATCGAATAACTTGACCGTTATGTCGTACTACCTGTTTCTTTGAGTACTTTTTTGCCAAGTAAGAGATTGAAAAATTGCCAGTCGCATAATCCTCAAATACATTCTGAACTTCATAGTCACAATTTGGGTCGATCACATGTGGAGTAAGTTTCACATTCGGGTCTCGATTTCTGTCGGGCATATACCCAAGTGGGGGATTCCAAGGCCAAAGCCCTTGCTCAACTCTCCGAATCAACCCTAATCTCGTACGCTCTCTTCGGACTTCATTATCGTATTCATTCACTGCTGCAAGAACACCCTCTACCAGTTTGCCAGACGGACTTTCGTCAATTTTCTCGGTAGCTGACCGTAGAATAATGCCCATTTTCTTGAGTTGACCTCGTAGCCAATGGTGTTCTTCTTGACTGCGAGCAAATCTATCGAGTTTGTAGACAACGAGAACATCAAATTTACCTTTCTGGCTCTGACAATATTCAAGCAGGTCAGCAACACGGGTACTTTGTTTCGTGTGATCAGCAGATGTTGCTTCATTCTTTACGATGTCCACAACGTTCATTTGTTCGGATGCACAATAGGTATGACCTACTTTATCTTGGGATTCTATTGAGGTATTTCCGGTTTGTTTGATGTCAGAGTATCGAAGGTAAAGTATCGCTCTCAACCCTGCTAGATTCTGGGGTAGATTCATGCGTAGATTTATTAGTCTTTATCTTTTCTATTTTATCAATTTTCTTCCTACTCTTTGATCGGTAGTAGTGTATCGCTAGATCTGAAAGTAAACCTGTCAGGTCGTTCAGATCCGATGTGGTGGTTGTTTCTGGTGTAGACCTTACTGGTTTTTTTACTGACATAAGCTGCCTAGCTGCTAATAAATACAGTACCGATAGGTTTAACTAAATGTGTATTGAATACACTTTCATAACTCGCATGTTACTAGCATTCACGCTATCAAAAAAGATGCAATTTGCTGTTATATGGATAATTTACAAACTAATCTAATTGTGGATTGCTTGGGGAATTTACGAATTAGATACTATAAAGTTCTAGTTATATTTTCTCTATGTAGACGCTTTGGTTCCGTGTTAACAACGTCCAATAACTAGGTTGAATGAAGAGATTTTTTGAGAAATGTGTTGCGTTAAGTGCGGCGTTACGTTAACACGTAATGTTGTAACAAATGCAAAAGATATAACGCATAAAAATGTTGGGCGACCTCTAGTAACCAACGAGCTATAAGCTGTCCTATATCTCTAAGGAGCCTGTAGCATGAAATTAACGTTGCGCCTACAGCACCTACTATACTCTTCCACTCATTTTTTTGTAAGCGACGGAACTTCAACGTCATCGTAAGCGGCTCCACACTTCGTTTTCGATCCCCCTCACTACCCGCAAAAATGGTTCTGAACCCCTAACCTATAACAACGGGATTCACCACTAATAGAGTAGCTAAATTGTTCAAAATTTGGCTCTATTTTTTACCGATATATAGGTAAAATAGAGCTTTATTTTGCCTCTTTACAACGGTAAGAAATGTATATAACTTGTGTATTTAGTAAGTAACTATTAAGCCTTTTTATGAACAGTCACTCAATGGATTTAGGAGCTTCTACCTACTTTGAATTCTTCGGAGTCAGACAAGACATTAGGTCCGTCGTCATCACTCCAGAGCAACGCCGAAAACACTTTCATGTCGTAGGTGCTACGGAATCAGGAAAATCAAGCCTCTTGATGTATATGCTGGCACAGGACATTGAGGCAGGCAGAGGGGTTTGCTTGATTGATCCGCATGGTGACCTTTCCAAGGAGTTAATCCGTCTGCTCAGAAATGAGCATGAGTGTACCGATGAAGATTTTTGGAGTAACTTCACGTACTTCCAGCCGTCAAACCCTCTCAGTACGATTTCCTATAACGTCTTGAAGACCGATCTATCTCCCTATGCTGCTGCTAATCAAGTCATTGAATCCATTCGCAGAGCATGGCCGGAAGCACTTGCGGTGTCACCACGCTTTAGCGATACGCTTACCTTTGCCCTGATGACGCTCATTTATAACGATCTGACTTTGAATGAGCTTCAGGACTGTTTAACAAACAAGCTGTTCAGAGAGCATCTGCTCTGTAAAGTGCCTGTACAAGCCATCCGTAATTTTTTCCGCAGCAGATACGAGAAGTGGGGAGGGCGTAATGCTCCATTGATGTACGAGAGCATACTTAATAAGCTCTCGCCACTCCTGCTTAATCCGCATTTAGGAAGGGTATTTGGAAGTCAACAAAACCTATTGCAGATACCAAATATCATGAACCAGGGTGGCGTGTTGATTGTAGATCTAGGAGGGTGCAATGATACTGCCCGTTCACTACTGGGCAATATCATCATCTCTGAAATTGAACAAACTGCCCAAAGGCGAGCAATAGGTAACAGGAGAGACTTCTACCTCTACGTCGATGAAATTCAGAGTATTTGCAGCAACACTGGCAGAAATAAGACGGTAGAGACGATTCTGTCTGAACGAAGAAAGTTCGGGCTATTCATAACACTCGCACATCAGCACTTCCGCCAGCTTGCCCCTGAACTGATCGGCACAATCCTCACGAATACGAAAAACAAATTAGTTCTCAACTCCGACTACGATGAGGCGAAACTGCTCTCGAAGAGATTGTTTACCGTTGACCCGCTGAAAATTAAGCATGAGGCCCAAAACATAAAAGTGCGAGAGAACCAGCATCCTCTCTACTATTCCCTCGATGAACAATGGCTAGAGCATATCCAAAAAATGATGAGCCTTGAGACACAGCAAGCATTCTTCAAAAAACCAGGGATGAAGGATGCAACGAAAATTAAAGTGCCAAATCTCCAGTTCAAATATTCAGAACAAGATGCCAGCGACATGATCCAGCTTCTTATTACTTCTAAGGGCGTATCACTGGCAGATATTGATAAACATATTACCGAACGTGAAAGGAGGCACTATGCCTTTAAGCACCCTCAAAAAAAATAGCTTGTCCCAATACAATCCATTTCTACGGATCTTCCTTGCACTAGGGGAAAAGTGTTTTGAACCAAAGCAATCGAGATGCTCCAGACTAGCGAGAAATCAAAAGTATCCTAAGATTGAAGAACTGGATGAGACGGAACAGACCTTATTTCGAGGTCTCTTTCATTATGGCCCGCTGACTACAAAGCAGATCAGCAAGTGGCTCTATGAGGGCAAAGACAAGCACGCTGCAAAGCGGCTCAAGCTGCTTTTTGATAATGGATATCTCAGGAGACAAGAACAGGTTTTCCCAGGTGTTAAGGGAAGGAAACCGCTCGTTCATTCACTGCTTAGACCTGGGATAAATATCCTCGTTGAATATGGAATCATTCATAAGTCAGATAGGAAATATGTCACATACATAAAAGCCACATCAAAATATTTCCCTCACCACAAGGAGACAAATGACTGTTTGATCTCGGCTTTGATGGCGGCACAAACTGCTGGACTTACTCCAAGAAATTTTAGTAACGATGCGCTGATCAGATCTAGGACAAGAGCATGGAAAGGACAGAAAATCCCTGACCTATTCCTCAATTTTCAGGATGCCAAATATGATTACAGATTCTTCGTCGAAATGGATAGGTGCTTTCAGGACCGAGGTATCGTGGAGGAAAAAGTTTATGGCTACTGGCAATATTCTCAAACCTTAGAATATCTCCAACTATATGGGGATGAAGCAAACCCCCAATATACCCTCCCACTTTTGATAGTCTGCCATTCGGAGAGACGACTTGAATCTCTAGTTGAGCATCTCGTAAATGAAGGTACACCTGGAATAGAAAGAGTACTGCTATCTACACTAACTGAAGTTACGACTCAAAACTTCTTTCAAGATCCCATTTGGAGGATGGTGTGTTCGACACTTCGTAGCAGGTCGTTCATGGAGTACTTTTCAGAATGAAAAAAAGAATGATCCACATCAGCTTCTTTGAAGATGAAGACGTTGCCAAACTCAGCATTGAAGCACGCCTAATGCTTATAGGAATGATAGTGCTGGCTGATGACGAGGGGAGGTTAAAAATCAATACGAAATATCTTAGATCTAAAATATTCCCCTACGATGATTTCACGACTCAAAGAATTTCTGAACTATTAGCTGAAGTGCATAACACGCTCGAAAATGTACATTTTTACGAATCAAATGGAAAAAAATTTGCTCAATTTGAAAAATGGTATGAATACCAAAATTTAAGAAAAGACCGAATTATCAAGTCAAAAATCCCAAGTCCGCACAATGACAACCAAGTGACAACCACATGTCAACCAACTGACAACCAAACGGCAACCACGTGTCAACCAACTGACACGCATAACAAAAATTTTTGGCCGCATAATATAAGAGAAGATAAGTTAAGTAAAGATAATATAAGAGAAGTGAAGAATGATGCATACGCTACGATGACAGTCGTACAGGAACCATCTTCTTCCAAGAGCTATGGCTCTATCTCAAGTCTCTCCTATGGGGATTTGTTAGAAATTTCTGACAAATACCAAGTCCCCATGTCATTCACCAAATCCAAGTTGGATGACATGGTGAATTACTGTGAGGCTAGAGGCAAAAGATATAAAAATTACTTTCGAGCTTTGAGCAACTGGGTCAAAAAAGATGCTCTGAAAAGAAAGGAGGCTCGTGAAAAAACGTCTGGCCTTGTATATGCGGGTGAAACCATCTGAATTGCCTAAAAAATGGCAACCCAAGTACAAGGTAAAGAGAATCGGTGAAAAAGACATTGTGATTAGCTGGAAAACGAGAGATGCTGTACTCAAAGCCCTTGTTGATGGAAGGAAGTTCGTCCAAGTAGGCCACTACACCCTGATGCTGAATGCTATCAAGTCAATTGATCCATTCTGGGGAGATACAAACATTCCCCCTAAGCCAGATAAAAAAACGTACTTCAGTGCTGAGACACTATCCCCACAGTTTACTGCATTCAGTTTGCAGGAGCGTGAAGAGTGGGAAAAATATTTTGGAACAGACAAAGTAACAAGGAGGCATGAAACTTGAATATACTCATACCAGCAGGTGGGACCAACACAAGACATGGACTCGGATAGCGAATGGAGAATACGAACTATCCCCGTTACAAAATCAATTTGCTTTATGCGAATGGCAACGATCAGTTGATGAAGCAGCAGACATGTTTCGCTACTGGCTTTGGGCAGAGCTACAAGATGACCTCAATATTGTTTACCGAGAAATGGAACGTCTCGCACTGGCGGAAATGTATGGCCAGTATGTCGAAATCTTGGTTCCAGAGAACGCTGTACATGGCGATGTCATAGTAGCTGCTGTACTCTGGATGCTAGAAGCAAAACTGGAAGTAGAAGTAGCCAGGGCAATTCCCGATAACGACAATGAGTCGATGGCGTCTACTTGGGACTTGGGCGATAGGTGGGACTGGGACGAAGAATCAGAACCAGACCATAGACTTATTTGGCTTGTAGGACGCACTCAGAGCCGTATAGGAGCGATTGTTGATGAGAATAAGGCATTTGTACCAGAGTACGGCTATCTACGTATTTCGGACTTCCTGTGGGTTCAGTGGATATCCAGAGAAGATGCAGTACCACTGCAATCTATGATCAAATACGAAATGGATAGACTGCCTGATGATATTCTAGACTTTCCTCTTGAATATGAATCATCATCTGAAGATAAGTCTACTTTTGAACGCTTCGAGGAAAAGAAAAAACATGAGCAGTCTTTTGAAGAGATACAGTATTCCGAGATCAATCAAAGGCTCGTTGCTCCTGGTACAATCGCACTTGCCAATGATCTGCTTGCTGAAGGTGAAACCGCTGATATAAGTGCCATCATAACGGTCTCTAATCTACCTGATGTAGAAATTCCTGGCAGACGAAAGAAATCAACGTACACTGCTCCGTTGCTGCCAATGGATGACACAAATATCAAGCCAGTGTACTATCGTGTGGGCAAAGACCCTGCTCTGAGGGTCATTTCAGCAGAGAATCAGGCAAATAGAACTAACAGGTATCACTACGCTGATTGTGGGGAATATGCTGAGTTTGTGAAGATGAATCGGTCATTTGAGCGTGTGGAATTTTGATTAGAATACAGGCATTGAAAAGCCACCCCGGTTAAGAAGTGGCTTTTGTCTTGGCTTAAATGATGATCCTACATGCAAAGTCTAAGAAACAATGTTGTAGTTCTCATCAAATTCTTCGAGAATAGCACCAGCGGCTACAGGGTCGAAGCCCTCCGGCCATTTGGTGTTTTTAGAATACATGGCTTTCTCAAGGAGCGCACCATCAAGATTTGCTCCTGTCAGATCAGCGTCTGGAAACCAAGCTTTTCTCAGATCGGCATTTTGAAAGTTAGCATCTTCGAGATCTGCTCCTTCAAAATGAGCAAATTGCAAGAAGGCTTCAGAGAAGTTGGCTTTTTTTAGATGTGCTTGCCAAAAGCGAGCAACATGTAGGTCTGCTTTACTGAAGTCTACGCCTCTCATTTTTGCTTCTCTGAAGGAAGCAAAACGAAACTTAGACCCCGCCAGATTAGCCCCTTCAAGGTTTGATTTCTCTGCCGATACAGCAGCGAAGTCCAGAAACATTTCAAAAGTTCCTAACCCTGTAGCCTGAATCCTATCAATGTAAGTAGTAATTACCGTTGGGATTACATTAAGTCTTTCTATCGGTAAGCCAGTCGGCTGATGTTTGTCATTCATAAAAAAACCTCTTTTCTGATAATAAGGGGGATTTCTCCCCCATCTATTACTCAACATAGTCTACCACACGACCTGAAAACTCATTTACCCAAAGCGGGATACCATTTTTCTGCGGGTCAATGTCATTTTTAATGAAAGCTGCACCCCCTGTGTGTGAGGTAGCAGCGTGAACGTCTCCCCTTACTAACTGCATAGTTCTTCCATCCTGATGATGATGCCATGTGTATCCGTCTAAATGCGAAAACTCAGGAGGATACTTATCCTTTTTCAGTTTCCAGCCCTTAGGTTGGAAATTGATACTCTCTAGATATCTAAAAAGGTCGGGATTCTTAGCACTAAAGTATGCCTTGTTCGTCTTGTATGCCTTTTCCAAGGCTTCAAAAGCCAATTGATCGTCATGAATAGAATTATGAATTCCATTCAGAGAGCCATGCTTGAACTGAAGGTTTGCTACCGAATAACGATCAAAATTAGGAAATCCATGAGTGAACATTATCTCAGATTTACCAACAGGATCGCCGTGGACTCCTCCATTGTCAATCTTGATCTTAACCTCTTTACCATCTCTAGTTTTGAAAGTAGGACACTCATTATGCACCAGCACTCCAGCACTTCCCACAAAGTAGGTCTCCGCTGTCTGAACGCTCAGGTTATACATAACCTGCTCGCCTTCTAGCAAAGCTACTGCCTCAACACCTATAGAGCCGTTATTCACGGCCACAAGCGTTGAGTCAGTGGTCAGGTCACCTGCTATTCTCCAACCGAAACTGGTCATAAACGGATGATCTGTCGTAGTCGTGATAACTTCCCCACCTGTGATGGTCACGAGCATTAGGTTGTTATCCATATGCTCGTGCGTCATGATGACAGGGAAGTGATCCTGGGTGCGTTCTGCCTCGTAGTGTCCAAGGACGGTGAAACCACCAGCTAGGCTGGCAATCGGCTTCTGTCCTGTGTCTGTCCAAACGAGAACACGTGCATCAAAGGAGCAGCCAGCGTGCTTGGAAAGCGATGGGTTAATCCCATCTGCTGCACGTGCTACAGAATCTACAGCGTTTCCACCGCCACGAGTGGCAGCTTCTACTGCGTCATCTGCACCATGACTAATTGCTTCTCCAACGCCTCTGACTCCTGCACTTATCAGGTTATCAGCACCCTTCAGCGTTGCCTCTGCCCCACCAACTACGATATCCTCTACCACCTCAAAGGGTGAAATCACTGTCAACAACCCAAGTAACCTGAATGAGCCGATAGGAGCGTTTGAGACTCCATCACAACCATGCCAGAACTCAGTTACTGCTTTGATATCGCCAACCACTGGTATGGTATCCATCACTACACTATAGAGGATGTGATCTGGATATTCGTGCTTGTTGGGACAGGTTCCAAGTGCGTTCCATGTGTTGAGTCCTGTTCCAGTCATGATAATGATTATCATCGGCACAAGTCCCAGAAACTTCACACTTTCTCTGCCTCCTGGAAGCTGCACATCTCTGGAGAAATAGCGAAACAGTCCATAGACAATTAGGCAATTCAACACGAGGTCAAAGAGCAAAAATTGCGGACTGCCTCCGATGAGCCAGAGAACAGCAACAGGAGCTACCACAGTGAGTGGAATCATCGGCAGAAACCGATGTATTCTCTGCATGGGGATACCATTCTCTGGGATCGTGTGACTGTCTTCTTCTGGTACTTTGAGGATAATTCCCAGCATCACCCCGATGTGGAGTGTGGAGATAATCCACCAATATGCTAGATACTTTCTATACACCCGAAAGGTGAACAAAAAGTAGTAATCAAGCTCAATCTCTCCCCTCAAACCACTGCTATGCATATCAAGCAGGTGATTGTTCGCCATAACATGGAAGGTCAGGGTTATGACTGCGAGAGCAGCCAGACATATCTTCCAGCCATACTTTCTGGTCAGAGTCAACCCCAGTATATGCAAGGGATTGCTTTCTCTGAGTAGGCAGACCAGCAGGAAGAGTGGCAAAGCAAGGAGAACATTCAGTCCCAAGAGCATGACAAACTCATAGTCCAAAAGGGTGGTAAAGGTGTCATACTCTGGAAACTTCAGGTTTTTATTTTCATCCCGTGCTTGTGTATTAAAGTGCAAGAGGATCATGGTGACAACGGTGAGACTAATGTAGCCAGCGATAGAGAAAGCGTGAATGAAACGACGGAAATAGCGGGTTTCATAGACATTTAAGGTATTCATACTACTGTACTCAACGTTCGACAGAAGTAAGTTGACAAACTACAAATTAAAGCCATTAAACATACGGTTGTGGAAGGCAACGATGGCTAGAAAAAGTTCAAAGCGCCTGGTCAATATAGGCATATAAAGGAAAATGCTGTATAAGAATGGCCATTATGGTCATGGAAAACCTTTATCTCGAAGCAGAAAACGAACGGGTAGACGATCTGCCCTTATTGCACGGTATGCTGAGAAAGATGGGCGTGCAAAAAAGTGTAGACGCGGTGTTGGAAGTCCATGGGAACTGGCAGGGTCTAAGTCCGGGCTGGATAATAACAGTGTGGCTGATGCACATACTGTGCGAGAAGAACCACCTGATGGAACCCTTGGAAAAATGGACAGAAAAACATCTGGAACTCTTGAGGCGAATCACAAAGCAAAGGATAGAAAGCAAAGATTTCACAGATGATCGACTGGCCCTATGCCTGAAGTACCTAAGTAAGAGTTCAGTATGGCATCAAATCGAACAAAAACTGGGAGTCAATATAATCCGAGTCTATGAGTTGGAGAGAGAGACAATCCGGTTAGACGCAACAGTAGGGAGCGTGTACCATAATCCAGAAGCCCATGAGCTGTTCAAGATAGGGAAGGCAAAAAAATGGATTGTATGGCCCCCAATTTAAGCTAATGCTAGTGAGCCTAGACCCATTTGGGCTGCCGATAGTGGTAGATGTAGCTCCTGGAAATCGGGCAGATGACCCACTCTATGGCCCAGCATATAAACGTGCGAAAGGAATTATCGGCGGCACAGGAAAGCTAGTGGTCGGCGATTGCAAGATGAGTGCCAAAGAGACTCGAGCAACGATAGCGGCTGGTGAAGACTACTATCTAACTCCGTTAGCCTATGCCAAAGCTGAACCAGAGTTACTCGATGAACTGCTAACGCCTTGGTATGGACGTGAATCCGAATGCCAGCAGATTTTCCTGCCCGAAGAGCTGCCTACAGGTGGCTCGGCTCCTCTAGAAGAAAATGCGATTGCCCACGGATTTGAAGTCGAGCGTACCCATCACTATACCATCGATGGCAAAGAGATATCCTGGACGGAACGCCTACTGGTTATTCGCTCCAAGGCTTATGTCAAAACCATGCAAGAAGGTATCAAGAATCGCTTAACCAAGGCCGAAGAGGCTCTGAGTAACTTAACCTCCTCCGGCCGAGGGAAAAAACAATTCCGAGATGAAGCATCCCTAAAGCTTGCCATTGAGCAAATCCAAAAGAAGTACCGCGCCCACGGGCTTCTCAAGTACACCATTGAGGCGGAAGTGACTGAACGTAAAATCCGCAAGTACCGCGATAATCCCGCCAGAGTTGAACGCACCATTCGCTTCCAGCTTCACCTAGAGCGGGATGAAGAGGCCATTGACAAAGCTCTCTTTCAGGCTGGCTGGCGCATTTATGCCACCAACTCACCCAAACACTCTCTATCCTTATCCGATGCTGTACTTGCTTATAGAGACCAATATGTTGAGGAGAATATCTTTCGCCGTTTACATGGCAAGTTTCTCTCCATTACACCCTTATATATCCAGCGAGATGACCATGCCAAGGGCCTTTTTCACCTCCTTACCATTGCCGCTCGTCTCTTGGCTCTTGGCGACTTCCAGGCGAAAAAAGCACTCGCCGAGCAGAAACGTGAACTCGCTGGCATCTTTGACGGCTCTGACAAACGCTCTACGGCTACTCCTACTACCGAACGTTTGCTCAAAGCTTTCAAGGGCATTGACCTGATTTTCGTACATATTCCTGGACAAGAATCTCAAGCCATTCTTACGCCTTTGACTCCTGTCCAACAAGACATTCTTGCTTTGCTCGGTCTCCATACTTCTTTGTATACAGACCTTATCCACCCATAACATACAAGGGATGAGTGTGTCTTCTATTCGTTTTCGATTGGTAATGTGCTTTTTGCGCCCTTCTACGGGGCCGCCATACATCTACATTGAACCCTATTTGCTTTCTCGGACTCTCTGGCCCAACCTGAGATTCCAATCTTGCTTTTAACCCTTTTTTTGACCGAACGTCAAGACTGTACTCCTGTTTACTAGAAAAAGTTATATCTGAAATTCCATCACATTGATGGAGTTGAGTGTTCTAAGAGCCTGGAACGCTCAGTTCCACCAACGTATGAAATATACACGCAAACCAGCTAGAAGCACATCGTCATTAGACCTATAAAAGTAAACCGAAATATGTATCGAGTGATTTCACTATCAACGCATTTTGTTTCTATTCTCGATGTTAAAGAGCCGAAGCTACAGTGTAGCCAAGACCAAAATCAATGTGAATATCACCTTGATCAATATATCATTATAGCATAATTTATATACTTTTTCAATGAGTAATCGCTTTATGTTGCTCTATTTGGATGGGATTGATAATTATCCCGCACACTGAGTCAAATCAGGTCAATATTTAATCTCGAAACTGAGCATAAAAAATCGGCATAGAAGGGACTGAGTCGGCTCGCAAACAGCGCACGGGCGGTGTAACGGGTCATTCCAGTCACGAGACAGTCCGATCTGAATATGAGCCTTATAACGGACTACTATGGTGAGTAGTCGGCTCCCCAAACTACACACGGGCGGTGTTTGGTGGTTGGCGTGACTGACGGGACAAAGAGATCTGCCAACGTAGGCGGCATACAACAGCCGTCGTCAACGTCAATCCCCCAGATTGTGGGCAAACTACCGCCCAAATCTGGAGGATGACATCTCCTCCTTGCTGTTGTTTGGGGTAGGTATGGAAGGAAAGAGTAAAGAATCCTTCACTTACTTACAGTCTCAGTTCAACAATAGGAGAATGAACAATGTATTGCAATTTAGTCTTAGTCGGCAATCTTGGTGGCGAACCTGAAATGAAGTACCTCAATTCTGGT
This sequence comes from Chloroflexota bacterium, assembly GCA_039028975.1. Lineage (GTDB taxonomy): Bacteria > Chloroflexota > Anaerolineae > Caldilineales > Caldilineaceae > JAHBNG01. The sequence goes on from JBCCHB010000002.1 coordinate 230,747, forward strand.
ACTCCCGTCACCAACTTCTCGGTAGCTGTCAATCGTAAGTGGCGTGATGCCAATGGCGATACCCAAGAGCAGGTGACATGGTTTCGGGTTGCGGTATGGAATAAGTTAGCAGAAGTTTGTAGTGAGTATTTGGTGAAAGGCTCCAAAGTACTTATCGAGGCTGACCGTGTTGAAGCTAGTGCTTTCATTAACAACAATGGAGAAGCGCAAGGGTCGCTTGAAGTCACTGCCAAAAGCGTCAAATTCCTCGATAGCCGAAATACTCAGGAGGGTCAGCAACAGGGGCAAACGCAGCAACAAGGTAGCGCAAGCGGCAAACCGCCATTCTAGGTAGACATTTCATCAAGTAAAGCAAGAAGGTCGAGACAACCCATCTCGGCCTTTTTTATTATAAGGAGTCAGCAATGAAGCCCGAAATAATTCATCAGAGGACTGTGGGGCATGATTACTTCGTGACGAAAGTAGAAGAGAATAGGTACATTTTCAAAAGTAGCTTCGGAGAGCATAAGGAGTTCACTAATGGAAAATCAGCCAAGAGGGAATTTGACAGAGAGGTATCAGAAGCCATCGGATGGCAAAAGTTTTTCAGTACATCTCCCGTCTACGATCTGATAGATTTAGATGAACACGAGCGGGCTGGTTGGCTACAAGCCAAGGATGCTTTCGAGCAAAGATTAGCCTGGGAACGTGATGAGCGGTTTCTACAGGATACCGCATGGATGGGATAAGCAGTGCAACTGAAACACTATGAGCGTCAGGGGAAGCCCTGGCGTTTTTTCATTTATGGAGACAATCATGAATTTTACATTTGAACAAGCCACCAAAGAGCAGATACGCCTGAGAATGGCATTAGTAGGTCCGACTGGCAGCGGGAAGACATACACTGCCTTGAGTCTAGCTACGAGCGTAGGCAAAAACGTTGCTGTAATTGACACGGAAAATAACTCAGCCAGCCGTTACGCTGATGAGTTTGAGTTTCAACGATTGAATCTTAGTCACCATGCCCCAGATAGCTATATCGGGGCAATTCATGCAGCCGAACAAGCTGGATTCGATTTTTTGATTATCGACTCTCTGTCGCACGGATGGATGGGTCGAGATGGCGCATTGGAACTGGTTGATAAAGCTGCCAAGCGATACAAGGGTAACTCGTTTGCTGCATGGCGTGATGTCACTCCACAGCATAATGCACTTGTAGATGCACTCATCCAGTGCAAATGCCACCTGATTGTCACCATGAGAGCTAAAACAGAATGGGTAGTCGAGAAGGATAGTAAGGGTCGCTCAACACCTCGTAAAGTGGGAACTTCACCAATCATGCGGGATGGCATTGAGTACGAATTCGACATAGTTGGCGACATGGATGATCAGCATCACTTAGTTGTATCCAAAACCCGATGCAGGGTTCTGGACGGAGAAGTCATTCGTAAACCTGGAAAAGAGCTTGCTGAATCTATTGCGTCTTGGTTGAGCGATGGCATTCCGACCGCAGAGCAGACGTCAGTATCATCCAACAACGAGAATTCAGGAGCTACTAACTCACCTACGGCAGAAATTGATTTCTACTCTGAAACTCCTGAGACAGACCATGATGGTGGGAGACCACAAGGACTAACAACGGACGAAAAGCACGATGATGGACTGATTACTAGTGGTCAGCTAAAGAAGTTGCATGTTCTTGGTAATATGCTGTATGGCGATGAGTGGGCAGACAAACGGCCAGAATTAGTCAGCTACTTTACGGACGGAGCAGAGCTTAGTTCTACTCAACTAACCATAGAACAAGCACAGGAACTTATCAACGGGCTTGAGCAGCAAATAGAAGCACGTCAGGTACAAAATACACTATCAGAATAGCACCTGCAAGTGACAACAGAATATCGGTCTAGAACCCGCAATCGTAATGGTTGCGGGTTTTGTATTTCCTGGTTGGGAGGGGTAAACAGATGCCAAGGACGAAGGCAAAGACTGATGAAAATCAGTCAAAGATTGTCGAAGAGTTACGAGATAAGGGAGTCTCGATAACCTGTACCCACCAGATGGGAAGAGGATTCCCTGACTTGGTTGCGGGATGGAATGGCATGACATTTTTGTTTGAGGTAAAGACTAAAAACGGAAGACTGACCTCTGCTCAAACTGAGTTCATAGCCGCATGGAAAGGGCAGGTAGACGTGATTTCCTCATCCGAAGATGCCTTAGCCATTATGAAAAGAAGCATGAAAAAGGCATCCCAAGCCTAGACTGAGTTTCCAACTTACATAAGAATATCCACCTAGAGACCCGTACCAGCAATGGCAACGGGTCTTCTCATTTTTAAGGACAAGTGAAATGTGAATAACGCAGTTTTGATCAACCAAACAAGCGGAGATTATGAATGGTATACACCAGAACCTCTCATAGCGGCGGCTCGCAAGACTATGGGAAGCATTGATTTAGATCCAGCATCGAGCGTCCAGGCGAACCAGAGAGTCCGAGCGAGTACCTTCTACACGGAAGAAATGGATGGACTGTCTTTGCCTTGGTTCGGCAATGTATTTCTAAATCACCCCTTCGGGCGGACTACAAACAAGGCTTGGATAGATAAGCTTTGTGCGAGCTTCACACTTGGTTTCACTAAGCAATCTATAAACCTATGTTTTTGCTCATCGTCGGAGGCATGGTTTCAGCCGCTTTATAACTTCCCGATTTGTTTCATATCGCCTCGTGTTCACTACGTGCTTCCCGATGGCTCAATCAAAAAAGGATGCACCAAAGGCTCTGTAGCGGTTTACATGGGAAATCGCATCGGCCACTTCATAGATAACTTTTCTAAATTTGGCAGAATCATGATTCCTGAGTGGAGAGTCCAACCTCCAGGAGAGTGCAGATGTGGATTATATATCTGAGAACGTCAAGGTTTTGCTTGAGAAGGAAGGTGATGCCGAACCGTGGCTAATAAGGTGCAAACCATATCCTGCCAAGTGGCTCAACCATAAGCGCAAAGAAAAGTGGGCCAACAAGAACAGGCTCAAAAAATGCGCTCGCATGATGGATGAGCAAGGCATTACAGGTAAAGACAAGTACAGGTATGCAATCTGGGCAGGCTACACCGGATATGAAGCGGCATACATAGCCAAGTTGGTGAAAACCAAGGGCTACAAGAAGAAATCCAAATAGTAAACGCTTGGGAATACCTCAAGCGTTTTTAATTCCTACGAGGTGCAACCATGACCACTCTCAAAGACTACCCTTCATTTAACAACATGCAGGTTGTCGTCCAAGCTCTCGGTCTTGCAGTAGATATTGATACTGGTGATCTGTATTACGCTAGTCTTGCTGGTTCAGGAACGGCAACTAAGAGCGTGTGGGCAACCATATGCAGCAAGAATGGTAAGCTATCCTGTCGGCACTGGTATGACGATGACATGAAGGGAGTAAATCCCATCAAATCTACAGCAGTGACATTGCCCGATAGCCACTTCAAACACCTACTCGCTGTCAACGGTGAGCCTGAATTGCTGATAGCTGTCGAGCCTATTGCCGCACGCTACTATGATTGTCTGGATGTTGATCATGAGTCAGAACGGGCAGAGCTACTCACCGAAAAAATGAAATCGGTGTATATAGATTTTGCCAAGTACATCAACACCAACACCCAGGTTCCTATACTTGAATCATGGGCATGTGAGATGTGGTCTAGAGCAGGAGAAGGTATCAAAGAGCTACAAACGTTTGGTGACTGCCTTGGAGCCTGGGTCATAGATCCTGATTATGACTGGACTTCATTAGTACAGAATCTACTGGAGGAAAATGTCATCTCATTTCATTCTGACGAAGCAGGTGACTATGGATGATACAACTATAGTAATCCTTTGTCCTGAGTTGGAGTCAGAACCGTGGCTCATCAGATGCAGGAAATACCCTAATCGCTGGATGAACCACAAGAGGAAGGAAAAGTGGGCTGACACAGCTCAGTTGGAGCAGGTTGCTCTTGATCTCCGAACTCAGAGAGTCACTGGCAGAAAGAAATACCTCTTCTGCATCTGGGCTGGATATACACACTACGAAGCAGCTCGAATAGCGAAATTAGCTCGGACTGCAAAACTGAAGGAGTAGAAAACAATTTATTCACTTTGAAGCATCTGGAATACTCCGGGTGCTTTTTTCATTTACAAGGAAATATAGCCATGAGAATCGAAGCTGTTTCAAAAATGGGCTACTACCCATGTCCCAATGAGACGTTACAAATGACATGCAGTTGTATCCAGCCAGAGAATAACCAAGAGACAATCAGAATCCTTGATCCATGTGTTGGTGCTGGAGAAGCCTTACATGCAGTCGGTACTGATCTACGAAACCAGGGTGGAATTGTTACGACGTTTGGCGTTGAACTCTCCGATCAACGTGTGGAGATTGCGAAGGCAGTCATAAATTGTACGCTTCATGCGGACTGGTTTGACGTTGCTATGTCACATAAGTCAGTATCGCTTTTGTTCTTGAATCCTCCGTATACAAATGAGGAAGTAGCAGAAGGCGAAAAGCGTCAACGAATGGAGTACATGTTCCTTCGAGACTCCATCAGGACATTACAGCCTCATGGACTGTTGGTGTTTATCGTTCCTCTGCACATCTTCCAAAAGCCTCAAATATCAAAATTTGTGGCCGGACACTTTAGCCAAGTTCGATTATTCAAGTTGCCTGATGAAGAATTCAGGCAGTTTGGACAATGCGTGGTGTTTGGTACACGGAATGAAAAAATCGTACCCAATGAACGAGTGCAGATGCAGCTAGAAGAATATGCGTCAGGATTCTGCGATATTCCAGTGCTGGATTACTCTATCTGCATGTATCAAATTCCAGCATCACAAGTATCTGATGACAAACTCATATTCCGAAAAGTGACCTTGCATCCCGATGAGGTTATCGAGATAGTTTCGTCAAAGCATAACGCTCATTCAAAAAAGGAATGGCAGGATATCATCGCTCCCCAAGGAGCCGATACCTTCCAACCTGTAGTACCGCTTCGTATCGGTCACGTTGCCAGCATGATCAGTTCAGGCATGATGGGTACTGTTCGTTTGGGTAGTTTGCTTGCTAAAGGTCGAACAGTGAAAACAACCGAGTATGTCGATGCTGATGGTAATCCCATTCCGCCGAATCAGGTTGCTGCCTTCAATAGTGAGGAATCACTCGTCAAGAAAGAGCGAGAAAAATTCTTATCGACTGTGATGACGTTGGACGAAAATGGCAATCACACCATCATCTCGACACCATCTGAGCTGGAAGAGTTCATGAAGGAACATGCTGTTGATATCGCCAAGATCCTACAGGAGCAATATCAGCCTTTGTATGAAAAACCTACTGATGATGAATGGCGCATAGTCTTCCAACTCATGAAATCAAAGCGTCTCCCAGGTCGAAAAGAGGCAGGAATGTTGTTAGCCCAAAAACACACCAGTATCGCAGCTAGTCGAGTATTGAAGAGACTCGGTCATGTAACGCTCGCCTGTATGATGGGAACGGGGAAATCGGTTTTGAGTCTGGCTACTGTTGAGTTACTCAATGCATATCCTGCCATAGTGATCTGCCCTACGCACATCGTTTCTAAGTGGTGCAAAGAAGTGTCAGATGCTATTCCAGGAGCAATGGGTGTCATTGTCGAAAGTATTACTGATCTGCAAGAGCTAGAGAGGACATATCAGCCAGGGCAGAAAGTCGTTGCGGTATTGTCCAAGGAGAGGATAAAACTTGGTAGTGGATGGAAACCAGCAACGATTCAGAAACACAGACGAGTAGCAGTTGGTATGGATGAAGACAATAATCTATCAACTGAACTGCGGAAAGTTCACTGCTGCCCTACCTGTGGCGAGCCAGTTCGTGATCGGGATGGTTTTTACATCCAAATTATGCCAAACAAACGACTGTTCTGCAAAGCCAAAGATGAGGATGATACCGTCTGCGGTGCGCCACTCTTTGAATACAACGGTTTTCGTAGATGGCCTCTGGCGACATACATCAAAAACCAGATGCGTTACTTCTTCAAAGCAGGGATTTTTGATGAAAGCCATAAATTTAAGGCTAAGAGTACGGATGCTGGTTCGGCGTATCATAAGCTCGTGGACTCGGTAAAGTATTCCATCAATGCCACTGGTACGTTAATGGGCGGGAAATCCACTGATTTGTTCTGGTTGCGGTATAGAATTTGCTCGCAAGTCAGACGGGAATATGATTTCAACCATGAGATCCGTTGGGCAGAACATTTTGGACGACTTGAGTTCACTTTGGATGTCGGAGAAGATGATGAGGATGGTAAATTCAGTGGTCAGCGTCGTCACCGTGAGCGTGCTAAAGAATTGCCGGGGATAAGTCCTGCAATTTATCGGCATTTATTGCCTTCGACCATTTTCCTCAAGATTGAAGACCTGGGGTATCAGCTTCCAGAATATCGAGAAACTATCGTTCCTATCCAGATGAGCCTTGAACAGCAGCTACAGTATGAATGGCTTGATAGTACGCTCTATGGTCATATCATCGGCTGCTTTGAAGCCTATGATAGTGAAGCAAAAAAGGAAGCGCAGAAATTACTTTCAGTGTGGCTGCAAAACTGTCTCTCACGCCCCAATTCTGCATTCCGACCTGAATTTGTGCAGTGGAAACGTCCTGGTATTGAGAAGACTGAGTACGAGCATGTTGCCTACGGGGTACTTGATGTTCCAAACTTTGAGGCACAAGCTATTGAAATAGAAGGAACTGATGAGCAGCGATCACATAATAGATTCGACTGGCTAGAAATAGAGACTAGTGAAGATGACAGCCATGAAGAAACATATGCCGATGTCATGGCAGAGTTTGATCGGCTACTCACTATTGAGAAGGGAAAACTTGAGGAGTTAGACAGCAGCCTATCCCCGATGGCGCTTTACCCTGTTGTTCGCCCTGGTGATCTACTACCCAAAGAACAATGGTTACTCGACTATTGCGTCAATGAACGTGCTGAAAACCGCAAGGTATTGATATACGTTCGCCAGTCTGGTACTCGTGATATTCAGCCAAGATTAGCTCAATTACTTCAAGATGCTGGTATTCGAGCGATGATTCTTCCTCGCAATGTGTCAGCAAGGAAGCGAGAAAAATGGATTCTTGACCGAGTTGATGATCTGGACGTCTTGATCTGCAACCCAATGATGACAGAAACGGGCTTGGATTTGGTGCAGTTCTCCACATGTATCTTTTACGAAATCAGTTATTCCATGTTCGTTTTGGCACAAAGTTGTCGCAGGGTTTGGAGACTCGGTCAAACAAAGCCAGTAAAAGTGTTGTTTCCCATTTATACAGGGACAGCCGAAGAAGCTGCATTGACACTCATGGGCATGAAGACGAAAGCTCTCAATACCCTCTATGGTGATACTGCTGCGTCCGCAATCGCTGAGAATGCCGGAGATGGTAATTTCCTCTCGGAATTAGCAAATAGACTACTGGCTGGTGAAAATCTCAAAGCAGATGGCATTACGGGTCTACTAGGGGATGTTACACCAGAAGTGCAGGATTCGTGGGATGATTATGAAGTAGTTCAGCAGAGCGAAACGGATTCTGAAGCCTATGAAGATCTTCTGTATGAATCCATCATCATAGTGAATCCTTGGGAGAAATGGTTGTCCGAAGTTGCACCATCAATGAAGTTTGATGAGGTATTTCGTAAGAGGAAGACTCGCAAGAAACAGCCAGAGCCTAGTAAAGAGCAATTAGCGTTGTTCACGATGGATGCAGGTTCATTTCAGCCAGTCGTGAATTAGCGAGTAAGTATTACCATTCTACAGCTGATCCAAATCATCATATTGAACATCATAACCCTGCTTGCGTCGAGCGAGTAGGGTCTTTTCTATTCAAGGAGACAATCACAATGGATAATGAACACGCAGAATGTTACCAAAAAATAGAAGCTGAGAAAGAATTTCAAGCACAGCTTGAGCGACAATTTGGTAAGCGAGCGGTGGAGATGCGCTATCGCATGAATAAGTCTGAGTATGACTTGCTTACTATGCAGGTATACCAAGATTTTCTCGAAGCCCATGAATTACCAGCCTACTCTGACTGTTAATAACTGTAAATCTGTCGCCCTTAAAAAGATACATATCACTTAGGCCCTGTTTGCATGAAACATACGAGGCTTTTGATTGAAATAGTATCTTAGTACTATTGTATAGTTCGGTCTAGTATGAGATATTTATAGAGATAGTGCATCCTCGCTGTATTCCTCTTTGTACCGCACTCTTATCTGGCAAAATTCGTGAGAGCCAAAGTAATACGAAATCACCGTACTTCACACCACACATAGCATAATAACTCTGCTGTTGCCATTAGTTTCATCTTGCGTCCAATTATGTGCCTTGCTCTAGAGCTAAATAGTGGAGAATAAATATGCAACATTTACTTGAGAGTGCCATCTCTGGAAACACAATCGAAGGCAATATCTCAGTTTCTAACTCACTTACTTCCGACGAGCTAAGGTTGATAGTTAAAAAGTGGATATCTAATCAAGGTAAACACTGGCCAGCCAAACTTGATACCGACACGCTTGCTAGTAGTTTAAAACTATATTTTTTACCTTATTGGGTAGTATCTGGAAAAGGATCTGGCCAGTGGTCAGCATCCATAGGCGTAGACCAGCAAGTGCTGAAACGTTGTGGGACATGTAGCGGGCGTGGGCGATATACCCCAATATACTCAACTGATGAGCGAAGGTGCGATAATTGTGCTGGATCAGGTAAAGCACTTGGTCATGAAACTCATTGGTCGAGTCAATCAGGTTTTGTTGAATCCTGTGCTAAGTATATAGTCCACGAGAATTTTGACGAAAAGGAAATGAACATTAAGTGTGGCAAACGTAAATTAAACGCAGATCGTTTCCTTGTTGAACAAGATCAAGCTAGTAAATACAATGTGATAACCCCGCTTTCAATACGGCGTGATTCTGGGCAAAATACAGCTAAACTTGCGACTGAAGATGAGGTGCGAAGTGATGCTTACTCTATTGCTCGTAGAATGGGATACGTGCGTGATCTACAGGTAGGATATATTCAGACGAGCGATCTTGAATCGGAAGCATGGCTGTACCCAATGTATTTGGGTCATTATAAGCATGGAAGTGAACAGCTACAGATCCAATTAGATGGCGTTACAAAAAAAATCTGGGGAGAAATACCTAGCGAAGTTAAATCTTTGCGCCGGAAAGATTTAATTCGAATAACTTCTATTGTCATAGTTGCAATTGCAGTGATAGTAGCAGTTCTTTTAATGAATGACTACTATACAACTGCATCACATCCATCTGCAACAAATGCAGTGCCTAAAACTGAGACTAAGCCAACGGTTACTGAAGATGTTAGAAATAGTGAGCAAAGAATACAAGACTCAGTTACCATCGCTACTGATGCACTGGTAAAATCTGGGCTTGTCCGAGAGGGAAGTGAAATAAGTATTATAGATTTTGAAGGATTCAAGAGGAAAGCCGAAGGCGCAAGTCCAATCCTTGGTACTGGCATAAATATCGAAGAAAAATACTTGGTTCACTTTTTGCTTGCTGTTGCACATGATGACTCAATGGAATCGAAAAGCATTGCAGAAATCAAAGACATAGCTACCCAGGTATTCATAGCCCAGGTCAAAGAAACGTTCAGTGGTGAGCAAAGGGAATACAGCTTTCCATCTCCCCAAAACACTGACAACACAATTACCCTGAATACTGCACTGTATAAGGATGAGAGTATCCAATACGAGGAAATTACAGAGCTTTTAATCAGGTACTTTGACAAGAACCTTAATACGTTTCAGATCATTCAGTATGGTGTTGATATTGAAACAATGACCATAGTAAAGAACGAACTAGAAAACTTATCACTGCTGTTCTACGTGGCTGATCAGACGAACCGACCTTGGAATAAGTATAGAAACGCGGTATTGAGCAAAGGATTGAAATACGATCCAATTATTGAAGATGCCTACCAGCTCGAAAGGGAGGCAAAGCTCAATATTAATGAGTATTACTACAAGGATAGAGTATATAACATACCCGAGTTGGTACATACTGCTGTTGCGCAACTTCAAGAAGCAATCAAAGCTCAAAAAAGTGTCGAGCCTAAAGTTGAAGTAGCAGTAGTTCAATCTGAAACACCAACATCACCATCCAATACCCCAACCCCAACTGGAACACCAACCCCAACAAGTACACAAACTCCAACCATCACGCCGACACCTACGTCAACTGTTGATTTTTCAGAAGCAAAATCAATTTTGGCAAGGATAGCAACCCTTGACCCAAATCATCCATCAACACTTTTGGAAATAGAAAAATTGCTCAATAGTTTAGCAGATGGGATTAGGTATGGAGGTGGTCCAAGTATGGGAACACAGCCAAAGATCGATGCAATTAACCAAGTGTATATTGATGCTTTAGAAAAAACGAGGAATATTGAAGGAGCTTCAGAAATGATTTTGAAACAGCGAGCGAAAATTGACTACAACATGGGAAAAATGGTTGTGCCGCTTGAGTTTAAGTAAAGAGGTTTAACACATGAGTAACACAGAATTTGAAGACAAATGCCTCAGAAGATCCAAACTGTTACGGACTTTGGTTCTGCTTCGGCTTGTGACATCGGGGGTATGTGTGAGTGATTTCTCTTAATCAGAGCTTGACTGTGTTCATCTACAGCATATAATCATCACAATTTAGTTTGAACGGCTTACTGAGGGCTTCTGACAGGCAGAGAAGCCTTCTGTGAGCCGTTTTCACTTGTACTTTTCACGCCCCAAAATTACCTCTTGAAACATTGCCACTCGGTCTGTACAATCCACCATCAATTTACCCAACCACGAGGCGGTACAACGGAGTATCCTAGTTGGGTGAGTTAAATGCTTTCGGAGGTACAAACCGATGTATAAGCGTTTGGCTGGCTACTTGCCAAGAAAAAAAGTAGCAACGCTCTTTCTGGCTATAGCTCTCTTGGCTGGAGTCTTTATGATTCCTGCTGATACCGCACAAGCTCAAAGTAACTGGTGTCGCCAGACTGCGAGTTGGGCAGGTATCAACGGCTGGCAAGGAAGGTACAACCCAAATTACGAGGTGTGGTTTGCGGTTGATACAGGGCGGACAGAACACTATATCTATTTCCGTAATAGCTATGTATCTGGACGACATCTTGCTCCACAAGGGTTTGAAAATGGTCAAACTCGATTTGGTATTAGCACAAGATGGGCTGTGCGTCAGCATGGGGAGACAAATCCCCAACTCTGGCATATTGACTTCCGTTGCTGACCCTAACCTGAACTGAGCGTAAACAAAAAATCCAGAGGTCACTTTTGTGGTAGCCTCTGGATTTTTTTCTAGTAGAATACATCTATATGAAGAAATCAAAAAAACATTCTTTTGTAGAAAAAATAACAATAGTAGGTTTCTTACTATACCTACTCATATTCTTCTCCTTTTATTTTGGATGGGGAGAGTCATCTTTTTATAAGGTGGGAACTGCTATCTACGAAGCCGTTTTAGTTCTGCTCCTAGTAGCCAGTTGCATTTACTCAATCATGCGTAAGGCTTTCTTGATGTCTTTATTGTATATACTAGCAGCAATATTGCCTTTAATTTTATTCTTGGCTTACCTCGCTGATGTACAAAAATTTGGGTGGACATAATTCTCCATGAAAAAAAACGATGAGTTAACAAATAATTCTTCTGCATATTGTCTTTCTTTGGCATTTGAGTTTACCCCGAATCTGCTTGTGATGTTGGTGGGATGTGCGTGTAATCGTCGTTGGCTTAACTGCCCGACATAAGGAAATTATGAAGGGTTCCATCTGGTATCATTTTTGGAATATCAAATACTTAGGTATATAACATGATTTCTACGAAATTTTGCGAATAGTCAAAGCAGGAAATTTTCATGGGTAATGCCAACACGAGCGAAAATAGAAACGCTGAATCTGTTTGGGGTGATTTGTTCAGTAAAAAAGTTGTGGAAATTAAAGATCGGTCAAGTCAGAGAATTAAGTCGATCTACGATGAAGTATCGGTGAAAGTAAATGAGTACTACGTTGAGGGCCAAGGCTCGCTAGTCTCAGAGGATACAGTAAAAAAGTGGCGCTTCGGACGAACTGATGGAAAACATAGACCCGTAGAAATGTGGCAGCGGCGTGGGCTAATTGAGTACCTGAAAGAAAAAAGTATCTTGGAGGGCGATGAGCTTAAGAACTGGTTAGAGCTTTTGGATTTGTCCTCCATCGATGTAGCACCAATTCAATATATACGTGGAGCAGAACCCCTTGTTGGTAGAGGGGATATTGCTGATGAATTAGAACAACAATTATTGAACCCAGGGCAACAAGCAGTAACGTTAGTTGGCCCAGCGGGTGTAGGTAAAACAGCAGTAGCTGCTGAGGTTATTCATCGTTTAACGCCTAAAGGAGTTCTCCCTGACAAGTTTAAAGATGGGATCATTTACCATTCTTTTCAAGAGTTTGAAACGGTTGACTCGTTCTTTAGACATGTTGCACGCAGCTTTCGTGTCGAGCCAGGTGATATCCCAAAAGAGGCTGCTTTGGACGCAGCAAGCAACAAAAATACTTTGTTCATTCTTGATGGGACTGAAAGTTTAGAGAAATTAGGCTCTGTCATGACAGTCGTAGGTCCATGTACTGTTTTGAAAATTTCTCGGATATTAAATGACAACGATCCTAACCCGTTACAATTAAAACCATTGTCCAAATCGGACAGCCTTGAACTATTAAAGTTGATAGCACATAGAGATGAATTATGGCAAGAAATTCCAGATGGCCTGCTAGAAGATCGACTATTTAAGTTATTAGGAGGATTACCATTAGCAGTTACACTAGCAGGTGGCTTTATTGCTAACTCAAAGCGTACAATTTTGTGGTGTCTAGCGATGCTTGAAAAGCACATGTCCGCTTTATTAGAAAGAGACAGTGAAAGCAAAACAAGCACAATTATATCAGCTACGATTGATAGTTTAAGTAAGCAACAGCAAGATGTACTAGCAGTTCTGGGTTTTCTCGATTATAGGGAGTACTCGGAAGGGATGCTTTTAGCTTGCTTCAAGGATGTAAATGTTGATTATTATCAAACCATTAATGATATCCATAAAAAGTTACTGGTTGAGATCAACGACAATTCAGAAACAGTTAAGCTTGCCCACAGCCTTATTCAGGATGTTGGAAGTCGAATGCTTAACCCTCCCGTTAATTGCGTTAAAAATCTTGGGTTATATTATCTTGAGAACACTGTTGACCTTTATCTGGAGCGTGAAAATATTCTCAAAGTTGTTGCATATTTATACCACGAGTCGTACTGGGCAGAGGTGTATAACTTGGTAGACAAACATGATGTTTTGTATTTTCAAATAGGCTATTTCGTTGAACTTGAAAAGTTGCTTCAATTCGGAGATGAAGCGGCTGGAAAATTGAAACGTCCACCAAAGCCTAATCATAAAAAACGAGTTAAGTGTAATCCTCAAATCTTTGTACATGGGTTTGGCAACTTTTATCATGACAAATTTGTTTCTTCACGAGAGCAGGGTTACCTTGTAAAAGAGAAGTTTGTAGAATCATTAATCTACGATTTATCAGACTGCAAAGAACTCATTACATGGATACAACACCACTTAAACGAAATTAACTCAATTGATTTTATGGATTTTATGCAGTTTTACACCGCTACTCGACGGCTATCATCTTTAGCGGATTTTCCTGTTGACATTGATAATCTTCTGATGGAGTTTAAGATAGGAGTTGATAAAGTTAAACAAGTGGTTTCGTGGTTGCCGATAAAGTCGTCAAAGAAAGATCTGACTGAGCTAACCCGAACTGGATTTTCTGTTGTTTACTTGTTTGAGAGATTTGAGGTTGAACTCTCTCATCAAGAACAACTTAGTCTTGAAATAAGTTTAGATCCAGTGGATATCCCGTACTACTCAGGTGCAGTTCAAGACCCCATAATCTTTAACAACATGAGATTCCTGTATGAGATAACCTCATCACTCACAGATCTGCAAGCATTCCTTGAATTTACCTTACCTTCAAGTCTCCTACTACATCACCAACGCTAAAAGTTCTGGTTATTTCATAGGGAATGATTCGGAAATAAGGTTTAAGAAAACCCGAACTTACCACCAATTGTTTGGAATTTTCTTATTAACCCTGTAAAAGAAGAAACGGTCCTCATCTTCAAGAACAATATTGTGTTTTTTTAACTCCTTAAAGCCTTCTTCGAGATCAATACCTTGTTGTTCAGCTAATTCCTGTAAGTCTTCCTCGTCAAATGACCTTCCGTTTACTAAGTAGTATAGCTTCAAAGCGTTTGCTGAGAGCTTTGTAAGCTCGACCTGAACTGGAAAATCATCACCTCTAGGTTCCACAATATCATAAAACTCTCGTAATTTCTCCTCACGATTCTTCTCAAGTATTTCCAAGAGCGTTTCTAACAGTATTTCTAAGTCTTGAGGACGGACAATAGAAAAAAGGCGCACCACTGTAGCGATAAAATGAGATGCATCATACTCTGACCGTAAGTGTAGATATGAGTCCTCGTGTTGTAAAAGTCTCAGACGCTCGGATATAAATCTGAGTTTAAGTAGTTCATCCTCTAATCGTTGTATCTCGCCCTCAGTGTCTTGCTTGCGCCTCTCCTTTTCTTCTTCAGAATACTCTGCCCGTGATCCCAGATCAATTAAATCATAAAAAACAGAAGGGTGCGGGTGAATTCTATTTATCACCGTCTGATGTTCTTTGCTTATAAAACTCATAACAACAAAATAATTTTCACTATCTCAAATAATATCAAAATATTCCTATAACTTTCATTTCCGGTAAAATTTTTTGAAGGATAGAAGGAATATGACAAAAAACGGTTAGCAGTTCAAAATAGGAGTGTCAAAGCTCATAAAGGAGAGAAGAATGCTAACCGTTGGTGAAATAACGATAACGTGCCTATC